>NZ_RBKT01000001.1:8133733-8436800 GCF_003633685.1 Micromonospora pisi | reverse complement strand
CCCGACGATAACCGTACGTGACGGATCTCCCCGAGTGCCGCGAGCCGCTCGCTTCCGCACATGCCGAATTGAGGACGTTCGAGCGAACCCAACCTTGGGCAGAAGGGCCGACTATTCCGGCGAGTCGCTGGTTCCGGCTCCGGCATCGTGGCGAAAGGCAAGCAGGTCGACAGCGTGCGGCAGTCGGATCGGCGGAGTTGCTTCGCGCATGGCAAGAAGGGCTTGTAGCGTCCCTCGACGGACCGCTAGATCAATCGAACGTTGCGTGTCCGGCGGCAGCGACTCCCAGGTCAGCTTGGCCGCACACCTACCGCAAAGCTCACCGGTGCGCGCAACGTCAGCGACAGCGAAGCGAGTACGGCAACCCGAGCATCGAGATTCGAACATCATCTTATGATGGCGTGAGGTATGGGCATCAGCCACGGAACGTGTGCCGTCACACCGCGGCAGGGACCTGTCACGACCAGCGAGCAGCGAGCAGCGACCGCCACGTGCAAGTGCACGGATCTGCCGCAGGCAGAGCGCGGGTGCTGGCGCGCCCGTCACCTTCGGTAGCCGTCGTGGTGCGTCCAGACACAATGACATCCGGAATTGTCGATGTGCGGATGCCTAGGACTGTGGATCCCCGGGCGTGGGCGCCGCTGGGACAAGCAGAATTCGTCCGGTGTGCGATCGGCTTTCGATGATTTCGTGGGCCGTCGCGGCCTGGTTGAGTGGGAGGCTGGCGTGAACGGTGGTGCGCAACTGGCCGGCCGCGAACAGCTTCGCGAGTTCGTCCATCTCCTGGCGCGCCTGATCCGGGTTCGCATGGCGCCATGCCGTGAGGTTGAACCCAGTGACGGATCGCAGCGCGAAGAGTTTAACGACCGGGATCTGTTCCAGTTCGCCGTTCGCGGCGCCGTAGACCACGGCGCGGCCGAAGGGTGCGAGCAGGTCGAGGCTGGACTGCAGGACAGGTCCCCCGACCGCGTCGAGGACGATGTCGACACCCTTCGGGGCGGCCGCGCGCACTTGGTCGGGCCAGCCCGGCTGGGCGTAGTCGACGGCGGAGTCGGCACCAACGGCCCGGATGAAGTCAAGCTTGCCAGGTGCCCCGGCAGTGCCGATGACAATGCTGGCGCCGAGGAGCTTGGCGAGTTGCACGGTGAGGTGCCCGATGCCACCGGCGGCGGAATGAATCAGGACGGTATCGCCACGGTTCAGCGGCGCGGCGCGAAGGATCCGCAGGGCGACGGGAGCACTCATGGCAAGCATGCTGGCGTCGCCGTGGTCGAGGTGGTCGGGGACGCTGGCGAGCCATCGCGCTTCGGCGATAACGAAGTCCGCGTACGCGTCCTCGGCGAGCGCGGCGACCCGCCGGCCTATTAGCTGCGGGTCGACGCCGGGTCCCGTCTGCGTGACCGTACCGACGACATCGCCGGTCGGACGGCCGGGCAGCGGGCGCTGGAAGATGCTGCCGCTGCCGGGCCCACGGCGGAACCGAGTGTCGACGAAGTTGACGCCTACCGCCTCGGTCCGCAGCAGCACCTGTCCCGCTTGCGGCGTCGGCTGCTCGACATCTTCCATGGTCAGCACCTCCGGCCCGCCGTACGTGTAGTACCGAACGCGGCGCATGGCCACCCCTCACTTAAAATGGACTGGCAGTCAAATTCGGTTCAGGATGCTACTGGACCGCCAGTCCAGTTGTCGAGGTGGGTCATGACCGGGTCCGAACGTCTCCGCGCCGATGCGGCCCGCAACCGCACAGCCATCCTGCGCGCCACCGAAGAACTGTTGACCCAGCATCACCCGCAGCAGATCTCGATGGAACAGGTGGCAACGGCGGCCGGCGTCGGCAAGGGCACGGTGTTTCATCGATTCGGCAGTCGGTACGGGCTCATGCGCGCACTCATGCAGGAACGCGCACAGGACATAGAGACCGCGATCACCACGGGGCCGCCCCCATTAGGCCAGGGCGCCCCGCCACATGCGCGACTTCTGGCTTTCCTCACCGCCGTAGTTGACCTGGTCGCCCGCAACAAAGGCCTGCTCGCCGCCCTCGGTCCAGAGGCGCCCGTCACCGCTGAGCCACACCGGGAGCCACGCGAGGCGCACCCGGTATACCGATCCTGGCACGACCACATCAGCCAACTGGTCTACCAGCAACGGCCAGACCTCGACGCCGACATGCTCGCCCACGTCCTCCTCGCCAGCCTGCACAGCGGTCCGATCCTGAATGCACTAGAACGCGGCGACGGCAACCGCCTCGACCGAACCCTGCGCGACCTGGTAACCGCCCTGATGCGAGAATGACTCCTCGCCCTCTGCACATACCGTCGTTCGTCCCGGCTGACCACCGCCGCAAGATCAGGTGCGGTCTTCTGCCGCCACCCGTGCGCATCGACGCCGGAGCGCCCATCACCCTTTGTGATCATCAGCGGTGGTACGTCCCGGCCCGAGTGCTTCCGGGCGTGTCGATGACCGGACGTTCGGCGAACCGTTTATCTGTTCGGCGTGCAACGCTCGTTCTCACCTCCCGACGGGCATCTCCCGGCGACTCGGACCAGCCGGCGGACGCGGGTCGTACTCGACTTCGCCTCTGCTGCAGTGGAGGTTGTCGCAGTCGCACCTCTTAAACCTCGTCGAGCAGGGCCGGCAGTTTGCGCATGTCATCGAAGATCACCGTGGCGGCGCTCTCAAGCTGGCGGGCGGGGGTCAGTCCACCGGCATAGCCGAGGCAGCGCATGCCGGCGGCGCGAGCCGCTTGCGCGCCGTACAGGCTGTCCTCGACCACGACGCACGCCGCAGGCGGGACACCCATGTTCGCCGCCGCGTGCAGGAACAAGTCGGGGGCGGGCTTGCCGCAGGCGACCTCGGTCGCGCTGAAGATACGGCCCTCAAAGCGGCGATACAGTCCAGTGCGGCCCAGGGTGCGCCGCATCTTCTCGTGCGTACCGCTGGAGGCCACGCACGTCGGCTGGCTGATCGCGTCGAGCGCGTCGGTGATCCCTTCGACCGCGGTCAGTCCGGCGTCTACCTCCTGGCGGTGCGCCAGCTCGAACCGCTCCGTCCAGGTCGCGGCCACATCGTGCCCGAGGTGGACGGCGATCAGCTCCCGGATGGACGCGCTGGACCGGCCGATGAACTGCTCGACCACGTCCGCCTCAGTAAGTGGCCAGCCCAGGTTCGCGCCCACCGCGACATGGACGCGGACCGCGATGCGCTCGCTGTCGACCAGCACTCCGTCGCAGTCGAAAATGACAAGCTCGATCGGATTGATCATCCAGAGAGGCTAACGTGGATGGGTGGCGGACCCGGCGGCGCTCACCAGTTCACGGAGGTGCGGGATCGCTGTCGGCCACGAAGGTGGTGGCCAAGCTGGCTAAGTCGAACGCGAGCCAGCATCACCTGCCGGTCACCTCGACCAAGCCTGGCCGGGCTGCGGTCGTAACACCAGTAGATAAGTAGCCGCCGACCGGGCATGCTCGCCGATCGACGCGGCCACGCTCCGTGACGGGCTGCTAGGTCGCGTAGCGTCCTGAACTGTCGATGTGAGTGCACGGAGGCTCGCCGATTCAGCTCACCGTTCGGTCGCGATCGCCGCGATGGCGGCATGTGGCCGATGAGCGCCTTCGCTGGGCCGCTGCAGGCGCTCAACTTCCGTGAAGCCGGCTCGCGCCAGTCGCTGGGAGAACTCGTCGACGGGCCAGCGATAGGCGGTCACGACCTTGTGGTCGAAGGCATCGACCTCGTCACCTACGAAGAGCGCGAGCACTAACGTTCCGGCCGGGGCCATCACTCGCCGGAACTCCGCCAGCACGCCGTCGAGATCTTGCGGAGGCAGATGGATCAACGAGCCCCACGCCAGGATGCCGGAGATGGAGTGGTTGGCAGCGGCGAGATCTTCCATCGACCCGAGTTGGTAGCTACCGCTCGGGTGAGCTGCCCGCGCATGGGCGATGAATTCGGGGACCAGGTCGATTCCCGTTGCGTCGACACCGAGCGAGCGAAGGTAATCGGTGATGTGGCCAGGCCCGCAGCCCAGATCGAACACCGTGCCAGGTCGGCCCGCCAGATGTCGCCCGATGAAGGCGAGGTCGTCGGCGTGTACCTTTTGGCGTGTACCAAACAGCTCGATGTAGAGCTCCGCGACGGACGCGTACGCCTGCCGGACCTGATCCGTGTGCACCACGCGACTATATGGGTTCGGATTGGCAGAGCAAGCCGGGGCCGACGCAGGGACGTATGTCGCTTCTCGGGGTGCCCGCATTCGGCGAGCGCGGGTGCCGTAAAACTCGCTCACGTTCTGAACACCTCACCGGCCTGTCGCGGACCTGAGGTCGCTGACGTCCGGGATCGTGCGCTGGGGTAGGCGGCGTGCCACCACGCACCGTAGTCCTCTTCACCGTTGCTCAGTATGCGGAACTGTCGAGATGTGTGTGCCGCCGCGCCGGCGGCACCACGCCCTATGCCCGTTGGTGCAGCAGGTCCAGGCTGGCACGTTGGGCAGGGTCAATCCCACTCCCACCTGCGGTGGGCAGGGCCGTCGACCGTGCGGTCAACGCGGTCAGCTCCGCGATGTGCGGATCGCCGCCCGCCACGCCGACCCCCGCACCACCACGCGCTACGACCGTGCCCGCAAGAACCTCGACCGCCACCCCAACTACATCCTCGCCGCCTACATGGCCTCCTGAACATGACGACGGAGGCGGCGAGCGGACCCGTTGCGAAGATCAGTGCGCGGATCGTTGCCGGCCATGGTTACGGTGCAATCATGGCCAATGTGTCACTTGCCGAGTTGATCGCGTTGTTTGCCTACGACAACGACGGCGTGGCCAGAGGCACCGACGCGAACCTCGACTACGGCCTGGCCGGCGCGCTGCTCATCGACCTGGCCCTGGCGGGACGCATCGACGTTGCCGGTAAGTACGTCGTTGTCACAGACCCGGCCCCCACCGGTGACCGACTGATGGACTTCGCCCTCCACCGCGTGCAGCGCGACCGCAGGGCCCGCACGCCCAGGGAGTGGATCATCCGGTTCACCAAGGATGTACGTTCCGCCGTGCTGAGCCAACTCATCGACGCAGGAACACTGCGACGCGAGACTGACAAGGTGTTGAAAGTGGTTCCCCGTACCCGCTATCCCACCCAGTACGGGTCGGAGCCACCAGCCGAGACCGAGGCCCGCCAGCGGATACGGGCCGCCGCGACCCGACCGGACCGCGTTGATGCGCGGACAGCGGCCCTGTGCGGCCTGGTCAGTGCACTGGGCTGGGAACCGCACGTCGTACCGGATCTACCACCCATGCAGGTACGCAACCGCTTCGCCGAGTTCCGACAATCGGTATGGGCCGCGAACACGGTCCAAAGGATAATCGACGACGCGCGTGCGGCCTCAACAGCAGCGGCAGCCGCTGCCGGCGCTACAGCCTGACCCGTCTCCCGCATCTGACCCGTCCGTGCACACCCCCATAGCCAGAGCTCTCACACTCCGTGACTGGCCTCCAGCGCCGGCCGACGACCGGACATGTCGAGAGTCGGACACCGTCGTTCGCCTACGATGCCGACGTGGGTGAGTTCGTGAACATGACATTGGGCCGCGTCCCGCACGGGTTCGATTTCTTTGAACCGTTGCGCCTGCTGTTCGAGTGGGTCGAGGAGCAGGGCTATGTGGTTAGGGGTCACGATGGAGACCTGTACGGCTCACTTTGTCGTGACGCCCGGGTAGGCACTGCGGTCGAGCTTCGTGGCTACACCGCCGAGCAGACGGCCTCGTACGCCCGCTCGTGGTTCGGGGACGTAGCTGGGGCTCCCAGTGCGCGTTTGTGGCCGTTTGTGCAGACCGGCGGTGAGGGTTCGATGGCTGCGCTATGGCTGGATGGCGACCGGCGGACGCGGGTCGTCCATCTCGGTTCGGGCAGCGGCTCATTGATGACGTGCGTGCTCGCCGACAATGGCTTGGATTTCCTGCGGTTGCTGGGAATCGGCTACGTAGAGATCTGCTGGAACGAGGAGTTCGCCGCCCCGCCCCAGCCGTGGGACGAGGACGGTGACACCGTCAACGCGCCCTACCGCGACTGGTTGCACCGTACGTTCGGCGCGACCATTCCGGCCACCGCCCTGGAGATCGTGCCCGAGCCCGTCGAGATGGGTGACCCTGAAACCGACGACCCCTTCTGTCGCTGGGTCAACGACCTCCAAGATCAGCCGCAGCCGTTCCCGACATCCTGATTGATCCGACCAACCTCTCTCACGCCGCTGGCGCCGTCGTCGACCACGCCCGCCGCAGTGTCCGAACCTGCCGCAGTCAGGGCGCGAAAGTGATCGCACGTCGTCACCGTCGGTAGCTGCCGGCCGTGACCTGATCAGACGAAGGACGTCCGGTTCCGCCGAGAAGTAGGTACCCGCGGATGAAGCACTCGCAGTCACTGGCGGTGTCCGCAGAGCTTTGCGGCCTGGCCGACCCAGCGTGTGCACGGGCCGACCAGGCCGGTTTCCTCCACCTGGTTACCCCTCCTGCTACCAGGGGAGGGGGCCCTCGGCATCGCAGTAGCCTCCGGTGGGGCCGTCGGGGCCCACCTGCGCCATCCGGACGATGATCTCGGCGCCCTGCTCGACAGTCTGGATACCGGTGTTTCCGTTCAGGTCGGTCTTGGTGAAACCGGGCTCGACCGCGTTGATCCGCATGTTCGGGAACGCCTTCGCGTACTGCACGGTGATCATGTTGACCGCGGTCTTCGACGCCGGGTAGGCGACCCCTGGGTAGGCGTACGTCGGGGTGCCCGCGTCGGTGACCCGGGCCAGCGAGGCCAGGCCGCTGCTGAGATTGACAATGACGGGGGCAGCCGAACGCTGCAGCAGCGGCAGGAACGCGTGGGTGACACGGACCGTGCCGAAGACGTTCGTCTCGAACATCTCCCGCATCATGTCGGCGGTCACGTCCGCAGCGCCGATCACGATGTTGCCGGCACCTCTTCCCTCGATGCCCGCGTTGTTGATCAGTATGTCCAGCCCTCCATCAGCCTCGATGGCCTTCGCTGCGGCCTCCACGGACGCGTCGTCGGTGACGTCGAGCTGGACGGCCCGCGCGCCCAGCTGCTCGGCGGCGCGGCGCCCGCGTTCGGCGTCCCGGCTACCGACGTAGACGGTGTGACCTGCTGCAGGTTCTCTTGGAGCGATCAGCTGGTAGTGGCTCCAGCGCCGATGAGGTCACTGGTTCTCCAGGGAGTGCACCACCTTCCGTAGCAGGTTTGCCAGGGTGGCGCGTTCCCGGGCGGACAACGCCGCCAGCAGCGCGTCCTCTCCGGCCCCTTCCGAGCCGGTGTGCTGCTCGAACGCCAGGTGCCCGGCCGGGGTCAGTGTGACGTGTACCCGGCGTTGGTCGGCCGTGTCGCGGGTCCGGATCACCAGGCCCGCTGCCGCCAGGAAGGCGAGTCGCGCCGACAGCGCGCCCCGGGTCAAGCCGAGTTGCTCGGCGAGATCCGACGGGCTGGCTGTGTACGAGGGGCCAGCCTGGCGCAGCTTCAACAGCCCCTTGAACTGCCAGTGTTTCAGCCCGCTCCGGCGCTCTGGAGCCTGACCGCCGCACAAGCCGACACCTTGTGGCCGCGGCAGCCCTGAGACCCTGCGTCCGCAGCGACCGCAAACGGATACTCCTACCGAGCTGATCCGCACCGTCACAAGATCGGCGACAGAGCCGCACATCGTGTACCTGGCTCTGCGCTCCAAGCCGTACCCCGACACCAATCCTCATGCGGTAGCCACGGTCAGCCGCCGGGCCTCTGCTCAGGTTCGTGTCCGGAACGGGGCAAGGGTGGCACGGACCTGGTCGCCCGCGCCCCAGTCGTCGTCGAACTGCGCCAGCACGGCTAGGTGTTGTCGGAGCTGGACAATCGGCATGCGGGTCCGCCAGTCACTATCAAGGGAGGTCAGCTCCGCGTAGACCTCGAAGAACCGTTGCGCCTCGGGCGGGGGCGAGGTGGACCACACATGGGCGAGGTCGACCTCGGCCCACATGTAGGACACCGCCGGGTCGATCAGCGCGGGGTGCCCGTCCGGAGTCGCCAGGACGTTCTGTGCCCACAGGTCGCCGTGCGTCAGGCATGCCGGCCGGTCCGGCAGCAGGTCGGGCAGCCGGTGACACAGCCGCTCCAGCGCCGCCCGGTCCCCACGCTCGAGTGCCGCCTCCACGCGGGGCTGCCCGAGCCACCGAAGCAGCCGGTGCTGCGCGAAGAACGCAAAGCCGTCGTCATCCCAGGTATTGATCTGCCGGCGGCGACCCAGCCAGTTGTCGCGGTGCCATCCGAAGCGAGGATGGGTCGTGCTCAGATGCAGGCGGGCGAGCATGTACGCGAACTGCTCCCAGAAAGTCTCGCTGCGCGGCCTCGGCCGCAGCACCGACAACACAAGCAGTTCTCGGTCCGCCAGGATCACCTCGGGTGTCGCCACGCCGCCAAGCTCGCGCAGGGCGGCCAGCCCTTCCGCCTCCACGACGAAGACGTCGTCGGCCGGCGCGTCAGCGAAGGCCTTGACGAACACCGACGGCGCGTCCCGGCGGGTGGCTATGCCCGCGAGCGCCGCGACCCCACCCGTCGCCGGCTCCACTGTGACGACGTCACACATCCCGGCCCGGAGCATGCACTCGAGGAGGAACGTTGCCGAGCGCGTCACGACAGGCCCCTCCTTGTGCGGGTGCTTGTTCGCCAGATCTTATGTGACCAACGGTTGACTACCTCCCGAAGACTGACGTCTGGTTCGAGGTCCGACGACCCAACCTGCCGCCGACAGTGCACGCTGTCCGTCGGTGCGGTGACCGTCAGTAGTGCCACCCCAGCTGCCGGTCGCGCCCTTGGATCCACGCTGCTTGGGATCCGGGGCCCAGGTAACCAGCATCGAGATCGCCGCCGTCACCGCTCCTGCGCTGCGACGCCGCTGGTGGGCGCCGGCCTCTTGGTGGGGCCTGCGTCAACTGGGCACGCGCCGACGGATCCGAGGAGCAACTCTTGAAGCGCGGGCTGAACCTTAAGGTCGTCCGGGACGAGTTCTGCGGTTCACCCTCGAAGGGGCCACGGTCATCACGTTCTGATCCCACTCGTATGTCGCCCACGCCGGGTACCCCGAGCTACGGCAACTCCGCCCGGTTGCCGTGGTTGCCCCTCATCCGACACCACTGCGACCAGGCGGCCTCGCGTACGTGCCTGCACCGGCCCGGTACGGGAGTATCTTGCGTCGATGGGACCTGACGCCAGACGCGAGAAAGCGTCGTCTCGGCTGGGAAGCACACCGGATTTGCACGACCGTCATGCGGCTGACACAGCGGGCGACCACTGTGTACCGGTCCCTACTCCCGGAAGGGACACGTCAGAGCACCCGGGCGCGGCCGCGTCGCACTCGTCAGTGATGGGAGTTCAGCATGTCGACCAACCACTGGAGCTCGGCAAGTCGTAGAAGCCTGTTGGCCGCAGGTCTGGCCGCATCGTTCACGGCCGGTGTCACCGCCCCCGCCCAGGCCTCATCCGCCAGTCGGAGCGGCCGCGGCGGTCCCCGGCCGGCCAGGTGGGACCACCACCTCAGGTCCACCCCGGACAACCTGCACTGGGGCGGCTTCCCGATTGGCTGGGAGCCCGGACTCACGATGGAATCGGGTCAGACCGTCCGCGTTGACACTCTCTCCCACCAGGGCTTCACCAACCCTGCCGTCAATCCACGCGACTACTTCGGCGCCTTCGGCGTCGAGCCGGACGAGATCCTGCCCGACGGAATGGCGTTCTGGGAGAGCCTGCCCGAGCGCCAGGCCACCGGCAGGCAGTACGGCGGGCACGTGCTCACCGGCCCGATCTACGTCAGAGGCGCCGAGCCAGGTGACACCATCGCGATCGACGTCCTCGACACCGACACCCGGGTGCCGTACGGCTTCAACAACACCGCACCGACCAGCGGTGTCATGGCGACGTTCTACCCCGGTTGGCGTGACGGGGACCAGGGCCTCGACATGCCCGTCGACATCCCACCCGGCCTTCCCGCAGGCGTCTGGCCCGACGTCCGCACCCACCTCTACCGCACCGGAATGTACCGAGGTAAGGAGGTCGTCTTCTTCGCCGACGGCATCATCATTCCGACCCACAAGTTCATGGGGATCATCGCGGTCGCCCCGCCGACAGGCGAGTTCATCGGCAACACCGAGGATGCCCCGCCGCCGGCCACCGGCGTGCAGAACTCCACACCTCCGGGCAGGTTCGGAGGCAACATGGATGTCCGCGACCTCAACGCCGGCACGACGCTCTACCTGCCGGTCTTCCAACCCGGCGCGCAGATCTTCATCGGCGACCCGCACAGCTGCCAGGGCGACGGCGAGGTCAGTGGCACCGCCGTCGAGCACTCGCTCGCCGGCACGTTCCGCATCACTCTGATCAAGAACGTGGAGACCGAGCTGCCGTGGGCCGAGACCGACGACCACTGGGTGATGATGGGCATCCACTGGGACCTCGACCGGGCCATGCGGATCGCGGTCGAGAAGACCGTCGACTTCCTCGTCAGCACCCAGAACCTGACCGTGCCGAAGGCCTACTCGTTCGCCTCTATCGCGGTGAACTACCACAACGCCGAGGTCGTCGACCGCACCCAGGTGGTGACCGGCTACATCCCGAAGAGCGTCTTCAAGGGACGCGGCTGATCCGACCTGGGGTCCAACCCCCGGTCAGGTCCCGGTCCGAACGCATCTCACGTCAGGTTCAGCGGGGAGACGCGGCGATCCTGATGCGGTCGCTGTCGTTGTCGGAAAGGAACGACGCAAGCGCCCGCGCCTGCTCGGCTACGGTGGCGCGGTCGGCCCGGGAGAAACGGCGCAGCGGAGCGACGACCACGGTGCCGTCCTGGACGCCCCACGTCGCGGCGACGCGGCCGTCGACCAGGACAACACGAGCGCCGGCGACCGACAGACCCCGGTGCGCGTTGTCGACGATCCGGCTGCGGTCGTCGTAACCGAGGAGTGCGTTGTCGAACGCCGGCAGGAACCGTACCGGGGCCGGTGTGTCGGGGTCGGGGCGCGGTGCGTCGGGCAGGTCCAACAGTTCCCGGCCTCGCTCGTCGCGGAAGGCAACCAGCTCGTGGCGTATCGCCGCCACCGCGGCGGGCAGTCCGGCGAGACCACACCAGGCGCGCACGTCGGCGACGGCGGCCGGGCCGAACGCGGCGAGGTAGCGCCGTACCAGCGATTCGCCAACCGGGTCGGAGCCCTCCGGGGCCGGCGGGTCTGTCTCGCGCCCCACCCAGGAGGAAAGCAGGACGTTGCGCACTCCCGCCCGCGTACGCCACAGCCCGCGCGGCGGCAACTGGACCATCGGAATGAGGGCGGCGACCAACATTTCGCCCAGCGCTCGCGGCCCTGGCTCCGGCCAACGTACGGCCAACGCCCGCGCGAGTTCGGTCATCGAGCGGGGCGCGGCGTCGGCCATCACCGCCCGGCCCGCCGCTGCCAGTTCGTCGAGGTCCACCCCGGCGAGCTCGCGGCGGTAGGTCCCGAGGACCCGTTGACGCAGCATGCTGTCGTGGCGGGCGCGCCAGGCCACGGCGTCGTCGGCGGTGAGGAGGTGGACGGTGCGGCGCATGAGGTGGGTCCGCACCACGCCGCGCCGGGTCATCAGGTCCGAGAGCACCGCCGGGTCGAACGCGCGCAGCCGGGACCAGAGCCCGACGAACGGCTCCTGCGGTTCCTGCGCCTGCAGGCCACAAAGGTGCGCGACAGCGTCGAGGACCGGCACGTCGGCGTGATCGAGTAGCAACTGTCGGGCGAGTGTCGCACGGTTGAGCGCCCGCGCGTCGAGAACAGCCATCGGCTAGCGCCCGACGGTTGAGGACGTGGTGACGGCGGGCGAGGTCCCGGCGTTCGGGCCCTTCAGGTTGTCGATGACTGGCACGCGACAACAGTCGCAGCCAAAGCGGCCAGGGAGTGACCACTTCTCGGGGCAATATGGGGATCATGCCGAAGACCTCAGCGCGACTGCTGTCGTTGCTCTCGCTACTCCAGGCGCGCCGGGACTGGCCGGGGGCGCTGCTCGCCGAGCGGCTGGAGGTCAGCCCGCGCACGCTGCGCCGTGATGTCGAGCGCCTGCGCGAGCTCGGCTATCCCATCGTGGCCTTCAAGGGACCTGACGGTGGCTACCGGCTTGACGCCGGCGCCGAGCTGCCCCCGTTACTCTTCGACGACGAGCAGGCCGTCGCTCTGGCCATCGCACTCCAGATCGCCACCACCGCCGGTGCCGGCATCGAGGAAGCCGCGGCGCGTGCGCTGAACACCGTCCGGCAGGTCATGCCCGCACGGCTGCGCCGCCGGATCGACACCCTCCAGTTCACCGCCGTCGAGCGGCCGACGATCCGACCGGAGCCACAGGTCGACAGCAGCGTGATCATGGCGATCAGTGCCGCCATCCACACCCGTGAGGTGCTGCGCTTCGACTACATCCTCGCAGCTCCGGCAGGGGTGGACGACAAGGGCGTACGGACGCCGCCACGCCGGGTGCAACCCCACCACCTTGTCACCTGGGGCGGGCGCTGGTACCTCGTCGCCTGGGACCTCGACCGCGAGGACTGGCGCACCTTCCGTGCCGACCGGATCACTCCGCGCACCCCTACGGGGCCCCGCTTCACCCCCCGCGAGCTGCCCGGAGGTGAGGTGGCCGCCTTTGTCGCCAGCAGGTTCCGGGGGTCCGGCGACTCTGGCGACTGGCCTTGCCGTGGAAAGGTGATCCTCGACGTACCCGCCGCCGAGGTGTCCCGCTACATCCGGGACGGAGTCGTCGAGGAACTCGGCCCGAACCGCTGCCGGCTCACCCTGGGATCGTGGTCGTGGCCGGGCCTGGCCGCCACCATCGGCAGGTTCGACACCGACATCGAAGTCGTCGGCCCCGCCGAACTCGGGAACGCCTTCGCACACCTTGCCCGCCGCTACGCCACCGCCGCAGCCAGCCCGCCTGGCGCCGATGCCGTTGGCGGCGCCTGCACCGAGGACAGGAATCCGCAGGCCGCGTGAAGGGGCGTCAACAGGCGGAGTCACGCCAGTGTCCCCCGATGGGCGGGGTGGGTGACGGGGTGGGCCCGGTGCCGTCCCCGCCGGCAACCGTGATGCTGAACGGGACAGTCACGGACGTCGTCTGGTTGCGTACCAGATAGCCCTTGTCGCCGAGGGGTTCTGGTCGCGCACCGACGACGACCAGCCATGTGCGGCCCTCCTGGATGAACAGCAGCCCGATCCTGTCGTTCTCCGGGTCGGGGTGCGCCATCATCACACTGGTGCACGGCCCGATGTCGGCCAGGTCCCACGCGCCGTACGAGTCGACGGTGGTCTGCCCGTCCTGCACCGACCATTTCAATGGGCGCTCCTCCGTCCAGTTCATGAGGTACACCTCGTCCGCTACAGCGGTCGACATGTTCTGGATCTGAATCGCGTTCTTCTTGTACGGGTTGAGAGCGCTCCCTTGTGGCACCGTCCAGATCGCGACGTTCGACGCGTTCTTGTACTGCTCCTGCGCCTTGGCGGCCAGGTGGGCCTCGCGGGCGTAGTAGAAACCCCAGCCGGTGACGATCGTCGTTATGACGACCATCGCAAGGTTGATGACTACCTGATGTCGCATGAAGTAGCCACGCAACGACTTCGGGTCAGGGTCGTCTGGCGCTGGCGCTGGCGAGGATGCCGCGTTGTCTTCAGCCACAGTCGGAGTGTGGGGCAGCGCTGCAACCACAACTTCTCACCCGCGCGACCCTGTTCAGCCCGGATTGTGGCTCGCTGAATCGGCGTCGAGGTCCCGGGCGAGCGCGTCTGGAGCGCGCATACGCCACGCGTCGGTGACGAGCTCCCTCAGACGGTCGACGTCCACCTTCGCCAAGTGCAGCATCACCAGGGGCAGCCCGTCGTAGGCGGGTGTGGTGAAGAAGATCTCGGGCTCGCCGAGCAACAGCGCCTGCTTCTCCGCCTCGTCGCCGACGTGCAGGACCGCGATGTCGGTACGGATGAGGCGTGGCTGCCCAGGTCTGCGCTCGGGGTAGGACCAGACGAACCCCTTGTCGGCGACCCGGAAGTCGAAGCCCTCGCTGTCGATCTCGGCCACGTGTGGCAGAGCGAGCGCCAGGTGACGGACGTCGTCGGCGTCAGCCATCGCGGTTGCTCCCGGAGTCAGGCGTGTGCATACCGACAGGCTAACCGGTACGCCGACCGTGAACTGGCGCGTGAGCGACGGGGTCGAGGAGGTTGGAACTTCCTGCTCACCCTCTGCCGGGCGTACCCGATGTCAACCCGCAGCAGGTACGGCGCTCTGCTGCGCGTCGGCGTTGGGAGCCAGTGTTCCTCCGAGGGTGCGGTTACGGTCGACTCATGACATCGACGCGCCTCCACAGGACGACTTTGATCGCCGGTGTGCTGCTGGCGGCCCTGGCCCCGGCCGGCTGCGGCAGCGCCTCGGAGGGCGGGGGTCGGGCCACTCCCCCGCCGAATAGCAGCCCGAGCGACGTCGGAGCGACCGCGGTCGTCCCGACCACGCCTGCGGCCACGTCGGCCGCACCGACGGCGGCACCGACGGCGGCGGACGGCACCACCTACGCCGCCTGCCGGGACGGGAACTGCGAGGTCGCTGTCTCCGAACCGGTCGAGATCAGGTTGCGCGGGTCGGGCGTACTCGCGGTCCGCAAGGTGCTCCCGGACGGGGTCGACTTCGACATGACGCTGGCCAGCGGCGCCAGCAGCAACGGCACCCTCAAGGGAAACTGCACGCTGACCTTTACCGACGGGGGTGGGGGCTCCTCGTGCTCGGCAGGACCCGTCGGTCCGCCGAAGCCACGCTCCGGGACGACCGCGCTGCAACTGGTGAGCGTCACCGATGGCGTCATAATCCTGCGCCTGGTGACCGGGTAACCCCTCGGCGGTCGTGTCCTGCCCCGTCGCGCCCAGGTCCGCGACGACACCGTCCGCATCGGCTGCCGAAGTGTCGGCAGCGCGGTGGTGGTCAGCAGTTCACGGACGCCGACACGTCCGCGGAGAAGTGCGCGGTACGTACCTGGTCAGGCCTTTCCCACTGCGGGCACCCGCACGTTGGTACGGGTGCGTTGGGTCAGTACGACGCAGGCCAGCACGACCAGCGCCGCCGCGATGGAGGCTGGGGTGACGGTCTCACCGAGCAGCAGGGCTGACCAGACCAGGGTGAGCACCGGCTGTGCGAGCTGGATCTGACCGACCTGCGCGATACCGCCCCGGGCCAGGCCCGCGTACCAGGCGAAGAAGCCCAGGAACATGGATACCACGCTGAGGTATCCGAACGCCGACCAGGCGACAGCGTCGGCATGCGGGGGCGCGGCAGCGGCGGCGGCGATCGTGACGGGCACGGTGACCGGCAACGACAGCAGTAACGCCCAACAGATCGTCCGGGCGCCGCCCAGTTCGCGGGCGAGCGCGCCGCCCTCGGCGTACCCGAGGCCGCAGAGCACGACCGCCGCGAGCAGGAACAGGTCGGCCAGGGACAGGGCGCCGTTGACCGCGCCGCTGGCACCGAGGAAGGTGAGCACCGCCAGCAGCCCACCGCCGCTCGCGACCCAGAACAGCAACGGTGGGCGCTCCTCTGCCCGCAGCACCGCGAACACGGCGGTCATGGCGGGCAGCACGGTGATGACGACCGCGCCGTGCGCGGAGGTCTGGGTGATCAGCGCCAGCGAGGTGAAGAGCGGGAAGCCGACGACGACGCCGAGCGCGACGATCGACAGTCGCCGCCACTGCCCACCGGTCGGCCGGGGAGCGCCGGTGAATCGTAGGTACGCCCACGCCAGCAGCGCCGCGCCGACGGCCCGACCGAAGGCCACCAACCACGGGTCGAACTGCTGCACGGCGACGCGGGTCGCCGGCAGCGACATGCTGAAGGCGAGCACGCCCAGCGCACCGAGGGCCAAGCCGACCCCGCGATTGACCGTTACCGTGTTCCTGGCAGTAGCGCTACTCTGGACACTCATGAATGACGGTAACGCAGCCGGACGCGTGATCCAAGATCTGCGTCGACTCGTGGCTGTCGCGGATCCCGGCACGCGACTCCCCTCGGTACGTCAGCTGACCGCCCGGCATCAGGCCTCGCCGGTTACCGTCGCCGAGGCGATCCGGCAGCTGGTAGCAGAGGGCCTGATCGACGCACGACCCGGTAAAGGCACCTACGTGGCCGCCCCACCGGACGAGCGACGCGCCCCCGACCTGTCCTGGCAGACCGTCGCGCTCGGCCCCCGCCGACCGGGCGAGGAAGACATGCAGGCGCTACTGGCGTTACCACCCGCAGGAGCGATCCCGCTCTCCGGCGGCTACCTGGACGCGGATCTGCAGCCCGCCGCCGCGCTCGGCGCCGCGCTCACCCGCGCCGCCCGGCAGCCCGCATCCTGGCAGCGAGGACCGGCCGAGGGACGCGCGGACCTGCGCGCCTGGTTCGCCCGCGAGGCCGGGACCGGGCTACGCGCCGACGACATGGTGATCTGTCCCGGTGGACAGGCCGCCCTCTCCACCGCACTGCGCGCGCTGACCTCACCTGGCGACACGGTGCTCGTCGAGTCGCCGACCTACCTGGGCGCACTGGCCGCCGCCCGGGCCGCCGGACTGCGGGTGGTGCCCGTGCCCGCCGACACCGACGGCGTACGACCCGACCAACTCGCGGCCGCGTTCGCCCGTACCGGCGCCCGGCTGTTCTACTGCCAGCCGCTCCACGCCAACCCGCACGGTGCGACACTGGCAGGTCACCGCCGGGCCCAGGTCGCCGAGGCCGTACGCGACGCCGGGGCGTTCCTGATCGAGGACGACTACGCCCGCGATCTCACCATCGACGGGGAGGCCCCGCCACCCCTGGCCGCCGACGACCCCGACGGACACGTCATATACCTGCGCTCACTCACCAAGTCAGCCGCGCCCGGGCTGCGCGTCGCCGCGATCGGCGCCCGTGGCCCGGCCGGTACCCGGCTGCGCGCGGCCCGGTTGCTCGACGACTTCTTCGTCGCCGGACCACTGCAACAGGCCACGCTCGAGTTCGTCACCGCCCCCGCCTGGGCGCGTCACCGCCGCGCTCTACGCACCGCGCTACGGACCCGTCGTGAGGCGCTCCTGACCGCCCTCCGCCGGCACCTCCCGCAACTCGCCGAGCAGCCGGTTCCGCGCGGCGGCCTACATCTCTGGGCCCGCCTACCCGAGGGCACCGACGACGTCGCGCTCGCCGTTGCCGCAGCCGCCGAAGGCGTCGTCGTCTTCCCCGGCCGTCCCTGGTACGCCGCCGAACCCCCGGCCCCACATCTGCGCCTCACCTACGCCGCCGCGCCACCTGACCTGATGGACGAGGCAGTCCGCCGTCTCGCCCGCGCTCTCCTTCAATAGCCGACGAGCCGATGTCGTTTGATCCCTACGGGACTGCGGGCGGTCTCTTGTTGGTAATCGCGCAACGCCTGCTCCGACATGCGATCCTCTCTGCCCGGCCTTCAGATCTGCGGGCATGAATTACCTGCGGCCATTGACCGCGGCGAATGTCGGCTCGTGCACGCGGGGTTGGTGTCGGTCGGCACTGCATCCGGCCAACCACCGAAGACTCCTCTGCTCGACGAGCCGATCGGCTTCGTGAGCCGCGAATACGACATCGCTGGTAGACCTGTCCCCGAATAACCCCCCGCCTGATGCGCCGCCGCGATGCGGCGGGGGCGCGCGCATATGCCAGACGTATGGCGAGCGTATGGCGGCCGTATCAATGGCGTGGCCGAGCATCGAACCAGCGCCCCTTCCGGCGCCGGCCTCGCCGATCGGCGGGGGGACGGTTTCGTCGATCGATGGAGGAACTGATGCCAGGAATACTCCGTCGCCTGGCCGCGGTGCCGCCGCTGGTGACCGTCGGTGTGGTGGTCGCCGCCGGACTGGCCGGCAACACCGACGCTCAGGAGTGCTTCGCATGACTGGACAGCGCCAGCACGACGCCGGGCCACCGTCAGACGAGGCGAACAGGGCCCGGGAGAGCGGGGCTGGTCCGCGGGCATTCGGGGGCTCGCGGACCAGCCCGGACAGTCGTACCAGGTGGCGCGGCCCGCTGGTCGGCCTCGTCGCGGCCGGCATCGCCCTCGGCGTCATGGCCGGGTGGGCGGTCATCACCAACGGGACGGGTGCCGCCGAGGACGCACCGGCCTCCGGGGGTCAGCCGGTGGCTGCCAGCGAGGACGAACTGCTCCACCGGGCCTCGGAGCGGCTGATCACGCGCTGCATGGCCCGGCACGGGTTCACGTACGAGGAGCAGCCGCCGTCGCCGACGGACCAGGACTTCCGCTACGTGCTCGATGACGTCGGGTGGGCCCGCGAGCACGGGTACGGAACCCTGGTCGACAGAGCCCGCGAGCGGGACCAGGATGCCAACTTCGCGAACCTGGAAAAGCTGACGCCGCGGCAGCAGCGGGACTGGCAGGAGGCGCTCCAGGGATCCGGGCGCCAGCTCACCGTGGACCTGCCCGATCTCGGACGGATCTCGGGGCCCGACAACGGCTGCACCGCCGAGGCCCGGCGGACCCTTTTCGGGGACCTCGCCGGTTGGTACCGGGTGCGTCGGATCGTCGACCATCTCGGCAGCTACGTCGCCGGTCGGGTGACCGCGGCCCCCGAGTACCGGACCGGGCTCGCCGCCTGGTCCGCGTGTGTGCGGCAGCGCGGATATGCCGCGTCCTCCCCGCAGGAACTGCGTGAACTCGTCGCACCCGGAACTGCGGAACCGGCCGCTGAGCGGGCCCCGGCACCGGAGGTCGCCGCAGCCGAGACCGAGGCGGAGTGCGCCGGCTCCACCGGGTTCTCCCGGACCATCGGCGCGCTGGAGGGCAGGTACCGCCCGGAGATCGAAAGGAGGTTCGCACGCGAGATCGAGGGACTGAGGTCCTTCGAACGGGAAGCCATTCCCCGGGCCAGGCAAGCCCTGGCCGACGCCTAGCACCGCACACCGTTCGACAGGAAGACAACCGAAAGGACAGATCCATGATCAAGATGTTCAAGGCCATGGTCATCGGCCTGACCGTCGTGGCGGCGAGCCTGCTGGTGGCGCCAAGCAGCGCCAGCGCCAGCCTCAGCCAGTGCGCCTCAGGGCAGTTCTGTGCCTGGTCCAACGACAGCTTCAGCGGCGACTTCTGGGGCTGGTACGTAAACGACTCGAACTGGGGGAACGAGGGCATGGCCGACGACGCCGAATCCCTCTTCAACGACGCCGTGTCGAGTTCCAGCGTTCCCGACAACGTCATGGTCTACCTGCACGCCGACTGGGCGGGCTACGACATCTGCGTCAATCCCGGAGAGACCTACGACGCCGGAATGGATGACAACGACTACAGCTCCCACCAGTGGGTTCACGGGTGCTGAGGGCCCGCCCACTGTCGTGATCTCGGATGACAGCGCCGCCCGGCCCACTGGCCGGGCGGCGTTTCACGGCGCGCCACGATCACGCCGGTTCCAGGATCGACAATCCTACAGAAATCGCTTTTCTGGTACGCCCGGCGATAGCCTTGCCCCGACGCGCCGATACGGGGTGAGGGGGTGGCCGTGCGGTACCGGATCCTGGGCGGAGTTGAGGTCTGGCACGGCGACGAGCAGGCCGTCATCCCGCGCCCCCGGCACCGGGCCGTGCTGGGCTACCTCCTGCTGAACGCGGGCCGGGTGGTCACGGTGGAGGCGCTGACCGAGGCGATGTGGGGCGGCGCCGCGCCCGCGACCGCCCGCTCCCAACTCCAGGCCGACGTCTCCACGATCCGGCGATCGGTGCGCGGCGCCGACGCGTTGCCGCTGGAGACGCGGGCCGGCGGCTACGCGCTGCGGGTCGGGCCGGATGAGCTCGACTACCTACGCTTCGGGGCGCTGGTGAGCCGCGCCCGTGGCAAGCCGCCCGAGACCCGGGTCCCGCTGCTGCGCGAGGCGCTCGCGTTGTGGCGGGGCCCCGCCCTCGCCGACGCCGCCGGCGCCTATGTGGCGGCTGCCCGCGCCCAGTTCGACGAGGAACGCCTCGCCGCGTACGAGGCGCTCTTCGACGCCGAGCTGGAGCTGGGGCGGCACAACGAGGTGGTGCCGGAGCTGTGGCGGGCCGCGCGTGACGAGCCCACCCGGGAGCGACTCTGGTGCGCCCTCATGCTCGCCCTGCACCGCTGCGCCCGGCGGGCCGACGCGCTGGCCGCCGGGCGTGAACTCCGCCGATTCCTCGCCAACGAGCACGGACTGGAGCCGGGACAGGCATTCCTCGACATGGAGCGGCTGATCCTGCGCGCCGATGAGTCCGGGGATGCTCGGGAGCCGGCGGTGCCGGGCGAGGCCGCCGCGGCGGAGAGCGCCACCACGACCGTACCCGCGCTGCTGCCGCCGGACATCGTGGACTTCACCGGCCGACGGGCCGAGCTGGAGCAGCTCCACGCGGCGCTCGTTCCCGGTGGCGAGGACCCGGGCACGTCGCTGCGGGTCGTGACGATCACCGGCATGGGCGGGGTCGGCAAGACGACCCTGGCGGTGCACGCCGCGCACCGGGTGGGCGACACCTATCCGGACGGCCAGCTCTACGCGAGCCTGCGCGGCACCGACCCGAGACCCGTAGAGGCGGGGGATGTGCTCGCCCGCTTCCTGCGCGCGCTCGATGTCGACGAGCGGGCGATCCCGTTCGATCTGACGGAACGCGCCGACGCGTACCGGTCCCGCCTCGCCGGACGACGAGTCCTGGTGGTCCTTGACGACGCGGCGGACGAGAGCCAGATTCGCCCGCTGCTGCCCGGCGACGGTTCCTGCGCGGCTGTGGTAACGAGCCGGTTCGGTCTCGACGGCCTGGAAGGGGCGCGCCGGATACAGCTCGATGTCTTCTCCGAGGAGGAGGCAACATCACTGCTCGGGCGCGTCGCCCAATCCCAGCGAGTCGCTCGGGAGCCGGCAGAGAGCGCGGCGATCCTCCGGTGGTGCGGGCGGCTGCCACTCGCCGTCCGCATCGCCGGGGCGCGGCTGCGGTCACGGCCCGCCTGGCCGATGTCACGCCTGGCCGGCGCGCTGCGCGACGAACACCGACGCCTGGACAACCTCGTCGCGGGCGACCTGGCGGTCCGGACGTCGCTCGCGTCCAGCTACCGCGTGATCGGTGAGGCCGGTCGGCGCCTCGCCCGCCGGCTCAGCCTCTTCTCGGTACCGGACTTCCCGTCGTGGCTCGCGGCGGCTGTCCTGGACGTGCCGGTCGCCGAGGCCGAGGGTCTCCTCGAGCGGCTCGTCGACGCTCAGCTGCTGCTCGACGGCGGGACCGACCTCGCCGGCGGCGGCCGATACCGGTTCCACGACCTGGTCCGGCTCTACCTGCGGGAGCGAGCCGGCCGGGAGGAGGTCGAGGGCGGGGCGGCCGTGCTGCGCTCCGGGTTCGGCGCCTACCTGTGGCTGGCGGGGCAGATGAGCGACCGAATCCCGGGGCCGTGCTACGCGGCAATCCGGGGCGACGCCCCGCCGACGGTCGTCACCGGACTGGACGACCTGCCCGACGCCCTCGACTGGTTCGTCGTCGAGCGCGCCGCGTTGCTGGCCGTCGTCCGACAGGCCTGCGACGAGGGAGCGGTGGAGCTCGCCTTCGACCTGGCCGGCTGCCTGGAGAAGTACTTCGACATCCGCGGCATGTACATCGACTGGCGGGCCACCAACAAGTACGTGCAGGAGGCGTGCCGCTCGGCCGGTCACCGCCTCGGCGAGGCCGTGATGCTGCGCGGCCTCATCGAACTGGAGACATGGCACGAGGCGGACCACCCCGGCGTCGCGATGGACCGGATGCACCGCCAGGCCGAGCGGCTCGCCGAGCTCTTCGCCGAGGTGGGCCACGGCCCGGGGATGGCCGATGCCGCCGTGGACGTCGCGTGGGCCCTGATCGCGAAGGGCCGGTACGCCGAGGCGGCGGCCCGGGCGGAGGACGCCATGCGCCTGGCCGAGGAGCACGGACATCTCGGCGGCCAGGCTCGGGCGCACGTGGCCCGCGCCATGATGCACGGCGAGTCGCTCGCACTCGCGGAGGCCGAAGGCCACCTCACCACCGCCCTCGACCTGGCCCGCCGGCTGGACAACCTGCGCTACGTGGCGACCGTCCTGCAGTTCCTGGGAATCCTGCACACCCGCGTCGGCCGCGCGGCGCCGGCCGTGGCGGCGCTCGAGGAGTCACTGCTCATCCTGCGCCGCTACCAGGACCGGTACGCCGAGGTCCTGACACTGCTCGGCCTCGCCCGTGCCCATCTGCTGCACGACGACCGGCGCGCCCGGGGCTACGCGACCGCCGCCCTGACGATCGCCCGCGAGTACAACCTCCCGCACCACACCGCCGACGCCCTCGGCGCCCTCGGCGCGGTCGAACTCGCCGACGGCCACCATGCCCTGGCTGTCAGGCATCTGGAGGCATCGGTGCGGCTGTGGCGCGAGCGCGGCTGGGCGGCCTTTCTGGCGGACGCCCTCGGCGTTCTCGGCGAGGCCCAGGCCGCGGTCGACCCGAACGCCGCACGCCGCACCTGGCAGGAGGCGCTGGACATCCACCGGCGCCTGGGCCAGCGTCCCAAGGCCGACGAGGTCGCCGCCCTCATCGCCTGCCTCGACGCCGCCGCGGCCGGACGCCTCGCCTCCTGCTGACGGACCGGGAGCGACCGCGTTCACCGTGATTCCTCGGACCTCGACCTCGCTGGCCAAGGTCATGCTCATCGTCTCGACCGCTCCCTTGTTGACGGGGATGTCGAGTGGCCGCCCGGCCAGGCCCGCCTCGACTCCCGCGAAACTGCCAGCTCGCGGGCCACCCGGTGGACGGCTGAGGGGCGCGAGGGATCTGCCGAAACACGAGCAGACGTGCTGGCGCCGCTGTCGCTGCGACCCGGTTCCAACCCGCCCATCCTCAGCAAACCCCACAACTCTTTTTGTAGGTTTCCTCCAACTGCAACGTTCTGATGTTGGCGGTCAACCAGTCGCACCGGCACGGTGCACCTTGGCAGCATGATCGGCATGAGAAGGACCTTCGACGCGCTCGCCGAACGCGTGCTCGCCGGCGGACGGGCCACCCGCGACGAGGCGCGTGCCGTCCTGGGCACCAGCGATGACGACCTGCTCGACGTGGTGGCAGCGGCCGCACGGGTACGACGGCGCTACTTCGGCAACCGGGTCAAACTCAACTACCTGGTCAACCTGAAAAGCGGACGCTGTCCGGAGGACTGCGGGTACTGCTCACAGCGGCTCGGTGCGGAGTCCGGAGCGCTCTCCTACACCTGGCTGAGCCCGGAACAGGCGGCCGATGCGGCCAGCGCCGGGGTCACCGCCGGCGCCAAACGGGTCTGCCTGGTGGCCAGCGGTCGTGGGCCCACCGACCCCGACATCGACCGGGTAGCCCGGACGATCGCCGCCATCCGGGAACGGCACGCCGACGTCGAGGTGTGCGCGTGCCTGGGCCTGCTCGGCGCCGGGCAGGCCACCCGGCTCCGCGACGCTGGCGCCGATGCGTACAACCACAACCTGAACACGGCCGGCGAGCGCTACGCCGACATCTGCACCACCCACACCTACGCCGACCGGGTATCCACCGTGGAGCAGGCCCGGTCCGGCGGATTATCGGCCTGTTCCGGGCTGATCGCCGGCATGGGCGAGAGCGACGACGACCTGGTCGAGGTGGCCTTCGCGCTGGCCGACCTGGCACCGGACTCGGTACCGGTGAACTTCCTGATCCCGTTTGATGGCACCCCGATGGCCGGTCGCTGGCAGCTCACTCCGCAACGCTGCCTACGGATCCTTGCCATGATGCGCTTCGTCTTCCCCGACGTGGAGGTACGGCTTGCCGGCGGGCGGGAGATACACCTACGCACGCTGCAACCACTGGCCCTGCACATCGCCAACGCGATATTCCTCGGTGACTACCTGACCAGCGAGGGCCAGGCTGGCCACGCCGACCTTGACATGATCAGCGACAACGGGTTTGTCGTCGAGGCGGCCGGTGAGCCGAGCCTGCCCACCGCGCGAGCCGCCGCGGGAATGCCGGTGACCACCGCCGGGAACATGGTTGCGCCACCCACGAACCTGGTGCGGCTGCGACGCCGCGGCGCCGGCACCGACCTACCACCAAACACCTGATATCAACCTCGCCGCACACGCCCGGTGCAGCGATATAGCCGTACATCTTTTCCGGCCCGGCAAACCGGGAACCGTCTGGCTGAGGAGCAACCGCTGCGCGGCGCCGTAGGCCGCGACGTTGGGTCCGGCCGAGCGGCCGGACCCAACGTCGGCGTCACGGGTGGCTCACACCCGCCGCGCACCCGGCTTGCCGTCGTCGGTCACGAACGTGGCGACCGTGTAGAGCGGCGTGTCCCGGGTCAGCACGGTGTCGGAGACCCGGAAATCGGCCCGCCACTGCTCTGGGGTGACCTCGACCCGGATGTAGCCTCGCTGGTTGTTCTGGAACATCATGTGCGGATTGTCGGCGGTCGGGCCGTACACGGTCGAACCGTTACCGTCGCCACCGCTGCTGATCGAGGTACCGAGGTACTCGGTGGCCAGCGTCTCCGAGCTCGGGTCGGCGAAGTCGGCCTTGAGGTTGAAGACCCAGTTGCGGTGCGCATCGCCAGTGATGACCACCGGGTTGGACGGGCGATGTGCGGCGATGAACCGGAGCAGTTGGTCGCGGTCGGCGACGTAGCCCTCGCCCCAATTGTCCGGCGAGTCGTACTGCAACCCGGGCCCGGTCTTGTGGTCGAACGGCGCGAACTTCGTCTGGTTCCCGATGACGTTCCACCGGGTGGTCGACGTCGCCAGACCCTCCTGGAGCCACTGCTCCTGGGCATCGCCCAGGATTGTCCGGTTCGGGTCCAGGGCACCCGGGGCATAGCCACCGACGGCGGTGGCCGCGGTCCACTTGGCCTGGTCCGACCGGTACTGCCGGGTGTCGAGCATGTGGAACTGGGCGAGGTCGCCGAAGCGCACCCGCCGGTAGAGCCGCATGTCCGGCCCGACCGGAATGGACGCCCGGCGCAGCGGCATGTTCTCGTAATACGCCTGGTAGGCGGCCGCCCGGCGGGCCGGGAACGCAGGGCCGTCGGGACCCACCTCGTCGGCGTAGTTGTTGGTCACCTCATGGTCGTCGGGCACCACGATGAACGGCAGCATGCTGTGGGCGGCCTGCAGGTCCGGGTCGGTCTTGTACTGCGCGTGCCGGATCCGGTACTCGGCCAGAGTCGTGATCTCCACCGGTGGCACGTGCGCGCGGCCGAGTGAGGCGTCGCCGGCCGATGGGCCCTGGTAGATGTAGTCGCCGAGGTGGACGACCACGTCCAGATCCGAAGCGACGATGTCGCGGTACGCGACGAAGTAGCCGGCCGGGTAGTTCTGGCAGCTGGTGACGGCGAGCTTCAGCCGCGACATGGCCGCGTCGAGGGCCGGCGCCGTCTTGGTACGGCCGACCGGGCTGATCGCCGGGCCCACCCGGAAGCGGTAGAAGTATTCCCGCCCCGGCTTCAGGCCGGAGACCTCAATGTGCACCGAGTGCCCGAACTCGGGCGTCGCCTCAACCGCTCCACGGCGGACGATTCGGGCAAACCTCTCGTCTTCGGCGACCTCGTAGCGAACGCCGAACGACTCCGGAGGCATGCCGCCGCGGCCGTCCTCGGCGAGCGGGTCGGGAGCGAGGCGGGTCCAGAGGACGACGCCGTCGGGAAGCGGGTCACCGGAAGCCACACCCAGGCGGAACGGATTGTCGAAGAAGGACGGGGTGGCGGCCGCCGGCCGGGTACCGCCGAGCACACCGCCGACGACCGCGGCGGCGGTGCCGAATCCGCCCAGGGCAAGCACATTTCGCCGGCTCATCCGGCTGAGGGTGACGTGGGAATCGGGGTCGTTCATGTTCCTGGCGCGTCCTTCCGTGATTGTCAACCGGGCCGGTTCCAGCCGGACAGGGCCGCGCGTTGCGGGTCTCTGACGGCCAGCCCGGGTTAGGCGGCGCGGGCGGTCGACGGGACCAGCGAAATGCCGATCACCTCGGTCGGCCGCGACCGACCGACCCACCGTTCCAGCCGACGTCGCAAGGTCGGCCGAACAGGACGCCAAGATCAAACGAACATCGTCCGACCAAACCGGCCGCAGGTTTTGCAGGCCGGCCCGGGTGAGCGGGCGCGAAACCAAAGAGTTTTGTACAGTTCCTACAAACGGTGCCGCCTCGGGTTCGGTGGTTACGACATGGCGCCACCCGCCAGGTGACGGAAGGGTGATCACTGCCGGGGGCTTTCCGTTCCGCGGCGCGTACATGTCGGGTCTGCCGGGGAGTCGTCGGGTGTTCAGCCGTGTTGCCATCGTTAACCGGGGTGAGGCCGCGATGCGGCTCATCCACGCGGTCCGTGAGCTGGCCGCGGAGACCGGGACTCGGATCGAAACGGTCGCCTTGTTCACTGACGTCGACCGCACCGCCACGTTCGTGCGTGAGGCGGACATCGCCTACGACCTCGGTCCCGCGTCCGCGCGCCCGTATCTGGACCTGAAGGCGCTGGAGCGCGCGTTGGTGGAGACCGGGGCCGACGCCGCGTGGGTCGGTTGGGGCTTCGTCGCCGAGGACCCGGCGTTCGCGGAGCTGTGCGAGAAGGTCGGGGTCACCTTCGTGGGACCGAGCGCAGAGGCGATGCGCAAGCTCGGTGACAAAATCGGCTCGAAGCTGATCGCCGAGGAGGTCGGTGTGCCGGTCGCACCGTGGAGCCGCGGTGCGGTCGAGACCCTGGACGCCGCCCTGGCCGCCGCGACTGAGATCGGCTACCCGCTGATGCTGAAGGCGACCGCTGGCGGTGGCGGTCGCGGCATCCGCGTGATCACGAACGAGACCGAGCTCGCCGATGCCTACGAGCGCACCAGCCAGGAGGCCGCGCGGGCGTTCGGCAGCGGCATCGTGTTCCTGGAGCGCCTGGTCACCGGTGCCCGGCACGTCGAGGTCCAGGTGATCGCCGACGGCCAGGGCACCGCGTGGGCGCTCGGTGTCCGCGACTGCTCGGTGCAGCGGCGTAACCAGAAGGTCATCGAGGAGTCGGCGTCGCCAGTGCTCAGCCCGGCGCAGACAGCCGAACTCAAGGCATCGGCCGGACGGCTGGCTGTCGCGGTCGGTTACCGGGGCGCGGCGACCGTGGAGTTCCTCTACCACCCCGGCGACCGGCTGTTCGCGTTCCTCGAGGTCAACACCCGCCTGCAGGTAGAGCACCCGATCACTGAACTGACCACCGGGTTTGACCTGGTCAAGGCGCAGCTGCACGTGGCCTCGGGCGGGCGGCTCGACGGCGCGCCGCCGGTGGAGCGCGGGCACGCCATCGAGGCCCGGCTGAACGCTGAGGACCCCGATCGTGACTTCGCGCCCTCCCCGGGCCGCATCACGCGGCTGGGCCTGCCCGCCGGTCCGGGCATCCGCGTGGACACCGGGGTCAGCGAGGGTGACACCATCCCCGCCGACTTCGACTCCATGATCGCGAAGATCATCGCGTACGGCCGTGACCGAGACGAGGCGCTGGGCAGGTTGCGCCGGGCGATGGCGAACACCACGGTAATCATCGAGGGTGGCGCGACGAACAAGAGCTTCGTGCTCGACCTGCTCAACCAGCCCGAGGTCGTCGACGCGAGCGCGGACACCGGCTGGATCGACCGTGTCCGCGGCCAGGGCAGGCTCGTCGCGCACCAGCACTCCGCCGTCGCACTGGCGGCCGCCGCCATCGCGACGTACGAGGAGGAGGAACGCGTCGAGCGGCAGCGGCTGCTGTCGACGGCGTCCGGCGGACGACCGCAGGTGCAGCACCAGAGTGGCCGGCCGTTGGACCTCAAGCTGCGTGGCGCCGGCTACCGCGTACGTGTCGCGCGGATCGGCGCGCATCGGTTCCGCGTCGGCATCGAAGCGGGTGACGACGCCCGCACCGCCGACGTCGACCTCGACCGCTTCGACCGGCACACCGGGCAGATCGTCGTCAACGGCACCCGTTACCGCCTGCTCACCGCCACGCACGGGCCGACCCACCTGGTCGAGGTGGACGGCGTGACACACCGGGTCAGCCGCGACGAGGGCGGTGTCATCCGCTCGTCCATGCCCGCGCTGGTCGTCGCCACGCCGCTTGAGGTCGGCGCCGAGGTCGAGGCGGGCGCACCGGTGCTGGTGCTGGAGAGCATGAAGATGGAGACGGTGCTGCGGGCACCGTTCAAGGCGCGGCTCAAGGAATGCGTCGTCTCCGTTGGCAGCCAGGTGGAGACCGGCGCACCGCTGCTGCGGCTGGAGCCGCTCGCCGATGCCGGGGCCGAGGACACCTCGGTGGCCGAGTCCGTCGAACTGGACCTACCCGCCGCACCCGGGACGGTCCCGGTGCTGGAGCGCACCACCCGCGGCCAGGAGGACCTGCGCAGCCTGCTGCTGGGCTTCGATGTCGACCCGCACGACGACCGTCGGGTGCTCGACGACTACCTCGCCGCCCGCCGGGTGGCCAGCGAGAACGGCCTCCGGCCGCTGGCAGCGGAGCTCGAACTCGTCGGCCTGTTCGCCGATCTCGCCGAGCTGAGCCGCAACCGGCCGGCGGACGAGGATGGCGGCAGTGGCGGCCACGTGCACAGCGCCCGGGAATACTTCCACGCCTACCTGCAGAGCCTGGACGTCGAGCGGGCCGGGCTGCCGGAGGCGTTCCAGGCCAAGCTCGCCAAGGCACTCGGGCACTACGGTGTCACCGAGTTGGAGCGCTCCCCCGAACTCGAAGCCGCGGTGTTCCGGATCTTCCTCGCCCAGCAACGCGGGTCCGCCGACGCCACGGTCGTCGCGACGTTGCTGCGCGCATGGCTGCGGGAGCCGCCGCCGGACGAGACGCTGCACGAGCCGGCCGGTCTCGCGCTGGAACGGCTGGTCGCCGCGACGCAGGTCCGTTTCCCCGCGGTCTCCGACCTCGCGCGCGGCGTGGTGTTCGCCTGGTTCGGCCAGCCGCTACTGCGTCGCAACCGGGCCCGTGTCTACGCCGATGTCCGCAAGCACCTGCGCCACCTCGACGCGCATCCGGAAGCGCCGGACCGCACCGAACGCATCGCCGAGATGGTACGCAGCACGGAACCGCTGGTGCGACTACTCGGCCAGCGGCTTATCCGCGCCGACCTGGACAACGCGACCATGCTGGAAGTGCTGACCCGGCGGTACTACGGCAACAAGGGCCTCACCGGCGTCCGCACCAGCGAGGTCGCGGGCTGCACGTTCGTGGTCGCCGAGCGCGCGGGCTCGTGCGTGGTCTCCGCCGCGGTGAGCTTCGAAGCGCTCGGCAGCGCGCTGAACGGGCTCGGAGAGCTGGCGAGCGACGAGGACGCCGTCGACGCCGACATCTATCTCGCCTGGGAGAAGCAGCCGGAGGACTCCGACGCGATGGCGGCCGCGCTGCACGAGGTCGTTCGCGCGCACCCACTGCCAGGCCAGGTCCGCAGACTTACCGTCGCCGTCGCGGGCCGGGGCGGCGCGGTGATGCACCATCACTTCACGTTCCGCCCATCGACCACCGGAATGGCCGAGGAACGGCTGATCCGTGGCCTGCACCCGTACATCGCGCAGCGGATGCAGTTGGAGCGACTGAGCAAGTTCGACCTCACCCGGCTGCCGTCGTCGGACGAGGAGGTCTACCTCTTCCAGTGCGTGGCACGGGAGAACCCGTCGGACGACCGCCTCGTCGCGTTCGCACAGGTGCGTGACCTGACCGAGCTGCGCGAGCACGACGGCCGGCTGGTCGCGCTGCCGACCACCGAACACGCCGTCGCCGCCTGCCTCGACTCGATCCGGCGGGCGCAGTCGCGGCGACCGTCGAAGAAACGCTTCAACACCAACCGGATCGTGGTCTACGTCTGGCCGCCGAGCGACCTCACCCGCGAGGAGATGGAGATCATCGCCGGGCGCGTGCGACCGACGACCGCGGGCGCCGGACTGGAGGAGATCCTGTTCATCGCGCGCCAACGCGACCGTACGACCGGCGAGCTGACCAAAATCGGGGTACGGATCTTCTTCGACGCCACCGGCGGCGCCGAGCTGACCGTCGGCGCGCCGCCGGTCGAGCCGATCGAGCCGCTCGACGACTACCGGCTGAAGGTGCTGCGGGCGAGCAGCCGCAACACCGTGTACCCCTACGAGCTGACCCGCCTGCTCGGCGACTTCGTCGAACACGACCTGGACGACAACCACACGCTCGTGCCAGTCGACCGGCCAAAGGGGCGCAACAGCACGGCCATCGTCGCCGGCGTGGTCACCAGACCGATCCCACGGCACCCGCAGGGCGTCACCCGGGTCGTACTGCTCGGTGACCCGACGAAATCCCTCGGCGCGTTGTCAGAACCCGAGTGTCGCCGCGTGATCGCCGCGCTGGACCTGGCCGAGCGGATGCGGGTGCCGGTGGAGTGGTACGCACTGTCCGCCGGCGCCCGGATCTCCATGACGTCGGGCACGGAGAACATGGACTGGGTGGCCGCAGCGCTGAAGCGAATCGTCGAGTTCACGCAGGACGGCGGCGAGATCAACATCGTCGTCGCCGGCATCAACGTCGGCGCCCAGCCGTACTGGAACGCCGAGGCGACGATGCTCATGCACACGAAGGGCATCCTGGTGATGACCCCGGACTCGGCGATGGTGCTCACCGGCAAGCAGGCACTCGACTTCTCCGGTGGCGTGTCGGCAGAGGACAACTTCGGCATCGGCGGCTACGACCGGGTCATGGGCCCCAACGGTCAAGCGCAGTACTGGGCGCCGAACCTGGCCGCCGCGCGCGACGTACTGATGGCGCACTACGAGCACACGTACGTGGCGCCAGGCGAGGACGCACCGCGGCGGGCCAGCACCAGCGACCCGGTCGACCGCGACATCTCCGAATTCCCGCACACCGTGGCCGGCAGCGACTTCACCACCGTCGGCGAGATCTTCTCCGCCGCCGCCAACCCGGATCGCAAGAAGCCGTTCGACATCCGGACCGTCATGCGGGCGCTGTCCGACCAGGACCACGCGGTGCTGGAACGCTGGGCGGGCATGGCCGACGCAGAAACTGCGGTGGTACAGGACGTACACCTCGGCGGCATCCCGGTGTGTCTGCTCGGCATCGAGTCACGGTCGGTGCCCCGGCGCGGCTTCCCGCCCACCGACGGCCCCGACACCTACACCGCCGGTACGCTGTTCCCCCGCTCCTCGAAGAAGGCGGCGCGGGCGATCAACGCGGCCAGCGGCAACCGGCCGTTGGTGGTGCTGGCGAACCTGTCGGGCTTCGACGGCTCACCCGAGTCGATGCGCAAGCTGCAACTGGAGTACGGCGCCGAGATCGGCCGCGCGATCGTAAACTTCCGCGGGCCCATCGTGTTCTGCGTGATCTCGCGGTACCACGGAGGCGCGTTCGTCGTGTTCTCGAAGGCGCTGAACCCCAACATGACCGTGCTGGCGCTGGAAGGCTCGTTCGCCTCGGTGCTCGGCGGCGCTCCCGCCGCCGCAGTCGTATTCTCCGGCGATGTGGATGCCCGCACCGCAGCCGACCCGCGGGTACGGGACCTGGAGGCCCGCGCAGCGGCCGTCTCCGGCACCGATCGCGCCGCGCTGACCGCCGAACTCGGCGAGTTGCGCTCGTCGGTCCGCGCCGAGAAGCTCGGCGAGGTAGCCGCGGAGTTCGATCGGGTGCACAGCGTCCAGCGGGCTGTCGAGGCCGGCTCGGTCGATGCGGTCATCCGCCCCGTTGACCTCCGTCCACGCATCATCGAGGCCATCGAGTCACATCTACGTCGACCGGTCCAGCCGTCACCACGCCGGGCGCCATCCGGACATGTCGCGATGACCTGACAGCACCGCGAGCAGGTGCGAATCCGGCTGGCGCCAATCGTCCGGCACAGAACCTCGGCCTGACCTGCGGAGTCGGGCGACGCGACGTGGAATCCCTTCCCCAATCGCGTCGCCCGACGCGGCAGCACCCCTGCTATCCCACCTCGAAAGCAAGCTGGCTGCTTCCGGCTAACCTCAGCCTGATCGGTGGATTTGTCGGCGGCGCGGAGTCGGGAAAGGCCGCCTGCGGGCCGCCTGCGGGCCGAAGTCCACCACGATGCAGGCCGACTGGTCGGGCAGTTCCTTGGTGAGCTCCGGGTGCGCCTGGTCGGGGCCTGGCCCGCGCCGGCGGCGGTTGACATCGCCGGTCGGCGATTGGAAACATTTACGGTCGTCGTGGCGATTCACGGGGAGTCGGCGGGACCGGGACCGGGCGGGCGACCCGCGCGCGTCGCGAACTCGTCGAGGACCGCACCGCCGCGCGGCCGCCACCTCGCCGCGATGGCATGCCGGGCGGCTTCGAGGAGAGGGGTGTGCGGGGATGACCTCGGAGACGCTGCCGGTCGAGTTCCGCGCGGGCGAGCGCTGGAGCGGGCCGCTGACCTGGGGGCAGCTCGCGATCTGGGACGTGGTCCGCTGGCTCCCGCCGGGCGACGCCTCGCTCAACCTGCTCCGGGTCTGTGACGTACCAGCGGGCCGGACGACCGGGGAGGTGGCGGATGCCCTGCGCCGGCTGGTGGAACGCCACGAGGTGCTGCGTACCCGCTTCACCCGGCCCGAGAACCCGGAGCCGCGACAGACGGTCGAGCCGCACGGCCGCCTGGACGTCGCGCTGGTCGAGACGGACGGCCGCGCCCGGGAGGGCGTCATGGACGAACTGGTGTCGCGGCTGCGCTCCCGTCCGTTCGACCTGGCCGCCGAGCTGCCGCTGCGCGCCGCCGTGGTCACCGCCGACAACGCCCCGGTCGCCGTGGTGCTGGTCTTCAACCACATGGCGGTGGACGGGTACAGCGTGGAGATCGTCGGCCGGGATCTGCGGCTGCTGCTCACGGACGGTGGCGACCTGCCGCTGCGTGCGCTGCAACCGCGCGGCCGGATCGCGTACGAGGCCAGCGACCCGGCGCGGCGGCGCGCCCGGCAGGCGCTGGAGTACTGGGCCGACGGCATCCGGGAGCTGCCCGGCGCCCTGCTGGCGCCCGACCCGGGCCCCGAACGCCGGCAGTGGGCGCGGATCACCTCCGGCGCGCTCCGCCTCGCCCTGCGCGAACTGGCCAACCGGCACCGGATGAGTCTCTCCATGCTCGTGCAGGCGCTGACCGGGCTGCTGCTGGGCTTCTACCGCCACGAGTCACGGGTCGGCATCCGGCTCATCGTGGCCACCCGCTTCACCGCCGAGACCAGGGACTACGTGGGGGCCTTCAACCAGAACGGGCTGCTCCGGTTGAGCCTCGGCGCCGAACCGCTGGCCGAGTTCCTCGGCCGGGCCCGGATGGCGAGCATGCGCGCCTACCAGTACTGCGAGTGTGATCCGTTGCTGCTGGAGGAACGGATCGAGGCGATCTGTGCCGAACGGGGCTTCGGCGCCGGTGCCTACTGCTTTTTCAACGACGTCCGCTCCTTCGACGAGGTGCGCTCCGGGGACAGGGGCGCGGTCGGCGGCGGTCACGACGGCGAGGGCGGGCCGGACCTGCTCGGGCGGATCGAGACGGCCCGGCAACGGACGAGGGTCACCGCACTGGACCGCGACGGCCGGCAGAAGGACGCGAAGTTCTTCCTCTTCCTGAACACTCTGGTCGGCGAGGCGAGGCTGACGCTGGCGACGGACGGGCGGTTCCTCGCCCCGGGCTCGGCCCAGACCTTCCTGGCCGATCTGGAGTGGCTCGCGATCGAGGCGGTTTCGCACGACCGTACGCTGCCGGAACTGGCCGCCGCCTGGTCGCGGCGGCAACGGTAGCGGGCCGACGGCCGCCAACCGAGGCCGCCGTCACCGGCGGCGCAGGCCGATGGAGGAGACGAAGTCGGGTGCCAGCTCCAGCTCCGTACCGGACGCGGCGAGCTGTACGGCGGTGACCGGCACCATCGCGAACGGCTGCGCGGTACCGAGCAGCGGTGAGTAGAGCGGCACGAATCCCTGGTCGTGCAGGGAGACGTGGAAGTCGGCCGAGATCGTCCCGCGCGCGTCGACGACGCCGGTGGCGTGCCACGGCGGGATCGGCGCGCCACCGAGCAGGTTGAACCCCAGCCGGTTGCGGCCCGGTCGGACGCTGGCGAGCACGGCGTTCGGGACGATCTCGTGGCGGTATCCGGACTCCCGATCGGCGTACCAGGCCGCCAGGTACTCCAGGGTGTCGTCCCAGGTGGTCCGGAGCAGTTCCCGTCGGGCCTGGCGAAGCTCCGCCGGTACCCCGTCGTGCACCTCGTACAGCTCCGCGTAGAGCGCCTCCGACCAGGCGAGCATCGGCATGCCGACCGGCGCGGGCACCGGGACCGAGTGGACGAGCGAGCGGAACAGCGGAACGAAGTTGCCCCTCGGGTCGACCGCCGCCGCCCGACTCAGCGCGGTCAACGGATCGGCGGGGAATTCCAGCTCCTCGAACGCCCGGCGGTACTCGCGCCGGACCTGCTCAGCGAACTCGGCGTGCTCCCGGCGGCGCGCGGGCCCGATCCGTTGCGCGATCAGGTCGTCGTAGTCCCGGATTTCCAGGAAGTCGGTGCCGACCGCCTCGGCGTACCGGATCCGCGTCTGAACACCGCGCTCGAGCGGCAGCATGGGGTGCCGGCGGAAGTGTTCCCCGTCGATGACCAGCGTGACCCGGGCACCCGGCGGGTAGACCTGGCGCAGCGCGCCGACCAGCTCGGCCAGGCGGACCGTCATGGCGAGGTCCGCCAGGTCGGGCATGGGCCCGGGCGCCTTGAGCCGGCTGTGGCTGAACTTGGTCGCGAAGCACATCAGGACCAGCCGGATCGGCTCACCCCGCGCGACCGTGGGCATCAGGTCCCCGATCGCCCGCTCGACGGGGTAGTCCGTGCCCGGGCCCAGCCGGAACTGGCGGCGCCGGCAGACGTGGTAGACGAGCCGGGCCTGGCGTTCCACGGCACCGAGCCGGCGGTCGGTACGGCTCCGGCTGGCCACCGCGTTCTCGGCGGTACGCGCCGCCGAACTCTTGGCGGTGGCCACGAGCCTGCTGATCAGCGCGTCGGTCTGCGCGGCGCTCCAGTGCACCGCGTACCGCTGCGCGAGCGGATTGCGGCGCAGCTCGCCGACGCGTACCGACGAGAGGGCGGACGCGTACGACAACGCCGGTGGCGCGTACGGCGTGGCCTGGCGCCAGGTGTCCGGGGCCCGCTCGACCGTGTCCAGCACGAACGCCTCGCGGCCTCGTGGCGTCGCCCCCGGTGGCGGTGCCGTCGCCGGGCCGGGCGCCCGGGTGCGGGCTTCTTCGGTGGTGGCCAGCGTCGCGACCACCGCCGGGGCCGGGCCCGACTCGCGCAGTTCGCCGCCGAGTTGGAAGATCTCCTGCCGCAGGCGGGCCAACCCGACCGGCCCGGCGTCGCCGGGAGAGCGCAGCAGGCGGACCACCGGCGCGGAGTGTCGCCCGGTCCCGTCCCCGACCCGGGCGAGGCGTACCAGTTCGAGGAGGCGGCGTACGGCGTCCTCGGTCCCCGCCTCGGTGGCGTGCGCGTACGGCGCCCAGCGGGGATCGGCGCCCAGCCGGCGCGCCGTGTCGGGCTGGAGGAAGCGCAGCTCGGCGGCGACCACCGAGTCCAGTGTGGACAAGATTGCACCCGGGTCAGTCTCCGACGCCGCCGCGCCGGCCGTGGCCAGCGCCGTGACGGCGGCCAGCCCGACGCCGTCGCCGTCGGTCGCGGTGGCGGTCGCGGTGGCGGTCGCGGTGGCGGTCGCGGTGGTGTCGGGCGACGGCAGCGGGCTGGCCGGCAGTTCGGCGACCACGACCCGCCCGGTCGGGGCACCCTCGGGCGTCAGCTCGAACAGCACGTCGGTGCCGGGATCGACCAGCGCCCAGCCGTACCGGTCCAGCGAGGTACGGAAAACCCGCAGCATCGGCCGGAGCAGGTACTCGACGAGCGTGTGCGATACCCCGGCCGGATCAAGCGACGGATGGGTGAGTACCGCCCGCGCGAACTCCGGTGTGGCTGCCAGCTCCCGCGCGCTGACCGTTTCCGATCCCTTCGACACGGCCGGATGGTCCGGGAAGAGCACCTGCGGCAACGTGAGGCGGCCCGGTGGCGGTGGCGCCAGCGGGCAGGCCGCGTAGAGGCGCAGCATCGGGTCCGCCCGGAGCATCCTTCGCAGATCGGTCCAGGTCGGCGGTTTCGTCCAGGTCAAAACGGCATCGGTCGCGAACATCCCATCCCCCGTGTGTCGTCGGCGACTCGTGCTCCAATCGGCGTCATCCCACGCCGATCACTCCCGGCGGCCGATCAGCACCTCCGTACGGATCGGCTCGACGAAGACCCCGCTCGGTTCGATTTTGATCAGCTCGGCCCGCAGGTCGTCCCGGAAGCCCTCGGCGCGCTCGGCCAGCGCGCCCGGGGTCGAGTCGGGCATCGTCATCTGCAGGCCGACGAGCGACTCCACGTCGTGCCGACGCCCCCAGCGCACCTCGAACGACTCGACGCGGTGGAACGCGGAGGCGCCGAGCACGTCCCGGTGCTCGCGCCGCACCTGGGAGTACGTCCGCCGGTCGGATCCGGCGTCGCCGCGCCAGCGGCGGCGGAACGGAATCCAGCGCTCCCGTACCGCGACCACCGCGTCCGCCCAGGTGGGACGGTCAGGCACGTCCCGGGCGGTACCGCTGACGCTTCCGGTGACCACCACCACCGCGCCGGCGGGGCGGATCAGCCCGTCCAGGGCCTGAAGCGTGACCGGCCGGTCCATCCAGTGGAACGACGCGGCCATCACCGCGAGGTCGAACGCGCCGAGTCCGAGCCGCCCGAGCCCCGACGAATCCCCCTCGACCCAGGTTACGGTCCCGACGCCGGACCGCCCGGCCAGCCGCCGCCCCTCGGCGAGCATGGCCGGTTCGGGATCCACCGCGACCACCTCGGCCACGTACCCGGCGAGCGGCAGGGTCGCCGTCCCCGGCCCGCAGCCCAGATCCAGCGCGCGCTGCCGCCCGTCGAGCCCGAGCCGGGCCGCGATCCCGGCGAAGACGTCGTCCGGGTACGCCGCGCGGTATCGCACGTAGTATCCGGCCGCGCCGGCAAACAGGCTGGCCGTCGTCTCCGTCACAGGCTCCTCTTCCCCCTGGTCCCCACCCCGACCGGCCGCTCCCCCTGAGACGCCCGCGCCCCCTCGACGATCCGACATCGAAGTATCGAGGCATAGCAATCCTATCCTCGCTTTCGCGTGTCGCCGATCGGTAGCATCCGCCGGGAACGAACGTTCCGTGCGGCCGGTGTGGTTCCGGCGGGGGAGGTCGTCGATGTCGCTAGAGGGTTCCGAAGAGATCAGCATCGGTACGCGGATCGGCCAGCTCGCGGCCGCGCACCCGGATCGGCCCGCCGTGATCGCCGTCGCCCCCGACGGGACCCGGAACAGCATCACCTGGGCGCGGTTGGCGAGCGAGAGCAACGCGGCGGCGCGCCGCCTGGCCGAGGCGGGGGTGACGGAGCGGACCACCGTGGCGGTGGCGCTGCCTGCGGGCGTCGACCACGTGGTCGCGACCGTCGCCGCGTGGAAGCTCGGCGCGCTGGTGGTGCCGCTGGACCCGTACGCGACCGCCTCCGAACGGGCCGCGATCGCCACCGCGCTCGGCGAGCACCTGAGTGTCGGCGGCCCCGGCAGCACCGTACCGGCGGGCAGTTGGCGTACCGGCGGCTACCCGACCGGGCCGATCCCGCCGCGCGGCGTACCGAGGTCGGCGTCCCTGACCGGCGGCACCACCGGGCTGCCGCGGGTGGTCCTGCGCCGCAAACCGTGGGTGTACCCGCCGGACGGGCTGCTGTCGCCGAGCGAACGCGCCCGCGGGATGCGCTTCGAACAGGTGCAGCTGGTCGTGCTGCCGATGTACCACGCGGGATTCAGCGCGCTCTACCAGGGACTCGCGCTCGACCACCAGATAGTGCTCATGGAACGTTTCGTACCGCGCCTCTTTCCCCGCCTCGTGCAGGAATTCCGGGTGAGCTACGTACGCATCGTGCCGGCCCTCATGCGCATGATTCTCGACGTCCCCGACCTCGGCGACTTCGACCTGTCCACCATCGAGGGCGTGCACCACGGCGCGGGGCCGTGCCCGGAGAAGGTCAAGCGCCGCTGGCTCGAGCTGATCGGCCCCGAGCGGGTCTACGAGGACTACGCCAGCCAGGAGCGGGTGGGATCGGTGCTGATCCGGGGCGACGAGTGGCTCGCCCACCCCGGCAGCGTGGGCCGCCCGACGGACTGCGAGATTCGCATCCTCGACGAGGACGGGAAGGAACTGCCCGCCGGCGAGACCGGCGAGATCTACCTGCGGTCGACGTCCTCCCGGCAGCCCGAATACGTCGGCACCGGGCCGGCGCTGCCGGAGCGGGACGGCTTCTTCAGCATCGGTGACCTCGGATACCTCGACGAGGAGGGCTACCTCTACCTGGTCGACCGCAAGAGCAACGTCATCAACGTCGGCGGCGCCAACGTCTACCCGGCCGAGGTGGAGGCAGTGCTGCTGGGACTCTCCTCGGTGGCGGACGCGGCGGTGGTGCCGCGACCGCACGAGTACCTCGGACAGGTCGCACACGCGCTGGTCGTACCGGCGGACGCGGCCCGACCGCCCACCGCGACGGCGCTGGCCGCGCACTGCCGCGAGCACCTCTCGCCGACCAAGGTGCCGATGTCGTACGAGGTGGTCGCGAGCGTCGCCCGCAAGAGCTCCGGCAAGATTAGGCGTCGGGACCTGGCGTAGCCACAGACTGGTCGCCGTGCCTCCCGCGTACCCGGTCGGCGACCTGAGCGGCGAAGCGACGTACGTCCGGGTCCTCGAACAGGCCGGCGGGATCCACGCTCACGCCGTAGTCCTGCTCGATCCGGGCGACGATCCAGAACGCGGCGAGCGAGTGCCCGCCGAGCGCGAAGAACGTGCCGTCGGGCGGGCACGGCACCCCGAGCACCTCGGACCAGATCTCCCGGACACGAGTCAGGACCTCGGATTCGACGGCCGGATCCACGGCCGGATCCACGGTCGGGTCGAGAGACGAGTCGGGCATCGCGCGGACCTCCCCAGCGGTGGCGGCGCCGAGCCTATCAGGCCCATCTATCCGTCCACGCTGTGCCGACCAGGCAGGCGGCCGTCGTCACCGCACACTTCGCCGGATCGACTTGACGTGAACCCTTGTCGAGGTACGAGCCTACGGGTGTGACCGTACCCGCGGTCACAATCCGCGCACCCCGTAGATCGAGGCCCCGGCATGGCTCGTCAACCTCTTCGCATCAGCAGAGAGTGGCAAGGGCCTTCGCGGCGAGATGCTCGAGTGCCGGGTCCGGGCGATAGTATCCGGAGTGCGACGGCCTCAGCGGTTCGCGTCCGGGACCTGGGTGTCCACTCGTGGGACGGCTGAAGGAGTGCCCGTGAACGAATTTGACATCCTGTTCGACCCGGACGCGCCGGTCGAGGATGCGCTCCTGCTGGACCTGCCGGCGGGTTCGGGAGTCGTTGCCGTCGCCCAGGCTCTCGACCGGCTCTTCGCCAACGACGAGTCCGTGCGGTTCGTCCTCGTCCGGATGGATGGCGCGGCGCTCGGCGTGGCTAGCCGGAGCATGCTCGCTAGGGCGTCCCGAGGAGCTCCGCCGATTTCCCTCGACGAGTGCCCGGAGTGCAACGCGGCCGGCCGGCATGAAACGTGGTGTTCAGCCGCGCCGACCATCGCCGGGCGCCCGATCGATCCGCCGGCCCGCCCAGGCGGAGACGGCGCATGAGTACGCCCCAGCCAGAGCGTCGCTGGCAGGTGGTGTACCCACTGGGGCGCACCGACGCGATGCGGGCGATGGGTACGGTGGCCGCTCCGCTGTTGGCTGGCTTCGGCCTCGCCACGCTTACCATGCTGATCACAGGGGACCGGCCGCCGCGGCTTGGCACCGTTGGCATCGTCGCCTTCGCGGTCGGCTCGACTCTGTTCGTCTTCTCGATCCAGTTCACGTTCGCCGGCCTGCTGTATGCGGCGACTCCGGCCGAACGGATGGCGTGGGAGGCCGGAGACGAGCCGGTCAGCGCGGCTGCGGCAGCCCGCGCCAGCGACGTACAACAAAAGGACACGTGGCTGGCTGACCGGTACTTCCGCTCTGCCAGGTCGACGTACGACGCCGGTATCCTGGCCCACCTCTGCGGCCTCGCGGCGATCCTCGTGCCCCGTGACGGCAACGCTGGCAGATGGATCGCGACGGGTGTCGTGCTGGCAGCCATCGCCGTCGAGGTCGTCTGGATCGTCAGCGCGCATCGGGGCCGAGGCCCGGCGTGGTTGTTGCCTGGTTACCGGCACGCCCGCGCGGCGCTGTCCATCCCTGTGGCCAACCCGGCTGAGCCTCCCTTGTAGGCGGCAAAATGGCAGATACGCGTCAGAAGATTGGGTAGAGCCACACGGACCTGTTGACTTGGGTCGTGACATCCCCTCTCGAGGATCTGTTCGCAGCCGTGGTCGCCCGCATCGAAGCACATGAGCAAGGTGACTCCGGACCGTTGCTGGACGACGAGGCGGTGACCCAGTCCGGCGCGCTGTACGAGCAGGCGACGGGGGACGACGGAGTTCCGCTCGACGTGGTGCGGGTGCTCGCCTGGCTGCACTGGTACCGGTACCTTGCCCTGCCAGAGGGGCCCGACCAGGAGGATCTGAACCAGGCGCTCGCCCTGTTCGCGGCTATCGCCGACGTGGACCCGGAGGCCGTGCCGCCGCCCGTCGCGCGGTACCTCGCCTCCGGCGGGTACCCGGAGCAGGCCGCCGGTGGTCCAGCCGCCCTGCAGCTGCTGCATCAGGCGATGTCGACCGACGACGAGGCCGCACTGGACCGGGCCGTCGAGATGTTGACGGCCGCCGCCGAACAGACTCCCGCCGGGGCACCCGACCTGGTCGTGTACCTGATAAACCTGAACATCGCGATGCAGCTCCGGTACGAGCGGTCGGGCGCGCTGGAGGACATCGACGCCGCAGTCCACTTCGGTCGGCTGGCCGTCGCGCAGACATCGCCCGACCACGAGCACCGCGCCGCCTGCCTGTCGAACCTCGGCAACGCGCTCAGGTCAAGGTACGCGCGGGCGGGAGTGGCCGCGGACCTGGACGACACGATCGTGGCCGCGCGGCAGGCACTGGACGCGCTTGCGGCCGACGACCCCAACGCGAACATCCCGCTGTCCGTGCTCAGCCCTGCACTGCTCGACCGGTTCCAGCTCGCGGGCGCCGCGGACGACCTGACCGAGTCGGTCGAGCTTGCCCGCCGGGCGGTCGCGGCGACACCGGCCGATCACCCGCACGGGGCGGCTTTCCGGAGCAACCTCGCGGCCGCCCTCCAGGTCCGGTACGAGCGCAGCGGCGGCGCGAACGACCTCGACGAGGCGATCGACGCGGCCCGGGAGGCCCTGCGTGACCCGGCATCCGACGCGTCCTCGACGGGCGGGCGGTGGTCCAACCTGAGCAATCTCCTGCGGCTTCGTTTCCAGCGCACGGGCTCGGCCGCCGACCTGGACGAGTCCGTCCACGCCAGCCGGCGGGCGGTGGCGGCCACCGAGCCGGCACATCCGATGCTGATGGAGACGCTGTCCAGTCTGGGAGCCGCCCTGCAGCTACGGTTCTTCCGCAACGGATCCCTGCAGGACCTCGACGAGGCCGTCGACGCCGCCCGCCGTGCGGTCGAGCTCACCCCGCCGGATCACCCCGACCGGCCCGGCCGGCTGTCGAACCTGAGCAACGGGCTGCGCCAGCGGTTCGAGTGGACCGGCTCTACCGTGGACCTTGACGGCGCGGTCACCGCCGCCCGGGAGGCCACGCAGGGCACGCCGTCGACCAGCGCGGCGGCCGGCAAGCACCTGTCGAACCTCGGCCAGGCCCTGCGGGTCCGGTTCGAGCACACCCGAGCCGCCGACGACCTGGACGAGGCCATCGCGGCCACCCGTCGCGCCATCGACCTTCGTCGCGCCGGGGACATCGAGCGGGGCTCTTGGCATTCGATCCTGGGCGACCTGCTGCGTAGCCGGTTTCTTGACAGCGGCGCGCAAGCCGACCTGACGGAGAGCATCAGCGTCAGCCGCCTGGCGGTCGACTTGTTCGAGGCCGGACAGCCCGACGTCGCCCACGCCCTGCTGACCCTCGGACGCAACCTGCTCGAACGCGGCACGGCGGCGGACCTGGCCGAGGCGCTCGGTGCGTTCGCACGCTCCACCTCGGTCACCGGCGCGCCGGCGGTGACGCGACTCGTGACGGCACGCCTGTGGGCCCGTACCGTCGCGCAGCACAGCGGCCCCGCGTCCGCGCTGCCGATGTACACCGCCGCGATCGGGCTCCTCCCGCTGCTCGCCTGGCGCGGCGTCCCGCGCGCCGACCTGCGGCACCTGGTCCGGACCGCGGCGACGACGCTGGGCTGCGAGGCCGCCGCGTGCGCCATTGACGCCGGTCGCCCCGACGTGGCCGTGGAACTGCTGGAGCAGGGGCGGGGCATCTTGTGGGCCCAGCTACTCGACACCCGCACCGACCTCGACGCGCTCCGGCAGGCACACCCTGAGCTCGCCGCCGGCGTAGCCCGCTGCCGCGACCTGCTCGACGCGCCGTCCGCCGACACCGGCATCTCCAGCGACGCCCTCATGCGGGCCGCGCAGGAGTTCGACGACCTCGTCGAACGGGTCCGCGCGCTACCCCCGACCCCCGAATTCCCGCGCCCGGCGGCGTTCCTACGGCCGCCGGCGCTGCGCGAGCTGACGCCCGACTCCGACGCCGGGCCGGTCATCATCCTCAACGTGAGCCGGTGGCGGTGCGACGCGTTGATCGTGACCGCCGCCGGCGTGGTGACCGTGCCGCTGCCGGACCTGACCGAGGACGCGGTCCTGCACGCCGCCAACCGCTACCTGAACGCGCTGCAGCTCCACGAGTCGAACCCGCCCGGCCCGGTGGGGGTACTGACGCTCGAACGGGCGATCACCTCGGCGCTGGAGTGGCTCTGGGACAGCATCGCCGGCCCGGTGCTGGACGCGCTCGGGCACGCCGCCGCGTCCGGAACGGAACCGCCCCGGGTATGGTGGTGCCCCACCGGCGCCCTAACTGTCCTGCCGCTGCACGCTGCCGGTCACCACGCCGGGGAAGCCGGCAATACGGTGATCGACCGGGTCATCTCCTCGTACACGCCCACCCTCCGCGCGCTCGCCCACGCCCGGTCCCGCGACACGCCCATGGCCGACCGTCGCCTGCTCGTCGTCGCACTCCCCGACACCCCCGGCCACCCACCCCTGCCTGGCGCCGCCACCGAGCAACGGTTGCTCAGCCGACTCCTGCCCGAGCAGCGACGTACGATCCTTGCCGGGCACGATGCCACCCACGACGCCGTCACTGCGGCGCTCACCCGCCACCGCTGGGTCCACGCCTCCTGCCATGGCACGCAGAACCTCACCGATCCATCCCTCGGCGGACTCGTCCCGCACGACTGGCGCGCCAACGGCCTGATCGGACCCGACGAGTTCGCCCGCGCACGGCACAACGGCGGCGAGTTCGCATTCCTGTCGGCATGCAAGACCGCGACGCCGGCCATCACCGACATCGACGAGGCCATCACGCTAGTCACCGCCATGCAGTACGCCGGATGGCGGCACGTCATCGGCACGCTCTGGTCAGTGTGGGATCACACCGCGGTCGAGGTCGCGCAGGGCGTCTACGCCGCGATCACCACGACCGCCGGAATCGCACCGGAGCGGAGCAGCCATGCTCTGCACGCGGTTGTGCGTGGGCTGCGCGACCGCCAACCACGCCAGCCCACAGTCTGGGCGCCGTTCATCCACGCCGGCCTCTGACACTGCACCCGGGCCGAAATCCTCAGTCGCTGGCGCCGGGGCACGCGACGTCCGATACCCGCCAGCGCCGGCCGGCGTCACATGCCGAGGGTGTCCGCCAGCATGATCCGCATCCACTGATCGGAGACCGAGCACGATCAACTGCATAATTCGGCACAGGAACAGGTACTCACGACAGGATCACGGTCGTCAGCATGGCCGTCAACCCACGCCCAGCGTCACACAGACCCGCACGTCGACGCCGCGACCGAATTCCGCACAGTACAGGCGTTGCCGACCACCAGGAACCGGAAGTGCCGCATTCCGTCGCGCGTACGACCGACGCCCTGATCAGCGATCGTCACGGGCAGAAAAAGGGCGCGTTGGTTGTGGTCGACGTCAGGAGCTTGACGCGATCAGCAGAGCAGGAAATTGTGCGGCAAATTGCGCCCCGGCCAGTGAACGCCATTGGCGCGCATTGGGTGGGCCACTTCCGCGAGCCAGACTATGGGACCGCCCGAAGGTTGACAAGGTCCACTTCGGAGAGGCATCCGGCAGGCGTCTGACCTGGACGCTCCGTAGCCTGTCCACAGCAGACGCTCCGATCACGGTGTCGTCGGGGTCGACCCGTTGCGCGAAGCGTCCGGTGACCGCCCGGCCGCTGGAGACATCACACCGATTCCACGCTTTCCGGGCACTGGTGTCAATTGGCCCCAGCCATTGCCGACCCGGATACGGTCCGCGCTCATTTCGAAACCGGGTCGCGGCGATGACGGGTTGACGTGACCGGCCCGCGCCGTCAATATCGTCTGAATGGGCAATGCCGTCATTGCCGTCGGGTCATTGTCACCGGGTGCTGGCACAGTGTGCATGACGACAGGCTGGAGTACCGTGTCCGATCCTTTTCAACCGCTGTCGGCCGCACAGTCCGGCGTCTGGTTCGCCCAGCAGCTGGACCCGGACAACCCGGCCTTCAACATCGGCGGCTATCTGGAGATCCACGGGCCGGTCGAGATCACCGCCCTAGCCGAGGCGGCCCACCGGGCCCTGGCCGAGACCGAAGCGGCCAGGCTCCGGTTCGGCGAGGACGGTGGCGAGCCGATGCAGCGCATCACGGCCGAACCGCCGCGGCCGCTCACCGTACTGGACCTCACCGGCGAGCGGGATCCGGCCGGTGCGGCACAGCGGTGGATGCGGGCCGACCTCGCCCGGCCGGTGGGCCTGTTCACCGACGACCTGGTGGGTAGCGCGCTGCTGACCGTCTCGCCCCGCCTGCACCTGTACTACCTGCGCTTCCACCACGTCGTACTGGACGCCTACGCGTTCGCGCTGGTCGCCGGACGCCTGGCCGAGCTGTACGCGGCATGGACCGACGGAGTGTCGCTGCCACCGACGACGATCGGATCGCTGCCCAAGGTCCGGCACGACGAGCAGGCGTACCGCGACTCGGCCCGGTTCGCCGACGACCGCGCGTTCTGGCTGGAGCGGTTCGCGGACCGGCCCGAGGTGCTCAGCCTTTCCAGCCGGTCGAACCGCCCGGCCCGCGCCGCGCACCATGTACTGCGCCGCCGGGTCGACCTGCCCGCCGCCGACGTCGAGCGGCTGCGTGGCGCGGTCGGCCGCGGCGCCTGGGCCGACACGATCGTGGCGGCCGCCGCCGTGTACGTACAACGGATGACCGGGGCCACCGACGTCGTACTCGGCTTCCCGGTCACCGGCCGGTGGGGACGGCTGGCCAAGGCGACGCCCGGGATGATGATGACGGTGCTGCCGCTGCGCCTGGAGGTGCGACCGGCGATGTCCTTCGCCGACGTGCTGGCGGCGGCCTCACGCGAGGTCCGCCAGGTGCTGCGTCACCAGCGCTACCGCCTCGAGGACCTGCGCGCCGACCTCGGCCTGCGCGGTGAAGGCCACCGCCCGTTCGGCCCGTCGGTCAACGTGATGCCGTTCGGCTACCAGGCACCGGTCGCCGGGCACGTCACCGTGGCACACGTGCTGGAGTCCGGCCCGATCGAGGACATCTCGTTCGACGTCTACGGCGACGCGCACGGTGACGAGCGCCGGGGTCGGGTCCGCATCGACGTGGCCGCCAACCCCACGCTGTACACCGAGGACGACATCACCGCCCACCACGACCGCTTCGTACGGCTGCTGCTCGAACTGGCCGAGCGGCCCGGGACCAGGGTCGGTGCCGTAGACCTGCTCGACGAGCGGGAACGGCGCACCGTACTGCGGCAGTGGCAGGGCGCGGTCCACGACGTACCCGACATCACGCTCGTCACGATGCTGGAACGGCAGGCCGCCGCCACCCCGGACGCGGTCGCACTCGTCGGCGCCGCGACCGGGACCGGTGACCCGCACGTGCCGCCAGCGGGGGACGACACGCTCACCTACCGGCAGTTGCACACCCGCGCGAACCGGCTCGCCCACGAGCTGATCAGCCGCGGCGTCGGGCCCGGCGACCTCGTCGTGGTGGCGCTGCCGCGTGGCACGCCACAGGTGGTGGCACTGCTGGCCGTACTCAAGGCGGGTGCGGCCTACCTGCCGCTGGACGGCTCGTACCCGCCCGACCGGGTGGCCTTCGTGCTGCGGGACGCCGAACCCGCGGCGCTGCTGGCCGACCAGCGGTCCCTGACCGGCCTGCCGGACACCGGACCCCGCCCACTGGTGCTCGACGACCCGGCCACCGTCAAGGCCGTGGAGCACCGGCGCGCCGACGCCCCGACCGACGCCGACCGACGCCGGGCGCTGCGCACCGACGATCCGGTGTACGTGCTGTACACCTCCGGCTCCACCGGCCGACCGAAGGGTGTGCTGGTGGAGCACCGGGCGCTGGTCAACCAACTGCTGTGGACACAGGAGCACTTCGGATTCGGCGCCGCCGACCGGGTGCTGGTCAAGACACCGGCGACGTTCGACGTGTCGGTGTGGGAGTACTTCTCGCCGCTGCTGGCCGGTGCCACGGCGGTACTCGCCCGCCCCGACGGGCACCGTGACCCGCGCTACCTGGCCGACCTCGTACGGGCCGAGCGGATCACCGTGACCGGCTTCGTACCGTCGATGCTGCGCGAGTTCCTGGACGAGCCGAGCACCGGCGCCTGCGACTCGCTGCGCCTGACCCTGTGCATCGGCGAGGTCCTGCCCGCCGACCTCGTCGACCGCTACACCGCCGTGCTCGGGCCGGGACTGCACAACCTGTACGGGCCGGTGGAGGCAACCGTCGCGGTGACCGACCACGACTGCACCGAGCCGTACGACCCGGTGTACGGGGTGCCGATCGGCCGCCCGCTCCGCAACACCCGCTGCTACGTGCTCGACCCGGACGGGCGCCCGGTGCCGGTGGGCGTGCAGGGCGAGCTGTACCTGGCGGGTGTACAGGTGGCACGCGGTTACCTGCGCCGGCCGGCGCTGACCGCCGAGCGGTTCCTACCCGACCCGTTCGGGCCACCGGGCAGCCGGATGTACCGCACCGGCGACCGGGTACGGCACCTGGCCGACGGCACGCTCGTCTTCGTCGGACGCAGCGACACCCAGCTGAAGGTGCGCGGTCACCGGATCGAACCCGGCGAGATCGAGGCGTGCCTGGCGACGCACCCGCAGGTGTCACAGGCCGCCGTGGTCGCACACACCTCCGGTACGGAACCACGACTGGCCGGATACGTGGTCCCCGCCCCCACGGGTACGGCACCGGACCCCGAGGCGCTTCGGACGTACCTGGCCGCCCGGCTTCCGGCACCGATGGTCCCGGCCACGATCCAGGTACTGACCGAGCTGCCGCTGACCTCCAACGGCAAGCTGGACCGGGGCGCGCTGCCGGTGCCGGACCCGACCTCGACGGTGACCGGACGGACCCCGCGCACCGATCGGGAGGTAGTACTCTGCGGGCTGTTCGCCGAGGCACTCGACCTGCCGCTGGTCGGGGTCGACGACAACTTCTTCGACCTCGGTGGGCACTCGCTGCGCGCGGCTCGGCTCGCCAAGCGGCTGCGTACGGTGGTCGGGGTGGACCTCGACCTGAGGGCGGTCTTCGCGCACCCCACGGTCGCCGGGCTGGCCGCGCACCTCGACACCACCACGACCGCACCGGCGGCAGCCGACGGGCCGGACGCCAGACCGACCGCGCTCGACGTCGTGCTGCCGCTGCGTGCCGACGGGAACGGTGTGCCGCTGTTCTGCCTGCCCCCGGTAACCGGGCTGAGCTGGTGCTACTCGGTGCTGCTGCGGCACATCGACCCCGGCCACCCGGTCTACGGGCTGCAGTCGCCCGGCCTGGCCGTCGACGACCCCCTGACCGACCGGCAGCCCACCCTGGAGGAGATGGCCGCGGGGTACGCCGACGAGATCGGGGCGGTGCACCCGGAGGGACCGTGCCACCTGCTCGGCTGGTCGCTGGGCGGCCTGCTCGCCTGGGCGACCGCCGTCGAACTGCGCCGCCGGGGGCGCGACGTGCCGTTGCTGACGCTGCTGGACGCGTATCCGAGCGATCCGGTGCTGCACAGCGTCGAGCACCGGCGGGTGCTGCTCAACGTCGTGCTCTCCGACTTCGGCTACGACCCGGCCATCCTCGACGGGCAGTCGCTGGCGGAGCCGGACGTGGTCGAGGTGATCCGGCGACACCCCGGAGCGCTGGCCGACTGGAGTCCGGACCGCATCGCCGGGCTGCTGCGGGTGGCGTTGCGCAACATGCGGGCGGCCCGGGCGTACCGACCCGAGTCCTTCGACGGCGACCTGCTGTTCTTCACCGCCATGCGGAGCCGGCCGGTGAACCTGCAGACGGTCGACGAGTGGCACCCCCTGGTACAGGGCGGGATCACCGAGCTGCAGTTGGACTGCCGGCACGAACACATGATGCGTCCCGACGCGGTGGCGCTCATCGGGCCGTTGCTCGCCGCGCACCGCCGCGCACTGCCGGTTCCCGCGCACCGCTGAGGGGCGGTGCCGGGCGGCAGCGCGGGCGGGTCGGTCAGGAGGAGACGCGCGTCCCCTCCCCGACGTTGGCCGGCTCGGTGCGGCGGGCGGCGACGTACTCCATCACGGTCAGCCCCGCGCGGCCGTGCAGCACGGTTGTCATGTCGAGGTCGACGGCCGAGGCGATGTCGCGGAAGTCCGAGAGCCCCCGTTCGCGTCCACCGACGACGGCGAGCATCTGCAGGTCGAACGGGGACCTGTACGGAACATACGGCTCGGTGGGGAGGACCTCGACCACCAGCACCCGGCCGGCCGCGCCGGCCGCGTCGGCGCACCGGCGCAGGATCGCGCTGGCGTCCCGGTCGTTCCAGTCGGTGAGCGCGCGGGAGACGACGTAGACATCGGCACCGCCGGGCAGCGGGCTGAAGAAGTCACCGGCGACGATGGTGACCCGCTCGGCCAGGCCCTCGGCGGCGAAACGCCGGGCTGCGGCCTCGGCGGCGATCGGCCGGTCGACGAACGTGCCGCGCAGGTGCGGGTGCCGGTGCAGCAGCTCGGCCAGCAGCGCGCCGCTGCCACCGCCGACATCCATCACGTGCTCAGCGCCGGACCAGTCGTACAGCTCCGCCACCTGAGGCGCGGTCACGTGCTGCTGGCTCATCATGAGCGCGTCGAAGTAGGCACGCAGGGCGGGCTCGGCGTCCAAATCGGCCCAGAAGGTGCGGCCGTGGACCTGTTCGTAGCCGGCGGTGCCGGTACGCACCGAGTGCAGCAGTCCCCGGTAGGCGAGGTCCATCCGGGCGCCGAGACCATCGAGGTCGAGCCAGTCCCGCTGCCCGGGGGCCCCCCGGTCGCAGAGCAGCCGCCCGACGCCGGTCAGCGTGAACACGTCCGGCTCCGGTTCGGACACCACGCCCCGGTGGGCGAGGTATCGCAGCAGCCGGCCCAGCGCGTCGGGGTCCGCGCCACACGCCGACGCGAGCGGTTCGAGGGCGGTGACACCGGCGTCGATGCGGTCGGGCACACGCAGGGTCGCGAGGACCCGCACCGCGTACGGTGTGCACAGGTCGGTCAGCGTACCGAGCAGACGGTCGGCGTCGACGTCCGTCACCGTCGCCTCGGTCACCGTCCACCGGTACCCCTGCGGGTCGGTGGTGGTGAAGGCGCGGCGTCCGTCGCGGTCCGGCTCCGGTGCCCCGGTCACGGCCGAGCCCTCCGCGAGCACCCGCCGGTACGTCGTGTCGAGCGCCTCCACCGTGACGAGCAACGGCACCTGCACCGGTGGTGGTACGACGTCCCCGGCGGTGGCGCAGCGCAGCAGCAGCGGGGTGCCGTCGAGGTCGAGCTCGGCCTCGCTCACCCGCCCGTCGGTTTCGTGCCAGCTCAGCTGGGTCGCCCCGAACACCCGGTGCAGCCAGCCGCTGGCGTGCTCGACGTCGTCGTACTGCAGGCACACAGTGATGGCCACGGGCAGCGACCTCCTTTGGAGAACCGGCGGTGTCGGTGATCTACGTCGTCGATGCTGTCAGCGTCGCGACGGTGCCGTCAACATCACTGTCACCATTGACGGTTCTCGTTCGGCCCCTTGGTGTGCCGGTGCGGTTCTGCGATACTCCCGGAACGGCACGACGGGGCGGATCCGTCGTGCCGTTGCCGTGGACCGGAGGCGAGAATGTTGGTTGCTGCCACCATGTTCGACGTCAGCAGGGTCTCCGGCGCACCCGGCGCGGAGATCCACGGCGTTGACGCCGTCGAGAACCACTGAACGGCGTAGACGGTCGTGGCCCTGGTACTGATGGTGGTGCACGGCACCGACGGTGACGTGCTGCCGTTCGTCGCGGTCGGACGGCAACTGCTCGCCCGTGGCCACGACGTGACGATCCTGACCCACGCCTACTACCAAAGCGCGGTACGGGCCGCCGGTGTGCAGTTCGTCGCCGTGGACACGCTCGCTCAGTACGAGGCTCATCTGGCCGACGCCGCCGTACAGCAGCACTCGCAGGACATCAGCGACTTCCGCGAGCACTTCGACCGTACCGGCCTGGCCGACCAGCTCCGTTTCGAGTGCGCGGAGCTGATCCGCCGGCACCGGCCGGGCGCCACCGTGCTCGTCGGTGCGCCCCTGACGGCGCAGTCGGTGCTCATCGCCGGGGAGGTGACCGGCGCCCCGGTCGTGTGCCTGGCACAGTCGCCGTTCCAGCTGATGAAGCTGCCGGGCGTCGCCTGGCTGTACGACCAGGTGCTCGCCGACCGGATCGACGCCGCGCGTGCCGTACACGACCTGGGTCCGGTACGCGACTGGACGGCCTGGATGTGGTCGGCCGACGCGTACGTCGGGCTGTGGCCGGAGTGGTTCGACCGGGCGGGTGATCCGGCACCGCCCGGCACGCTGCTGACCGGTTTCGTGCTCGGCGACGACGACCAGCCGGTACGGCTGCCGCCGCAGGCCGAGAAGCTGCTGCGGGCGGACACCCCGCCGCTGCTGGTGACCGGCGGCACCGGTCGCCTGTTGCAGCCCGACTTCTACCGGAGTGCGACGCGGGCGCTGGCGCAGTTGCGCCACCCGGCGCTGCTTGTGGTCCGTCACCGGGACCTGGTGCCCGAGGTGCTGCCGCCCGGCACCCACTGGTTCGCCCACCTGCCGTTCCGGGCACTGGTGTCGCGGGTCGCCGCCGTTGTCCACCACGGCGGCATCGGTACGGTCGCGCGGGCGCTGGCCGCCCGTACCCCCCAGGTGTTGCTGGCCGACGGAATGGACCGGCCGGACAACGCCGCCCGGCTCGCGGCATCGGGCCTCGGACGGGCGCTGGCGCACGGACGGTGGACGCCCACGGCCGTGGCGGAGGAGGTGCGCGCGGCCCTGGAGCGCCCGCCGGCACCGCAACCACCACCGGCGGGCGACGGCGCGGTCCGCGCGGCCGAGGCGGTGGAGACGGTGTTGACCGGGTCGCTCACCCGGTGACGCCGAGCCGGTCACTCACCAGGTGACGGGGAACTCCGAGATGCCGCAGTTGATGCGCTCCGGACGCCACGGGATCTTGTCGACCGGAACCGCCGGCGCCAGGTTCGGGAACCGGCGCAGCAGCGAGCCGATGGCGATCTCCACCTCGAGGCGGCCGAGTGCGGCGCCGAGGCAGAAGTGCGGACCGTAGCCGAACGTGAGATGCGGGTTGACCGGGCGGGTGATGTCGAACTCGTCGGCCCGCTCGAACGCGGCGGTGTCACGGTTGGCCGCCCACGGCACGGCCATCACCGCGTCACGGGCACAGATCTCGACCCCGGCGAGCGTCACGTCCCGCACGGCGGTCTGCACCAGGAACATCGGGCTCACCGAGGTGTAGCGCAGGATCTCCTCGACCGCCGGGCCGATCAGCGCCGGATCGGCCCGCAACCGCTCCAACTGCTCCGGGTGCTGGAACAGTGCCCGCATCCCGGCGCTGATCGAGTTGATCTCGCGGCCACCGATGAGCACCGCCACGGCCAGGCCGATGATCTCCTCGTCGCTGAGTTCGTCGCCGTCCTGCGCGGCCAGCCAGGCCGAGAGCAGGTCGTCGCCGGGTTCGGTCCGCTTCCGTTCCAACTGCTCGGCCAGGTACGCGCGCAGATCCGCGACCGATCGCGCCGCGTCGGGCGAGCCGTATGCGGTGATCGAGTTGATGTCGGCGACCCAGGCGTTGAACCTGTCCACGTCGGTGCTCGGCACCCCGAGGACCTCGTAGACGACCAGCGCTGGTAGCGGCGCCACCAGTCCGCCGATGAGGTCGGTCGGCGGGCCGGCGGCCTCCATCGCGTCGAGGAGGTCATCGGCGATCTGCTGGACCCGTGGCCGGTAGGCCTCGATCCGCCGGGCGGTGAAAGCGCGGGAGGCGAGGCGGCGCAGCGAGGTGTGTGCCTGGCCGTTCATGCCCAGCTCGCGCACCTTCGGCTGGACCGGGCAGCCACTGGCGGCTCCGACCGGCTCCTCGGCCTCGACCTGCCCCGCGTGCCGGGTGAAGTCGGCGTCGGCGAGCACCGTGCAGACCTCGTCGTAACCGAGTACCAGCCAGGTGGGCCGACCATCGGGCAGTCGGACCCGGCTCACCGGTCGATCCGTCACCATCTGCAGCAGCTCGGGGGGCAGCTCGCCGCGAAAAACCTCGAAGGGGTACGGCCGCAGCGTGTCGTCCGTGGTCAATCGGTCACCCACCTCGGTGGCATGTGCACGGTACGGCACCTCGCACGGGCACAGCATACGACAGTGATCGTCGCGTGTGGATGGTCCGCGACGACCGCTTTTCTCTCCCCCGGCGCCTGACTCGGTCTGGGCAGCGGCGAGTGGTAGCTGCTGGTCCTGGTGCTGCTGCCGTCCGGGGCGCTCACCGCGCCGACCGTAGCCGCCACCGCCGACGCGGTGAGTCGGCGGTGGCGGCGAGCGTACGGGGTGAGGTGATGGGGCGGCGACACCAGGGATCGAAAGTTGGGGAACTCAGCGGCGGCTTTCGACGACTACAAGATCGGACGGTTCCTGCACGGTGGACTCGATGACGATGACACGCGGGCCGTCTCCTCGGAAGAGCCCCGTGTGAGGAGAGACGTTGATGTCCGGTAGGGGTGGCCTGCCCGTTCTGGTGCGCAGATGCGTCGTTGTCGGCGCGGTCTTCGCGGCCCTTGTCGGCGGCGTGGCGCAGCCGGCGTCCGCACACGGTATCGGCGGCGGCGGTGAGACAGTCGCCGATTTCGTCTGGCTGGGCTTCACGCACATGCTGTTCGGCTGGGACCACCTGCTGTTCGTCGGCGGTGTCGTGTTGTTGGCCGGGCAGGTGAAACGGGCGGCGAAGCTGATCTCCCTGTTCGCGCTGGGGCACAGCACCACCCTGATCATCGCCACCCTGGCCGAGTGGCGGATCAACGCCGTCCTCGTTGACGTCGTCATCGCGTTGAGCGTCGTCTTCGTCGGCGTGGTGGGCTTCATCGGACGCCCGCAACGTTGGCGATGGTTCGCCGTCGTCGTCCTCGGGTTCGGCCTGATTCACGGCTTGGGGCTGTCCACCCGGCTGCAGGACCTCGGACTACCGAGTGACGGGCTCATCCCCCGTGTCCTGGCCTTCAACGTCGGGGTCGAGCTCGGGCAGCTCCTGGCGGTCGTGGCCATGTTCATGATCGGTGACGTTCTTCGCGGCTACATCACCTGGGCCAAGGCGCCCCGGTTCACAAACGTCGGGCTCGTCGCGGCCGGGCTGGTCACCGCTTCGATCCTGGTCGTGGGTGCCGTGGTCGGCGGCGAGGACGACACGCCCGCCCCGACGGCCGCGCTCGGTAGTTGTCAGGTGCGGGAGCGGACGGAGACCTACCAGGGCTACGGGGGGCATCCGAAAAAGGACTTCTACGAGCCCGACGAGGACGCCCCTGTGGCCGACTTCGGGCACGTCCTGGGTGACGGGTACGTGGTCGTGCACTACCAGCCGACGATGCCGGCCGACCAGCTGACGCAGCTGCGGGAGTTCGTCACCGGCGCGGAGGGCAGTCGTGTCGTCGGCGGGGCCGACGCGCAACAGACCGAAACCCTCAAAGCGGTGAACGCCTACCAGACGGTGGTGTGTCAGGACTTCGACGTACCCGCGCTGATCGAGTTCAAGAAGGCGTGGTTCGCCGATCCCCGCTCCCGTCCGGTCGACTAGCGAACCCTCCGGCCCGGGTACGGGTGGCCGTCTCTGTCACCGGTTCTCTGTACCGGGCTGGTCGACCGCCCGTTGTACGTGGTGCCCCGGAGCAGCGGAAAGTTGGTGCTCGGCGGCGTACACGGTCTCGATCACCAGGCGGCGCACGTGTTCACCTCGGGCGGCGTAGAGGACCCGTCGACCGTCGCGGCGGGTCGTTACCAGGCCAGAAAGTCGCAGCTTGCCGAGGTGTTGCGACACCGCCGGGCGGGCCACCCCCACCGCCTCGGTCAGCGCGGTGACGTCGTACTCGTCGTGGCAGAGCAACCACATCAACCGCAGCCGGGTGGCCTCACCGAGCATGCGCAACGCAGCGGTCGCGACGTCGATCAACTCGTCACCGGGAAGTTGCTGTTGCCCGTCACCGGCATCTGCAACGTTGTCGCGTGCGTACATGAGCACATAATATGGCGGGCGGCGGTCAACCCCAAACGGGGCCGCGCCAACCTGGCGACGAGGGGAATCTGACGTGTCCGGACACCAGAACGACCACGACCACGGACACGAGAACCACCCACACCACGGGCACGAGAACCACCCACACCACGGGCACGAGGGCCGGACCGACCACGGACATCACCATGATCACGATACGGGCCACACTGGCGGCGGCGGGTGGTGGCACGGTTTACGGCACCGACTCGTACCGCATTCGCACGACTCGGCAGACAAGGTCGATCCGGCCCTGGAGTCGTCCCGGGAGGGACTGCGGGCGCTGTGGATCTCGTTGCTCGCCCTCGGGCTCACCGCCGCCGCGCAAGCGGTCATCGTCGTGCTGTCCGGGTCGGTGGCACTGCTCGGCGACACCCTGCACAACGTCGCCGACGCGTTGACCGCCGTACCGCTGGGGATCGCGTTCCTGATTGGACGGCGGGCGGCGACCCGCGCCTACACCTACGGCTACGGACGGGCCGAAGACCTGGCCGGCATCGTCATCGTCGTGGTCATCGCCGGTTCGGCGGTCGCCGCCGGGTGGACCGCCATCGACCGGCTGACGAACCCGTCCGGGATCAGTCACCTGCCCTACGTCGCCGCCGCCGGGGTGCTGGGCTTCGCCGGCAACGAACTCGTCGCCCGCTACCGCATCCGGGTCGGCCGGCGCATCGGATCCGCCGCCCTGGTCGCCGACGGACTGCACGCCCGTACCGACGGGTTCACCTCCCTGGCCGTGGTCGCCGCCGCCGCCGGAGCCTGGGCGGGATGGGCCTGGGCGGACCCGGTCGTCGGGCTCGCCATCACCGTCGCCATCGCCTTCGTCCTCAAGGACGCCGCCAGAGAGGTTTACCGGCGCCTGATGGACGCCGTCGACCCGACCCTGGTCGACCAAGCCGAGACGACTCTGCGAACCATCCCCGGAGTCCAGGACGTCAGCGCCGTACGGATGCGGTGGATCGGCCACCGGCTTCACGCCGAAGCCGTCCTCGTCCTCGACGCCAACCTCAGCCTGGTGTCAGCGCACGAGATCGCCGCCGACGCCGAGCACCAACTCACGCACGCCGTTCCCCGGCTCACCACCGCCACCGTCCACACCGACCCGGCGAGCCACCCCGGCGATCATCACCACGCCGACCTGTCCCACCACCGCCGCGCGCGGCCCTTCGGTTCGGAACCCTCCCGGCCGCACAGTCACTAGACCATTGATGCAACCACGGTTACAGTAGTCGCGGTTGCATCAATCTAGGGGTGATGGTCGTGACGCAGGGACCGGGTGAGTGGGTGCTGCTGGCCTACCGGGTACCACGCGAGCCGTCCACGCCCCGGATCGCCATCTGGCGCAAGCTCAAACAACTCGGCGTCGCACAGATCGGTGACGGTCTGGTCGGCCTGCCCGCCGACGCCCGCACCCGCGAACAACTGGACTGGGTCGCCGACGACGTCCTAGCAGCACAGGGCAGCGCGAGTGTGTGGCTGGCCCGACCGGCATCAGTCGCCGCCGAACGGGACCTCGCCGCACAGATGGCGGCAGCCCGCGCGGTCGAGTACGCGAAGATCACCGCCGAGGCCAGCGCCTCGGCGCACCTCGCCGGGACCGCCCGCGCCGCCGCAGTACGCCGCCTGCGCGGGGAGCTGCGCCGGATCACCCGCCGGGACTTCTTCCCACCACCGCAGCGCGACCTCGCCCAACAAGCGGTCCTCGACCTCACCGCCGCGACACCAGCCGCGACACCTGTCCCCGGCGGTGCGTCATGAGGTGGGCTACCCGCGCGGGGATTCACATCGACCGCGCCGCGTGCGCCTGGCTCATCCGCCGCCACATCGACCCCGACGCCGAGTTCGTGTTCGTCGCCGACCCGGCCGAGGTACCCGCCGACGCCACACCCTTTGACATGCGCGGCGTCGACCTGTCCCACCACGGCGCAGACTGCACCTTCGAGACGATCCTGCGCCGCCATGACCTCGCCGACCCCGTATTGTGGCGGCTCGCCGAGATCATCCACGAGGCCGACATCGACGACGGGCGCTACGACGCCCCGGAAGCGCCCGGTCTCGACGTGGTCCTACGCGGCCTGTCCATGATCTGCGACGACCCCCGCGTGCTCCAGCTCACCGGCCCGCTGTTCGACGGTCTCTACGAATACCACCACCGCGCCCTACTGCTGGGCAGAACACCGGCCTGACCCACCCCTTCTCCCCCGCGCCCGCACTTCTCCCCCGCGATGCCCGGCCGCCACCCGGGCGGCTGCGCCTGCCGCTGCGGGGCGCGTCTGTCGACCACCGCCGCCCGGGATGGAGAACTGTCGTGACGACCACCGAGCCCTCGGTAGAGCCTTCGGCGACCCGCGATGTCGTGCCCCTCGGCCAGGCCACCAAGGCATGGTTCGCGATCTCCCTGCAAACCTTCGGCGGCCCAGCCGGACAGATCGCCGTCATGCAACGCCACCTCGTCGACGAACGCCGCTGGATCGGCCAACGCCGCTTCCTCCACGCCCTGAACTACTGCATGCTGCTCCCCGGCCCCGAAGCACAACAACTTGCCATCTACGTCGGCTGGCTCCTCAACGGCATCCGCGGCGGCATCATCGCCGGCACCCTGTTCGTCCTACCCGGCCTCGTCGCACTCCTCGCCCTGTCCGCCGTCTACGTCGGCTACGGCGACACCAGCGTGGTGACAGCCCTGTTCGCCGGACTCGCCCCCGCCATCGTGGCCATCGTCGCCCAAGCCGTCTGGCGCGTCGGCACCCGCGCGCTCGTCAACCCGGTCCTGGTCGGCTTCGCCGTCACCGCGTTCATCGCCCTCGCCGTCTTCGGCGTACCGTTCCCCATCGTCATCGCCGCCGCCGCACTCACCGCCTGGGCGCTGCACCACTGGCGACCCCAGCTCGTCACCTCCGGCGGGCACGGCGACAAGACCGACGACGGGCGCGCCCCACTGATCTCCGACGACGCACTGCACCACGACAAGCCCACCACCCGCCGCGCGGCCACCATCCTGCCCATCGGGCTCATCGCCTGGTTCGCACCCGTCGCCCTGGTCGCCGCGACCACCGGCGTCGGCAGCGTCTACACCCAACAAGGGCTGTTCTTCTCCGGCACCGCCGTCGTCACCTTCGGCGGCGCCTACGCCGTCCTCGCCTACGTCGCCCAACGCGCCGTCGAGGACTACGGCTGGCTCACCGCCCCAGACATGGTCCGCGGCCTCGCCCTCGCCGAAAGCACCCCCGGACCACTGATCATGGTCCTCCAGTTCGTCGCCTTCCTCGGCGCCTACCATCACCCTGGCAACCTCGACCCCTGGATGGCCGGCGTCGTCGGATCACTGCTCACCACCTGGGTCACCTTCGTACCCTGCTTCCTGTTCATCCTCCTCGGCGCCCCCTACGTCGAACACCTGCGCGGAAACCACACCCTCTCCGCCGCGCTCACCGGCGTCACCGCCGCCGTCGTCGGTGTCATCGCCAACCTCGGCCTCTACTTCGCCACCCACACCCTCTTCGCCACCAACCACACGATCACCGCAGGGCCACTGCACCTCGAACTACCTGACCTCGGCACCGCCCGGTGGATACCACTGACCATCGCCTCCATCGCCGCCATGCTCATCTTCCGTTTCAAGTGGTCCGTACTGCGGACCCTCGGCATCAGCGCGGCACTGGGTCTCACCGCCGGTCTGGCCGGGCTCCCTGTCAGCTGATCCATCCCCAGTTGTATGCGGCGGAAGGCGTACGCCGGATGCCGTTGCCCACCACTCCCGAGGTCAGTTCGGCTGCCGACGGGCCTGCTTCACCTCGCGGTCGATGGCCCAGGCGTCGGCGACCGGCCCGATGTGGGCGATCTTGTCGGGATTGATCACCGTGCGGATGGTCTGAATCTGCCCGTCGAGCACATCGAGGGCCAGGATCTGCAGCACCTTGCCGTCCCGGTCGCGGAAGATCGCGCCGGGCTGGCCGTTGACGTCGTGCGGCTCGAACGACACATCGATCCGGACCAGCCAGGGGAAGACCCTGCCCAGCACCCGGGCCACGTTCTCCGCGCCCATGACGGCCTTGGCCAGCTGCGGGGCCTTGCCGCCGCCGTCCCCGACCAGCTGCACATCAGCGGCCAGCAGATCCTGCAGCCCGCGCACATTGCCGTCTTTCAACGCGTCGAAGAACCGCGTCGCCAGCTTCTGCCGTTCCTGGCGGTCCGCTTCGAATCGCGGCCGCTCGGCCGCCATATGCCGCCGCGCCCGTACCAGCAGCTGCCGGCATGCCGACTCCGAACGCCCCACCGCCGTGGCGATCTCGTCGAACCCTAGGGCGAACACGTCCCGCAGCACGAACACCGCCCGCTCCAGCGGGCTGAGCCGCTCCAGCAGCAGTAGCGCCGCCATCGACACCGAGTCGGCCAGCTCCACCGACCGCGCCGGATCCTGATACGGATCGCTCAACAGCGGCTCGGGAAACCATGGGCCCACGTACTGCTCCCGCCGCGTCCGCGCGGAGCGCAGTACATCGATCGAGATCCGCGTCACCGCGGCCGACAGAAAAGCCTTGGTTGACGTGGGCCGGGTCGCCGAGCCGTCAAACCGCAGCCATGTCTCCTGCACCGCGTCCTCGGCCTCGGCCACACTGCCCAGAATCCGATAGGCGATCGAAAACAGCAGCGGCCGCAGGTCCTCGAACTCCTCGACCTTGCCCACGCCGAACCCCTCCCCTTGATGCCCGCCCACCCGGCCGTACTCGCCAGCGCAGACATTTCCTGGTGATCAGCCGGATCACGAGCGGGCCAGAGTAACGCCCCGAGCCCGAGGGCCCGGAGCCCGTAGCCGGACCCCGGGCCAGTTGCTGATGCTCAGTGGAACTGCCCGGGCTCGTAGTCGCCGGCCGGCTGCCGGCTGATGATGTTCAGCCGGTTCGCCGCGTTCATGAAGGAGACCAGGATCACCAGGGCGGTGAGCTGCTCCTCGTCGTAGTGCTTGGCGGCGTACGCCCACACCTCGTCGCTGACCCCACCGGCCGCATCCGCGACCCGGGTCCCCTCCTCCGCCAGCTCCAACGCGGCACGCTCGGCCTCGGTGAAGACCGTGGCCTCCCGCCAAGCCGCGACCAGGTTCAGCCGCACCGAGGTCTCGCCGGCAGCGGCGGCGTCTTTGGTGTGCATGTCGATGCAGACGGCGCAGCCGTTGATCTGACTCACGCGAAGCGCCACCAGCTCCTGCGTGGCGGCCGGCAGCGGCGAGTCCTTGAGCGCCTTGCCCGCCGCCATGAAGTACTTGAGCACCTTGCCGGCGGTCGGGTCGGCGAAGTAGTTCAGTCGGGCGTCCATGATGTACTCCTCTGTGGTCGTCAGTGGTTACACCCCCTGAGACGGGGTAGCCCGACCCCCTGTGACATGGACGAACGTGACCTGCGTCTCCCAGCCGTCGGCGCGGTGCAGGTGTCGACCGGTGGCGGCACGGTCGCCAAGATCAGGTGCGCGGACCTGCGTGCGCTGGCACACCGACCCGAAGACGCCGGGCCGCGAACACAGCGAGGATGACTCGGATCCTGGTCAGGTCGTCAGGGGTGGGTAACCATCCGGACGGGGGACCATAGTCCTCCAAAAGCCCCATTTTCTCCTATCTCTCGGCGCTGAGCCGATGGCGCGTCAAGGCTGGTACTCGGCAGCCGACGCAACCGCGCGGTGACAACCGACCGGCGGGGGGTGGCAATGGCGGGTACTACGCAGGCTGCGGCCGCCCCTGGGGTACGGATCTCGCAGCTGCTCGTGGGCAGCGATGTCGCCAATGTGGTGAACATGTTTCGCGGCGAGGTGAACATCCCACTCGACCTTGTCGCGCTCGGCGGGCGCGGCGGGCTGGACGTGACCGTGACCGCGTTCTACAGCAGCGGCGTGCACCGGATGGTGAACCGGTCAAACCTGACCGAGCCGACCGACCTGCTCGGCGTGGGCTGGTCGATGCCGTACGAACGGATCATGGTCGAGTCGCAGACCAGCGGCACCAACGTCGACGACGTGTTCTACCTGGTCACCGGCGGATCGCCGAGACAGCTCGTTCGGGTGGGCGTCGACGGGGCCGCGCAGCTCTTCCAACTCCGTGACCACCAGTTCTGGAAGATCAGGTACTTCCCCGACGCCGCCCGGCCGGAGTGCGAGTACTGGGAGGTCGTCCGCGATGACGGCAGCACGTACACCTATGGGCTGGGTAGTGTGCAGCGCGGCGTGCGGTGGGGAAACTGGATCGGGCCGTCCACGCTCGCTGGTGGCGCGAGTTTCCCGGTCGCCTGGAATCTGTGCACGGTCCAATCGATGGCCGGCGACACGATGTCGTTCGAGTACGACGTCGAGGACGTGACGATCGGGGCCGGCGCCGACGCTCGCTACACCCGCTCCTGCCGGCTGCGTCGGATAATCGATGTCTTCGGGCGCACGGTCGACTTCTGTTATCTGCGCAAGGACCCGTACGAGACACCGGCGCCCCGGATCCCACCGCACGGCGGCGGCAACGCCTACCAGTACCGGCTGGACGACCACTACCTCCACCAGATCGTCGTCCGGGACGCCACCGGCACCCTGATGCTGACCACCGAGCTGAGCTACGAGCTGTGCAACGTCTCCGGGACGCCCGGTGACGCGTACACCAAGCGGTATCTGGTGGCGGTGGGGCAGACGGTGGCGAGCGGCGCGTCCGTGCCGGAACTGCGCTTCGACTACCACGGTGCCGACGCGCCGAACCCCGGCACGCTACGCGGGGTGCTCACCCCGCAGGGCGCCCGGACGACGTTCGAATACGCCACCGCCGAACTGCCCAACACCAGACTGCGGGTGCCGGTCACCAGCCCCGGCGCCGGCTGGACACCACGGGTCTGGCACGGCCCGACGTACACGGTGATCACCTGGGAGAACCCGACCGCCGGCCAGGTGACCACCGGGGTGTACTCGTGGAACGGGAGCTGGTCCAGCCAGCAGGAGACGCGCGAGTGGGCCGCCGTCCCGGGCACCCTGCGGGTGTTGACCGGAGACGGCTTCTTCGCCGTCTGGTACCGCGACGCGCGCGCCGGGCAGTACACGGTCAACCTGGTACGCGCCGACGAGTTCCGGTTCGGCCAGTGGCAACGCACCCCGTACCAGGTCAACCTCGCCAAGCCGATGACCGATCCCGCGGTGAGCGTCGGTGCCGGGTTCGTCGCGGTCGCCGACGCCGCCGCCGGCCAACTGAAAATCATCAGCTGGGACCTGATCGCCCGGCGCTGGACGGAGCACGCCTTCAGCCTTGCCGGCGTGACCCAGGTCAGCCTCGCCAGCGGCGTCAACTTCTGCGTGGCCACCAGCTACGCCACCACCGGCCGCACCCTCAGCACCGGGATCTACCGCGCCGACGCCGACGGCCGCTGGCGGCGCGGCGACACGACCACCGAGAACGTGGACGTCGACTGGGACACCACCCGCCCCGACCGGATGCTCGCCGCCGGGCCGTCCTTCGCCGCGCTGGGCTTCGTCACCGCGATCGACCAGGGCGCGCAAACCGTCCGGTACGCCACCCGACTGCTCACCTGGTCCACGACGTACACCTTCGGCCCGGTCGTGAGGGCCGACGGCAGCCAGCCGCTGGCGGCACGCAACCCCGTGGGGTTCGCGGTGGTCAACGGCGCCACGGTCGGCAACGGCCAGCACCTGTTCCGCTTCGACGGGGCGCGCTGGCAGCAGGTGACCGCCGCCCGGCCGGTCACCGGGCCCCGCTACAGCTACGCCTACGCCGCCGACACCGCCTACGCCACCACAATGCAGGACAACGGCCAGTGGGCCGCCGACCTCTACGAGTACGACCCCTACCGCAACGCCTGGGGCACACCAAAACGGGCCAGCGGCGCCGGAGCCGCGCCGCCCACGCTGGCCGAGGGCTGGCGCACCGCCGGTCGCGACCTACTGCGACGCACCCCCGACGGCGCCTGGACCACCGCATACACCCTCCCGGCCGACGCGGACCTGACCACCCTGCGTAACCAGGCCCCGGCGTACCTGACCTACCAGGACCGGGCCGGCACGACCCACGTACTGACCCTCGCCGACGCGACGGTGCGGGACGCCGCCACGCTGGCCGACGAACGGGTGGTGGTCACCGACCCACAGCCCGGGCAGATCCTCACCGGCCCCGCCACCTTCGTCACCTACCGTGGCACCGACTTCGACAAGTCGACCGCCCTGACCCTCTACCGGGTGGTCGACACGGCCGTGGCCACCCGGCTGGCGGCCCACCCCGTCGTCAAGGTCACCACCGACACCGGGTACGACCAGCAGCACACCACCGTGGACTACGACCTGGCGACCGCCACCTACGACCCGTACGGACTGGTAACCCAGTTCGTGACGGTCTGCGCCACGCCGGGCGACGGCGGGGCCGGTCGGGTCGAGCGGGTCTTCTTCAACGGGCTGAGCCCGAGCGTGCCCGGGGTGGTCTATCCCGTCTCCGACGAGTACAGCAACGCCCGTGGCTACTTCAGCCAGCTCAACGGGCAGCTGTTCCGCGTCCGTGGCTTCGACGCACAGGGCCGGCAGGTGCAGGAGAGTCTCAGCTATCCCTACACGTACACCAGCGGCAACAGCGACCAGCGCATCGCCGGCGCCTACACCCGGTCGCGACGCAAGAGCGAGGCCACCGCCGCGCAGCTTCTCGCCGTGGAACTCCCGCCGGCCCCCGCCGACGCGGCCGGCGACCTCGACCGGCAGACGGTGCCGGGCGTACTGCGGGACCGGTTCGCCACCGCCGGGCTGCCGCTGGGCGACCCGGTCACGGTGGCGGTGGAGTCGCCGGGACGACGGTGGGCTCTGACCGACGCCACCGGCACCGGTTACCAGGTCGTCGCGGATCCGGGGCGGTTGACCGTCTACGGCTGGCTGACCGACGTCACCGACTACGAGTACAACTCCGCCGGGCAGCTCTGCCGCGAACTCGTCGAGAACGTCGACGACACCGGGGTACGGCGCCGGCTGCGCCGCGACACCACGTACGCCTGGCAGGCGTACCCGCAACTGCGCCAGCGCAACTGTCTCGTGCCGGTCAGCCAGGTCACCTCCACCGACCTCACCGAGGACCTGGTCACCGACAGCGCGGTCACCACGTACTCCGACACCTGCGGCCCGTGGTCCGCCGACCGGGCGTACCAGTGGCTGGGCGTCGGCGTCCCCGACTTCCCGGCCTGGGCCGCGGACGCGGACCCCGGCCCGGGATGGCTGCGGGTCCGCCAGGTGCTCGCCGTCACCGACCGGGCCCAACCCCTGGCCGCACTGGACGCGGGCGACCACATCGCCGCGCTCGCCTACGACCGCGGGCGCCGCTTCGCGGTCGCCACCGTCGCCAACGCCGACCCGCGCGCAGGCGAGGCGAGCTACTACGGATTCGAGGAGTACGAACAGCCCGGCGGCTGGACCCTCACCCCCACCGGACTGGACCCGGCGGACTACATCACCGAGGGCCCGGCCCACGCCGGATCGCGGCGGTTGGCCATCCCGGGCAATCCCACCACCGCGGTCGGCATCACCAACACCTTCGCCCCGGCCCGGGGCGACCGCAACTACCAATTGTCCTGCTGGGTCTGCACCGGGCCGGGATTCGTCCGCGACCAGGAGCTGGCCGCCTGGCGGATCACCGTCGTCGGGACGCAGGGCGGCAGCGCGTCGATCGTGCTGGCCATCCCCGCGACCGACGAGCAGTGGCGCTGGCTGCACCAGCTCATCGACCCACAGGCACTCGGTGTGGGCGAGATCCGGTCGCTCACGGCCACCCTCACCAGCCGGCAGGACCGGCACTACCTGCTGGTCGACGACGTCGCGTTCGCACCGGTCCAGGCCAGCCTGCGCGCCTCGGTGTACTCCAGCGACGGCCAGGAGTTGCGCGGCACCGTGGACCTGCTCGGCGACTCCCGCCGCATCGCCTACGACCTGCTGGGTCGCCCGGTCGTCGAGATCGGCCCGGACGGATCGCCGCTGGCGATGTCCGCCGACCAGTTCTGGCGCCGCGAGCGCGACAGCTTCGACCCCGCCCGCCCCAACGGCTCGCTGATGGTCGCCTTCCGGCAGCCGGGCAGCTACACCGACTTCCGTCAGGGCGGGCAGTGGCAGGCGCGGTGGCAGCCGAGCGCCGGTTGGCGACAGACCCCGGGCCGGCTCTGCCACGAAGGAGCCGACACCGGCACGCTGACCCTGCGCGAGCCGCTCACGGGCAGCCACGCGATCCGGTTCGGCCTCGCCGCCGACTCGGCAACGACGCCTCGGTTGTCGTTCGGCGGGGGCTGGTCGGTCCGTTGGGCGCAGCGGTGCTGGTCACTGCATCAACCGGACGGCGGCCAGGTCACCTCGTCCACCGGCCCGGCCGGGACGGACCTGCTGCTGCTCGTCTGGCCCCACCGCGTGCTGTGGTGGGTCGACGGCGGACTCACGCTCCAGCACATCAACGAGGACGGCTTCTCCGGGCCGGTGGAACTCGCCGCCGACGGCGCCCTGGCCCTGCGCTGGATCGCGGTCGGCACCGATCCGCTGGTCGGCGTCTCCTGGACCGACAACGCCGGTCGCCCCCGAGAGCTGCAACGCGTCGCCGACACCCGTATCCGGGTCTCCGCGACCGGCTACGACCAGACGGGACGGGAGATCTTCTCCACCAAGGCGGTCGAGCTCGACGGCGAGCCGGTCGGCTATCGGCCGGGGCTGGTCACGTCGCTCGATCCGCGGACGGGTGCGATGGGCGACTGTGAACTGACCCGCGCCTACCCCGACGATGAGGGGTACCCGTTCTCCCGGACCGTCTTCGAGGCCTCCCCACTGGGGCGTCCGGTCGAGGCGGGGCTGCCGGGGAGGGCGTTCGCCGTCGACACCCGCGAACCGGTCGGGCAACGGCACACCACCCGTACCGAATACCGGGTCAACACCTGCGAACCACTCCTGTCCGACCTGCCTGCCGGCCAGTACCAGGTGACCGTCAGTGTCGACCCGGACGGGCGTACGGCGAGCACCTGGACCGACCGGCTCGGCCGGTCCGTGGCAGCGGTCGGCGGCGACCTGGCCGGCGCGGCGGGCACCTTCTCCCTGGTCCGGAACTTCTACGACCCGTACGGCAACCTGGTCCGCCGCCAGCAGCCGAACGTGGTCGACGCGCGGGTGAGCGACCGGGACAACTTCGTCGAGCACACCGACTACGACTTTCTCGGCAACCCGGTCGCGATCAGCGGACCCGACCTCGACGGCACCGCCTACTACGTATACGACACCTTGGGGCGGCTGCGGTTCAGCCAGAGCCCACGCAACGCCGCGCAGGGATGCCTGTGCTACCGGCGCTACGACAATCTCGGCCGGCTGATCGAGACGGGCACCTGCGCCGTCGTGTGGAACCGGCAGGAGTTGCAACGCCACGCCGACGACCCGACCTGGCTGCCAGCACCGGGCACCTGGCTGACCCGTTACCGCTACGACGGCGACGGCGGCAACCCGCAGTTGTACGGTCGGCTCTGGCAGACCTGCTCCGGCCCCGCCGTCGGCGACACGCCCGTCACCCGCACCACGTACGCCTACAACGACCTCGGCCTGGTCTCCTCCCGCACCGTCAGCCTCGCCGCCTATGCCGACGGGGCACCACACACGGTGGCATTCGGCTACGACGCCACCGGCGCGGTCACCGACGTCACCTACGACGCCCAACTCGCGGCGGACGCCTTCACCGCCCGACTCGCAGCCGACGGCTTCAACGAGATCGTGGCGGTCACCGGCGAACACGACGGGCAAACCACCGAACTGGCACGCTTCGCCTACCACGGGAGTGGGGCCCTGGTCCGCGAGGTGCTGGCGCCCGGCGACCCCGCGGAGCTCAGCCGCACCTACCAGTACACCCCGCCCGGCTGGCTGGCCTCGGTCAGCGACCGCTACCTCACCGAAACCACCGACTACACCAGCGGCGGCCACGACGACGCCGGCTACCACGACGGCCGGGCAGCCCGCGTCACCAGCCGCTTCACCGGAGTGACCCAGGACGGGTTCGTGGCCGACTTCCACTACCGGTACGGCTACGACTGCCTGGGCCGGCTCACCGTGGCGGAGAACAGCGTCGACGAGGAGTACGGCGTCAGCGGGCTGACCTACGACGCCAACGGCAACGTGACGGCACGTACTGTCGGCGCGGCCGGGCAGCGGTTCCGCTACCGCGACGGCACCAACCGGCTGTTGGTCGTCGACGACGGCGTCGAGCACGATCCGCTGGTCTACGACCCCGACGGGCAGGTCACCGAGGCGCCGCCGGCAGGCGTCCGGGACCTGCGCTACGGGCCGATCTCCGGGCTTCCCGAGAGTCTGCGCGGCGCCGCCGGGCAGCTACGACTGGAGCGCGACGCCGAGGGCACGCTGCTGTTCCGGGCCGGTCCCGACGGTCAGCGGCTCTACCTGCCCGGCACGAACACCGCACCACTCGCCCTGCACCACGTCGACACCGCAGGCGAGCAGCGGGTCGGCTATCTGATCCCGGGGCCGGGCGGCACCATCGCCGTCTGGTCCCCCGCCGGCACCCTCTACGTCCTTCGTGGCCGGCTCGGCTCCACCCGCGGCCTCTATGACGCAGCCGGGCTCGCTGGCGCCTTCAGTTACCTGCCGTACGGCGGCTTTCTGGGCACGCCGTTGGACCGTGGCGCCACCAGCAGGTACCCGTACCTGTTCACCGGTGTCGAACGCGACCCGGTCACCGGCCTGTACCTGTTTCCGCAGCGCGTCTACGACCCAGGCACCGGACGGTTCCTGAGCACCGACCCCGCCGCCCAGTACCCGAGCCCGTACCTGTACGCCGGCTGCGATCCGGTCAACCGGTACGACCCCAGCGGGGCGTTCTCCTGGCCGGCGTTCGGGGCGATCGTCGGCGGCGTCGCGGCTTTCCTGGGAGGCGTGGCGCTCACCGTGCTGACAGCCGGCGCCGCCGCCCCGCTCGTGATCCTCGCCGGGGTGGTCGGTGGTGGACTCATCGGCGCCGGAATCGCCAGCGCCGCCTACGGGTTCGGCCATGCCGACTACTCCAACCGGCCCTTTGACAAGACGGAGTGGGGCATCTCGGTCGGCCTGGGTGCCGCCTTCGGCATGGCCGCGGCCGGACTCGGGTTCGTCGCCGCGGCGCTGCCCATCGGAGTGGGGATGGCACTGGGTATCGAGACGTTCATCGGGGTGGGACTCGGTGCGCTCGACGGGTTCGTCAGCAACGGGTCGCTCAACGCCTACCACGGTGGCGACTTCCTCGAAGGCGGTGGCCTCGCGGCCGGGCTGGGAGCGGTGGGCGGTGCGGCGGGCGGCGTCGTCGGTGGCGTGCTCGGCCGAGGTCCGATGCTGCGCACGAGCCTGACGCTGCGCGCCGGACGCCGCACGCCAGCGGACGCGAGGGGAGAGCTGTTCGTCCGGGCGAACAAGAAGCGGCCGACCATGATCTGGGGACACCTCAGGGTCGCGACGCAGCGACCCGGCAAAGCGCCCGAGCTGAGCGAGCTGCTCCACCCGCGCGGGACGGAGGCTGGGGTCTACAAAGCCGGAGATCTTCTGGCCGGTACGTGGCGAAGGATCGGGGTGCCGGCCGAGAACGCCGGCAGGGCCGAGGACTACGCCCTGGCGATGATTGCCGACAGCGCGGCGGTGGAACCGCAAATCCCCCCGTACTCCTACCTCACCAACAACTGCACCACGTACGTCCAGAGCGTGCTACGCAAAGCCGACGTCCACTCGCCGCTGTGGGCACGCACGCCCGCCACGACGGACTTCTGGATGTCGCTTGTCGGCACCCGCTGGTCGGCGATCTGAGCAGCAGACCGGCAACCCGTATGGAGGACCAATGACAGATGAACCGTCACCGGTGCCGGTCGGCACCATCGTCGCCTTCGCCGGCAACGTCGACCTGATCTGGCTCGACGAGCAGGGCTGGCTCTACTGCGACGGCGCCGAGCTGCGCCAGACCGACCACCCCGCCCTGTACGCCGCGATCGGCGGCAACTACGGCGCCGGCCACAACAGCTTCCGCCTACCCGACCTGCGGGGCCGCTTCACCCGTGGCGTCGACCTCGGCGCGGGTCGGGACCCGTACGTTGAGGCGCGCACACCGTCGGCCCCCGGCGGACTCGCCGGCAACAATCCCGGCTCGCTGCAGGGCTACTACACCTCACTGCCGGCCACCACGTTCAAGGCGGCCGACGACGGTGAACACGCCCACGACGTAGCGCACCTGCCGACGGAGAACGAAGGGCTGGCGACCGAGGGCAGCCACTACGGAATCTGGCCGGACAACACGAGACAGATCAGGGACGCCGGCGCGCACGGCCACACCGTGACCGACGGCGGCGACGCGGAGACCAGGCCGATCAACAAATACGTGTATTTCATCATCAAATACAGCCAGTGAGGGATGACCATGAACGGTGTCCAACAGGGCCGGCCCGCTGAGGGCCTCGACGACGGGGTGCTCATCGGCTCGGTCGTCGGTTACGGCGGCGTCGTGTCGGGGAACTCACCTCCCCCGGACGGCTGGCTGCTGTGCGACGGCAGCGCCGTGTCCCGTGCCACCTACGACCGCCTGTACCGGGTGATCGGTGACATCCACGGCAGCGGGGACGGCACCAACACGTTCAACCTGCCCGACTACCGCGGTCGGTTCCACCGTGGCGTCGACGATGGCACCGGCAACGACCCGGACTCGGGGAGCCGGACCGCGTCGAACCCCGGCGGTCTCACCGGCGACCGGGTCGGCTCGGTCCAGCCGAAGGCCACCGCGCGTCCGGCCGGCGCCCAGCTCAGCAGCAACTGGACGGGCGAGCACAAGCACTGGGTGCCGAACGTGCCGGTCGACTACTCACACGCCAAGGGGCCGTCGGACCACTACGCCCGATGGAACAAGGAAACCGCGGAAACCTCGCGCGACGGCAAACACAGCCACACGATCACTGGAGGGGACCTGGACAGCACCCCGGTCAACGCCTACCTCAACTACCTGATCTATTACGGCAGCGGATCGTCGAGGGGGAACCGATGAGCGACATGTCGCTGCCGCTGGTGCCGCGCGGTCACTTCGTGGTGGGCACCGTCGTGCCGTACGCGACCGGTGCGCCGATCGACGAGAACTTCCTGGAGGAGCAGGGCTGGATGTACTGCAACGGGCGGATGATCAGTCGCAGTGACTATCCGGATCTGTTCGCGGTCATCGGAACCCTGCACGGCGGCGGCGACGGCACCAGCACGTTCACCCTGCCCGACTACCGGGGTTACCTCCTGCGCGGGGTGGACGACCACACCGGACGCGACCCGGACGCGGGAAGCCGGACCGAACCGGCACCGGGCGGCGCGTCCGGCAACCGGTGCGGGTCGCGGCAGGGCCACGCCACCGCCCGACCACAGACCGCCTTCGCGCTGGACTCCGCTGGCAACCACAGCCACCAGGCCCGCACCCCCCAGGGGTATTCGGCGCGGGCGGTGATCGGCAGCTACCGCAGCATCTGGAACGACGACGATGTGGAGTCCAACTCCGGCGGCAACCACCACCACACCGTCGACGAGGGCGGCGACGCCGAGACACGCCCCGGCAACGCGTACGTCAACTTCATCATTCGGTACCGGGCCTGACGGATCCGCGCCGGGAATTACGCCTCCGAGTGCGTTCGTCGCAGTATCCCGACGTCCGAGCACCATCGGAGCACCAACCGGATCGGGCAAGTGCGGATCACTACCTTGTTGATCGCGGCGGGCCGGCGGGTCCTTCCCCAACTTCGATCCCGTTGAGATCGAAGTTGGGGAGGTGTCACCGGCCAATGGCCTTGTGGTGACGGCAGACACGCTGGCACCTACAGGGCGGCCGTGGTCTTTCCCAGGATGCTGGCGAGCGCGCCGAAGTCGACTTCTTGCCCTTCTTTGATGTCGACAGTTTTGCGTTCACCGTTGCCCATTGCCCGGAGGAATCCCTTGACCTCAGGGATGTCCGTCGCGTTGAAGACCATGAACGAGACCTTGGACTTGGCTACCGCAATGACGGCAGCGTAGTGGCCGTTCTTGAGGTAGTGCGGCTTGCCGTACTGAAGCCGTTCCTCAACACCTGGAATGGTTTGGTCGATCATCACACGTAGTTTCTCACATACGTCGATCTGCCACGGCTGCGTCTTGTTGATGTACTGGGTGACATCGTCGTTCACGGTCTTCTCCTTCATCGCTGCTCGTTGAGAAGCATGGGTCTACAGAACGTGTCGTAGCCGAGGATCGGGGCCGCCTCGCTCTCACCCTTCACCGACCGGGGCCCCGGGCTCCTGCCCCCACCCGACGAGCTTGTCCCCGGTGGGAGCGTAGGTCAGCACGACCACACCCGAGTCGAACGCCTGCGCGCCGACCAGCCGGAGCACCCCCGGCTCGCCCGGCTCCTCGAAGAGGCGCACGCCACCGCCCATCACGACGGGGTAGGTGACCAGGCGCAGTTCGTCGACGAGTTCGTTGCGCAGCAGCCACCTGACCAGTGCGACGCTGCCGTAAATCAGGATGTCGCCATTCACCTCGGCCTTCAGCTTGGTGATCGTCTCGGCAACGTTCTCGCTGATGACGGTGGTGTTGTTCCACTGGGCCCGGTCCAGCGTCGTCGAGACGACGTACTTGGGCATGCTGTTCATCTTGTCGGCGAAGCCCGCCTCGTCGGTCATGTTCGGCCAGGACGCGGCAAACCCCTCATAGGTGACCCGGCCGAGCAGCAGCGCGTCGGCGGCCTGCAGCTGCGCCAGCCCGGTCCGCATGGAGTCCTCGCTGACAAACTGGAACGTGAACCGCTGCGGATCGTCGACGACCCCGTCGGCAGTGGTGAATATGGACAAAACAACGCGTCCCATGATGTCTCCCAAGTGGTTTCGGTGAACCCAGGTCGAGCCTGCCGCACGGGGGGCGGGACGGGCATCGGTGGCGATCACGCATTCCACCACTCATTCGACTACGCACCACTGATCCACGATCGGGCATGATGGCGCGATGGATGTCACGCATCCCGCCGGAGCGTCGAAGCGGGAAATCGAGGTGCTCGTCATGCTGGGCGCGCGCCTGTCCAACGCGGACATCGCCGGCAGGCTGCACATCTCCGTGCGGACCGTGGAGAATCACGTCTCCTCGCTGCTGCGCAAGTACGGCGTCGCCGACCGGAGGGCCCTCGGCGAGCTCGCCGTACAGGTGCAGGCGGGGGCGCCGGTACCTGGACGGCTGGCCGGCCTGCCATCGACGCTCACCACCTTCATCGGCAGAAACGCGGAGCGCGAGTATCTGATGGAGACGCTGCGCGGCGCCCGGCTGGTGACCGTGGTGGGACCGGGCGGGGTGGGCAAGACGCGGCTGGCAGGCCAGATCGCCGCGGCGGCGGGGCCTTCTTTCCCCTCCGGCGGCGCCTTCGTCGATCTCGTTCCGGCCCGCGGCGGGTACGTCGCACAGGCGGTGGCCGCCACGCTCGGCGTCAGCGAGCGCCCCCAGCAGTCGCTGGAGGACGCCGTGGTGGAGCGGCTCGGGGAGGGCCGATCGCTGCTGGTGCTGGACAACTGCGAGCACGTGATCGACGTGGTGGCACCGTTCGCGGAGCGGGTGCTGGCCGCCTGCCCGGGCACGCGCATCCTGGCCACCAGCAGGGAACGCCTCGGCGTACGGGGTGAGCGTGCCGTACCGCTGGGCCCGCTGCCGCTGGAGTCCGACGCCGAGCGACTCTTCGTCGACCGCGCTACCGCCGCGGACCCCGGATTCGCGGCGGACCCCGCAGTGGTCGCGAAGCTGTGCGCGCGACTGGACGGTATGCCGCTGGCGATCGAGTTGGCCGCGGCCCGCAGTGCCACCCTGGGCGAGAACGGGTTGTTGGCCGCGCTCGACGACCAGCTACGGCTGGTGGCCGGCGGTAGGGGTGTGGACGAGCGGCACCGCTCGCTGCGCGCGGTCATCGGCTGGAGCCACGACCTGCTCGATGACGAGGAACAGGCACTGTTCCGGCGGCTCGCCGTCTTCGCCGGGGCGTTCGACCTCGCCGCCGTCGCCGGGGTGAGCCCGGCCGGGACCACCCGCGGTGCGGTTGCCGACGTGCTCGGCAGGCTGGCGGACAAGAGCCTGGTCAGCGTGCACCGCTCGGGTGGAGCGGCCCGGTGGCGACTGCTGCAGACGGTGCGCGCGTTCGCCATCGAACAGCTGGACGCCTCCGGCGAGCGGCCGGAGATCCAGGACCGGCACCTGCGCTGGGCGGCGGACGTCGCCACCGAACTGGAGACGCGGCTGGACGGCGACGAGTGGTACGAACAGTTCGACGGCGTCGCCGACGATCTGAGAGCCGCCCTCGCCGTCGCCCCCGAAGGCCCGGATGAGCTGCCGCACCGGCTGGCCCAGGCACTGGCACACCTCGCCTACACACGGCGGTTCCTGATCGAATCGCTCGGCCACTACCGGACCGCCGCCGAGCGGGCCCCCGCTCCGGCCGAGGCCGCGGCGGACCTGTACGCGGCCTCCGCCGTCTCGCATGCGATCGGCGACGACGGTCAGCGGCCCTTCGACCTGCTGCTCGCCGCCGCGCAGCGGGCCCGGGTGGCCGGGGATCGTGGGGCCACGGCCATCGCGCTGGCGCAGGCGGTCACCACCGCGCGGCGGCACCCGGCGGGGTTCGCCGCCGAGGTTCCGTACGAGCGCCTGCGTGACCTCCTCGACGAGGCGGCGTCGGCTGCCGCCGGGTCGAGCGACGCCGTGGTGGCGGCCCGCCTCGCCGAGGCGGCGGCCTGGGCTGCGACCTCCGACAGGTACGAGGCCGACCCGGCGCTCGCCGAGGCCGCCGTGGCAGCCGCCCGGGCCAGCGGCGATCCGGTGCTGATCAGCGCGGCACTGGACGCGGTGGCCACCGCCGACATCGTGGCGGGGCGGGGCACGGACGTTCGCCGGATCACGGACGAACGGTTGGCCCTGCTGCCCGCGATGTCCCGGCACGACCCGAACGCCGCCCCGGAGATCGTCGACACGTACCGGATGGCCCACCTGGCCGCCCTCGGCGTCGGTGACCTGCCGGCCGCCCTGTCGATCGGCCAGCGGACCCTGGACGACGACCTCGCCGGCAGTTCCTACTACTCGGCCGCCCTCCTGATCACGCCGCTGGTGCTCAGCGGACGCTTCGACGAGGCGCTGCGGATGGCGGGCACCGCGTGGGAGGGCTGGCGGCGGGCCGGCCGTCCGCGCACCGGCACGATGTCGCCGCCGATGGCGGCGGTCGCCCTGGTCCACGGACTACGCGGCGACGACGAGGGGTGCGCGCTGTGGCGTTCCCGCGCGATCGAGGTCATCGGGGAGCTACCCCCGCACTCCACGTTCGTGTCGATGGTCGACGCGCGGCTCGCCGTACACACCGGGCGGGTCGAGGACGCCGCCGCGCTCGTCCGCCTGACGTTCAACGGCATCCGCAGCTGGTCCCCGCCCTACTCGAGGGCGGTCGGCGCTGAGCTGGCCGTCATCGCCGAACTCCCCGACGCACCGGACCTGCTATCGGCCGCCGAGCGGCACGAGAACGCGTGGGCCACCGCCTGCACCGCCCGCGCCCGAGGCCGCCTGTATGGCGACGCCGCCGCCCTCACCGCCTCTGTGGCGGGATGGGAGCGCATCGGCGCCCGGTTCGAACGAGCCTGCACGCTCCTGCTGTTACCCCACCGTGCCGCCGAAGGCCGGCGAGACCTCGCCGCCCTCGGGGTCGAGGTCTCGGCTCAATGAGTGGATGAGCGGGCGCTGTTGCGTTCGGACAAGGGACATGGCGGACCCGTTTCGGGTCTGCGGTCAGTTCGCGTGGGCCAGTTCGGTGAACACGGCGGCGGTCGAACCCGACAGTCAACGTTCGCCAGCCGTTCACCGCCCATACCCCGTCCTGGACGCGATCCACTCCCACCATCGGCCGGTGAGGCGCCCCTGGATCTTCGTGATCGCGATCGTCATCCTCGCCGCTGTCGGGGCCGGGATCGGATATCACCTTGCCGTACCCGAACGACCGACCACGATCCACGGTGTGGTCGGGTCGGAGAAGTCATCGTTTTTCTCGGACCCTCGGGTGCAGAACGTCTTTGCCCGGCACGGACTCCGGGTGGACGTCGACCCGCGCGGCTCAGGCGAGATGTCGACGACCGTGCCACTGGGACGGTACGACTTCGCCTTCCCCGGCAGCGAGCAGGCAGCCGAGCGAATACGCCAGGTCCGCCCGGCCGTCGACTCGTACGCCCCGTTCGCCTCGCCGCTCGCGGTCGCGACCTTCACCCCGATCGTCGACCTGCTCGCCACCCAGGGCGTCGTACACCGGGCAGCCGAGGGTCACCAGGTGCTCGACCTGGCGAAGTTCCTCGACCTAGCGCGCCGCGACGTGCGCTGGGACCAGCTTCCCGGCAACGTCGTCTACCCGGCCCGGCGTGACATCCTGCTCAGTACCACTCATCCGAGTGACTCCAGCTCCGCCGCGAGCTACGCCTGGCTGGCGGCCCGGCAACTCGGCGACAACGGTTCCGTCGTCGACCAGGTGGTCCGGCTCTTCGCCGATCAGGGCGGCCTGGAACGGTCCACCGAGGACCCGTTCCAGAAATACCTGACCCAGGCCCTGGACTTCGCGCCGCTGGTGCTCGCGTACGAGGCCCAGTACGTCGAGGCGATCCGGACCGGGCTCCTACCCCGCAACGGCACCCTGCTGTACCTCTCGCCGACCGTACGCAGTGTCCACACCCTGGTCGCGTTCACCGGTCCGGGAGGCGAGGTCGGCCGCCTCCTGAACACCGATGCCGGGCTTGTCCGGCTCGCTGCCGAGCACGGCTTCCGTACCGCCGACGAGTCGGTCTCCGCGGCCGTGCTCGCCGGGGTCTCCGCCGGCGGTGCGGCGTTGCCCGGCCGGATCAGCGACGTGGTGGAACCGCCCGCATCGGCGGCCATCGAGTCGCTGCTCACCACTCTCGATGTACGCCTACGACCGTGACGACGAGGAGACGACGAGTGCGCCGTACCGCATATCTGACCCTGCTGGTGGTTCTGCTCACCGCCGTGGCCGGGTGCACCAGCCAGGCCCCACCCGAGCCGTCCGAGGGCTCCGAGGCCCCGTACAAGCGCGGCTCGGGTGTACTGCGGGTGCTGGCCGGCTCGGAACTGGCCGACCTGGGGCCGATCCTGGCCCAGGCCGAGGACGCGACCGGGGTACGGGTGCAACTCACCGAGATCGGCACGCTGGACGGGATCGAGCGGGTGGTCTCCGGCGCCGCCGCAGCCGACCAGGACGCGATCTGGTTCTCCAGCAACCGCTACCTGGAGCTGCACCCGAACGCCATCGGCAAGATCGACGTGAGCACCAAGGTGGCCAACTCCCCGGTGGTGCTCGGGCTGCGCACCTCGGTGGCGCGACAACTGGGCTGGGACGCGCACCGGCCGACCTGGAGCGAGATCGCCACGGCGGCCGGGGACGGCAGGTTCACGTACGGCATGACAAATCCGGCGGCGTCGAACTCTGGCTACTCCGCGCTGGTGAGTGTCGCCGCCGCCCTCGCCGGCACCGGTCGGGCACTGGGTACGGCCGAAATCAACGCGCTCACGCCTCGGCTCCGGCCCTTCTTCGCCGGGCAGTCCCTCACCGCCGGTTCGTCCGGGTGGCTGGCCGAGGCGTACGTCAAGCGGCAGGGCGGCGACGCCCCGGTGGACGGGCTGATCAACTACGAGTCGGTGCTCGTGTCCCTCAACCACGGCGGCAAGCTCGCCGAACCGCTGACCATCGTCCACCCCGCCGACGGCGTGGTAACCGCCGACTACCCGCTCACGTTGCTCGCCGGCGCCTCCGAACAGGCGCGGACCAACTACGCGGCGATCGCCGACTTCCTGCGCCGACCGAGCACCCAACGCCGGATCATGGAGACCACGTTCCGCCGGCCGGCCGTGCCCGGCATCCCCCTCGCCGACGTCCTCGGTCCGCTCGAAGGTGGTCTGGTTGAGCTGCCGTTCCCGTCCCGGTACGACGCGGCGACCGCGCTCGTCACCGGCTTCGGCGACGCACTACGCCGACCGGCGCGCACCATCTACCTGCTCGACGTCTCCGGGTCGATGCGTGGTGCCCGGCTGGACGGGCTCAAGTCCGCACTGCTTGGTCTCTCCGGCGCCGACACCTCGCTCTCCGGCGAGTTGACCAGGTTCAACGGTCGGGAACAGGTGATCCTGCTCCCGTTCAGCACCAGGCCGTCGGCACCGCGCCGGTTCGACGTACCGGAGACGAACCGGGAGCCTGCGCTCGACCGGATCCGCGGCGACGTACGGCAGTTGACCGCCGAGGGCGACACCGCGGTCTACGACGCGCTCGTGAACGGCCTCGACCTGGCCCGCCAACTCGACGCGACCGAACCCGGCCGGATCACCTCGGTCGTGCTGCTCACCGACGGCGAGCGCACGGTCGGGAGAAGCTTCGCGGACTTCCGGTCGTACCACGGCAAGCTGCCGGCGCGGGCGAAGGCCGTACCGGTGTTCGCTCTGCTGTTCGGCGAGGGGAACGTGGGCGAGATGGACGAGATCGCCGCGCTGACCGGAGGCCGTACGTTCGACGCGCGGACCGGTCCACTGGCGGCGGTCTTCAAGGAGATCCGCGGCTACCAGTGAGCTAACACTCCGGCCGTACCTGCGGAATTCGGTGTCTTTGCTGGTAGTGGCTCACTTTGCCCGGTACTGGTGGCGGCGACGCCGCCAGTACCTCCGGTGGATGTGATCGAGGCGCCGGCAGAAGGCGTGGACAAGGCCCATGCTCGGATCCGCTGCCGCGGCGAACACGCCGTCGCCACCCTCAAGACCTAAAAGATCCTGACAAGCTGCGCTGCAGCCCTCGCGGACGACCGCAATGGTGCAGGCCATCCTCGTCCTCCACCACGTCGAAAGGACCCGACCTACCGAGGAGGAAAAACGCTCGGCCATGCCGACCGACCTGGTGATGAGTTGTCGGGCCCGCACCCGTCACACCTACGACGGGACACGACGAGACGGAAGGATGACGTGATGAGTGCGGACACGCGACTGGAGGAGCTGGGCGTGAGCAGTCTGGGCGGGAACGGGCTGGGCGAGGTCGACGAGCCGGCGTTCTCGGGACTGGCGGAGCGGCACCGGCGGGAGCTGCACGTGCACTGCTACCGGATGCTCGGGTCGTTCGAGGACGCCGAAGACACCGTGCAGGAGACGTTCCTCCGTGCCTGGCGGCGGCGGGAGACCTTCGAGGGGCGGTCGACGTTCAGGGCCTGGCTGTACCGGATCGCCACCAACGCCTGCCTGGACCTGCTCGCCAAGCGCCGCCCGGAGCCCGCGACCGGCGGCGAGGTGCTGTGGCTGCAGCCCTACCCGGACCGGCTGCTCGACGAGCTGCCCGCAGGCGACGCGGACGAGCCGGAGACCGTCGCCGTCGCGCGGGAGACGATCGAGCTGGCGTACCTGGTCGCAGTCCAGCACCTCGCGCCGCGCCCGCGAGCCGTGCTGATCCTGCGGGACGTGCTCGGCTGGCCGGCGAGAGACGTCGCGGAGCTCCTCGGGGACTCCGTCAACTCCGTGAACAGCGCGCTGCAGCGGGCCCGCGCCGGCATGCGGGAGCACCTGCCCGCCGAGCGGCAGGACTGGACCGGCGGCGAGGAGGACGCCGGGACGCGCGAGTTGGTGCGCCGCTATACCGACGCCAGCGTCGCCACGGACGTCGACGGGCTCGCCGCACTGCTGCGGGACGACGTCCGCTACTCGATGCCGCCCACGCCGGGCCTGCACGTCGGCCGCGACATGGTGGTGAACGACTGGGTTGCGAGCGGCTTCGTGGGCATGAAGCACCTGCGCGCCGTCCTCACCTCCGTAAACCGGCAGCCCGCCGTCGCCTTCTACCTCTGGCGGAAGCCGGAGGGCGCGTACCTGCCCCTGACGATCGACGTCCTGCGCGTCACCGGCGGGGCGATCATCGAGATCGTCACGTTCCACGACGACCAGTTCCCGCGGCTCGGGCTGCCGGAGCGCCTGCCGGCGGACGGTACGGAGTAGTCCCGGTTGGACGCTCTGTGGCTGACACCGCCCCGACACGGCGCCGCCACGTCAAACTTTCTGCCGCCCGGGCCGTCGGACACATCCGCCGATCGCACGCTCCTGCGCTCCGACCGCCGTCGGGAATGCGCCGCCCTCGGGCCGTCACCGCCGCGCCTGTGGGGGCAGGACGCAGGAAAGCCCGTGCGGGGGCATGGTCAACGGAGCTGCCGATTGCGAAACTGCTTCAATACTGCGTTAGCAGGGGCGGTTGAGGCTCCTGAAGCAGGACGGCGACGATACGTGCGGCCGGGTGACACCGCGTGCCCGTTGGGCGGACTTGATCGCTACACGAGGCTGGCTCGTTGTCGGCACGACCTTGACGGGGAGGGAATGCCCAGCACACCGCTGTCCTTGCCGCAGTCATCCGCGCGGGCGCCCGAGTTCGGCCGGGACGCGCTCATCGTCTGCGAGAACCTGGTGCGGATCTACCAGACCGGTTCGATCGAGGTGCAGGCACTGCAGGGACTCGACCTGGCCGTGGACAACGGTGAGATGGTCGCCGTCGTCGGCGCCTCCGGGTCGGGTAAGTCGACGCTGCTGTCCATCCTGGCCGGCATCGACGCCCCCACCGCCGGACGGGCCCGGGTCGACCGGTGGAACCTGCTGGCGATGTCCCGCGCGGACCGCGTGGAGTACCGGCGGCACACCGTCGGGTTCGTACGACAGCAGACGGCGAGCAACCTGGTTCCCTACCTGACCGCACGGGAGATGGTCGACCTACCGATGACGGCGGCCCGTACCGAGAAGAAGCAGCGCCGGGAGCGCGCGGCCGAACTGCTGGACAGCCTCGGCGTCGCCGACTGCGCCGACCGACGCCCCGCGCAGCTCTCCGGCGGGCAGCAGATGCGGGTCGCGATCGCGGTGGCGCTGGCCAACCAGCCGCGGGTCCTGCTCGCCGACGAGCCGACCGGCGAACTGGACGCCGCCACGTCCGCGGAGGTCTTCGGCGTGCTGCGGGACGTCAACCGACGGTACGGCGTCACCGTTGTCGTGGTGACCCACGACCCGGAGGTCAGCGGCCAGGTCGAACGGACAGTCGCGATCCGCGACGGGCGCACCAGCAGCGAGGTGCTGCGCCGTACCACCACCAACGCGGAGGGCGACACGCACATGATCGCCGAGGAGTACGCCGTGATGGACCGGGCCGGGCGGGTCCAGGTGCCCCGCGACTTCCGCCAGGCGCTGGCGCTGACCCGGCGGGTCCGGCTGGCCCTGGAGCCCGACCACATCACGATCCGCCCCGACGCGGGAAGTAACGAATGAGCATCGAGCCGCTGCTCAGCGTGCGCGGCGTGCACCGGCGGTTCAACACCGGGCCGACCTCCGTGCACGCCCTGCGCGGCGTGTCGTTCGACGTGGCCGCCGGTTCCATGGTGGCGCTCGTCGGCCGGTCCGGCTCGGGCAAGACCACCCTGCTCAACGTCATCGGCGGGCTGGACCGCCCGGACACCGGCACCGTGCACGTCGACGGCACCGACGTCACCGCACTCGACGAGGACGGCCTGTCCCGGCTGCGGCGCGAAAAGGTGTCGTACGTCTTCCAGAGCTTCGGCCTGATCCCGGTGCTGTCGGCCGCGGAGAACGTCGGCGCCCCGCTGCGGCTGGCCCGCGTCGCCCCGGCCGAGCGCGAGCGGCGAGTCGAACTGCTGCTGGAGCTGGTGGGCCTGGCCGACCACGCCCGGCAGCGGCCGGCCGAGCTGTCCGGCGGCCAGCAGCAGCGGGTGGCGATCGCCCGCGCGCTGGCTGCCTCGCCCCGGCTGCTGATCGCCGACGAGCCCACGGGGCAACTGGACGCCGAGACGGGTCTGTCGGTGATGGCCCTGCTGCGCGGGGTGGTGGAGTCCGAAGGCGTCACCGCGCTGGTGTCGACGCACGACGCGGTGATGATGGCGTTGGCCGACCGGGTGATCCGCATCCACGACGGGCATCTCGACGAACAGGCAGCCGGACAGCCGTACGAGCACGTGCCGGACGCGACGTGACGCGACGATGCTGAGGCTGGTCAGCCGCCGCGCCCGCGCGCAGTGGCCGTTGCTGGCGGCCCTCCTCGGGGTCGTCACGGTCGGCGCGACCCTGCTGGGCACCTGCACCCTGCTGAGCACCCGCACCGCCGAGCGGGCGCTGGAGGTCGCCATGGCCCGCGCCGCCTCCGGTGCCGTCGACGTGACCGCCTACACCGGCACCATCGAAGGCCGGGACGCGCCATCCGTCGCCTCCGACGCCCGCGCCGTGGTGACCTCCGCGCTCGCACCGTTCCCGGCGACGACGACCGCGCGGGCGTCGAGCGTGCTGCGGGCGCTGCCGCCGACTCTCGCCCCGGGCACCACCGTCCCGGCCCAGGCGTACCTGTCGGGGCTGGACGACCTGCCGGCCCGAGCCCACCTGATCACGGGGCGCTGGCTACGCGACCCCGGCGACGCGGTGGTGCTGGAGTCCACCGCCCAGCTGCTCGGCCTCACCCCCGGCCGCCGGGTGCGCCTCGGCGCGGAACTGGCCCACGCGCCCGTCCCGGCCCTCGACGTGACCGTCGTCGGTGTCGTGCGCCCGCTGCCGGGGCGCGGCTGGGACCGCGACCCGCTGGCCGCGGCCGGCTCTGCCACCGGCTACCGGGACGGCCGCTTCGGGCAGCCCGTCAACGCCTACGGCCCGTTCATCATCGACCTCGCCGAACTGGTCACCACCGGTGCCACCCTCACCCGACTGGAGATCACCGCCCATCCGGACCTGTCCCGCGCCAACCGCCGCGACCTCGAGACCGTGGCCGGGGCCGTCCGCAGCGCCGACCGACGGCTGGCGGGCACCCTCGGCGACCGCGTCCAGCTCAAACGCGTCTCCTCCGGCCTGCCGCTGACCCTGCGGGCCGCCGACGACCAGCGGCACGTCACCGCCGCCGTCGTGCTCGCCCTCGCCGTCCTCGGCGGCGTCCTGGCCGCGACCGCACTCGCCCTCGCCGGCCGGCTGACCGCGAGCATGCGCGCCGATGAGACCGCCCTGCTGTCCGCCCTGGGCACCAGCCGCGGCCAGCTCGCCGCCACCGCGACACTCGAGGCCGGGGTCGTCGCCGCCCTCGCCGCCGCGCTCGCGATACCGGCCTCGTCGGCCGTACACGCCGGCCTGACCCACCTGCCGCCGCTGGACGGCGCCGGCCTGACCGTCCGGCCGGCCATCACCGGCGCCCAGGTTCTCGCGGTCGCCGGCAGCGCGCTGGTGCTCGCCGTCATACTCATCATCCTGGCGATCCGGCCCGTCCCGGCAGCCGGCGACCGGCGCAACCGACGCGAACTGCTGGCCCGATCCGGCGCCGACCTGCTGCTCGCGGCATTCGCCGCCGCCGGGTGGTGGCAGCTTTACGCGCAGCCCACCGCCGCCACCCCGCGCGCCGACGCGGTCCGGGTGCTCGCGCCGGCGCTGCTGCTCACCGCAGGCGCCGCCTTGGTGCTCCGCGTGGTGCTGCCCGCCCTGCGCGGCGCCGACCGGCTGGCGCACCGTGACCACGGGCTGGTGCTCCCGCTGGCGGCCGCCGAGGCCGCCCGCCGGCCCCAGGCGGTCGCCGCCGGCCTGCTCGTCGGGCTGGCCTGCGCGGCCGGGACCTTCGGCGTCGCCTTCGACGCCACCTGGCAACGGTCGCAGTACGACCAGGCCGAGCTTTCCGTCGGCACCGACCTGGCGCTCGCCCTCACCGCGCCGCCGGTCGCCGGGCAGGGCGCGGACGTCAGCGCGGCCACTGCGGGGGTGGTGAGCCCGGCCGTCGACCGCGGCACCGCCATCGGGCAGTGGCTCGGCACCGCTGGCGAGGCGCCGCGCCTGATCGCCATCGATACCACCCGCGCCGACGCACTGCTGCGCGGGCGACTGGACGGCGACCGTAGCTGGACGGACGTGGGAGCCGCGCTCGCGTCACACGCCCGCGTCACCGGCCTCGCCATTCCGGCCGGTGCCCCGCTCGTCCTGAGCGGGACTGCGGCCGGCGGCACCCCGCTCGCCGTGACGCCCCGGCTGCTGCTGCAAGACGCCACCGGCCTGCGCACGCCCTGCACCGGTCCCCCCGTGCCGCTCGACGGCCGGGAGCACCGGCTGCCCGCGTGCGCGACGGCTGACGGACTGCGCCTCGTCGCGGTGTCCCTGCCGGTCACGGCCGACCCGACCGGGCCGAATGGCGGGTCCGACGCGGCCGGCGGCCCCATCGCCGTAGCCGTCACGCTCACGGTGCCGCCCGCCGCGTCGGCTGACGGATCGGGTTGGACCGCCACGTCCGCGCCGCCGGTCGCGAAGCAGCTGAGCGACCCGACCGTCACGCTGTCCGCCACGCCGACGGGGACCGAGCTGCGAATGGCTGCGACCGTCGACCTCGGCGGCGCCCCGGACGCCGCCCGGAACCTCGTCGCCACCGCCTTCCCGGACCCCGGCCCGGTGCCCGTCGCCGTCTCCGCCCGCTTCGCCAGCGAGGTCGGTGCCGGCCGCGGCAGGCAGCTCAGCATCACGGTCGGCACCACGCCCGTCCCGATCGTCGTCACCGAGGTCGTGCCGACCGTCCCGTCCGCCCCCGGCGCCGTCGCCGTCCTGGCTGACCTGGACACCCTGTCCCGCGCACTTGCCGTCACCGGCGACCTGACGTTCCCGGTCGACGCCTGGTGGGTCGGCCACCCAGCCGGGCCCGGTGCCGCCGAGCGGGCCACCGCCCTGCACCTGGGCACCGTCACGACGCGCGAGGCAGAGACCGCCCGCCTCACCGGCGGCCCGCTGCGCGCCGGGCTGCCGGCCGCGCTCCGGCTGGTCGTCCCGGCCGCGGCCCTGCTGCTGCTCGCCGGCGTGGTCCTGCACGTGACCTGCGACCTGCAGGTCCGCGCCGTCGAGGTGGCGCGGCTGCGCGGCCTGGGGATGTCCCGGCGCGGCATCCGGGCCGTGCTGCTCGGCCAGCACGCCGGCGTTCTGCTGCCGCTGCTCGCAGCGGGAGCGGCCGTCGGCGCGCTCGCCACCCGCGTCGTCGTACCCCTGCTCGTACGCTCCGACACCGGCGCCGCGCCCGTCCCGGCCGCCCAGCCACACTGGCCGTGGTCCGCCGAGGCCGCACTGCTCGCGGCGCTGCTGGCCGGGTGCACGCTCGCGGTCGCCGTCGTGGTCACCGTCCAGGTCCGCCGGGCCGACGCCGCGCACCTGCGGGTGGCGCCGTGAACCGGTGGCTGACCCGCCGGTGGCCGGCGCCGCACTGGCCCAGCGTCCGCGGCCGCGGCCGCACCGACGCCGGACCGCTGCTGCTCACCGCCGCCGTCATCGCGGCCGTCGCGCTGCTCGCCGGGGCCGTGCCGGCGCTGCTGCGCGCCGCCGCCGACGACGCCGTTCAGGACACGATCCGCCGCGCTGGCAACGACGCTGACGTCCTCGTACACGCTAACTGGGAGCGCGACGACGGCCCGACCGGCGGGCGCATCCGGATACCCCGCCTCGCCGAAGACGTCGACGGCTTCCGCAGCCAGGCGGCAGACACGCTCGGCCCCCGCCTGGACGCCGCTCTGCGCCCGCCCGTCGCCATCGTCAACGGCCCGGTCCTCAGCATCACCGACGGTAACGTGCCGCGTACCTTCCAGTTCACCTATCTGGCCGGTGACCCCGGCGGCCCGGACGTAACCTGGATCGCCGGCAGCGCGCCCGGCCCCGCCGTCCCCGACCCGGACCAGGCCGTCGAGATCCCCTACAGCGGACCGCCCTGGCCGGTGCAGGTCGGCCTCTCCGAGGCGGACGCCGCCGCGCTCAACCTCGGCCCGGGCGACCGAATCCCGCTCAAGGACGCCCAGAAGCGCGACAAGGACGTGCGGATCAGCGGGATCTACCGACCTGCGGACAGCGCCGACCCCGCCTGGCGACTCGCCCCGTCGCTCCTGCGCCCCGTGCCCGGCGCCGACGGCGTGGGCACCACCCGGTTCGCCGGCCTGCTGTCGCGCGAGTCGCTGCCGGACGCCCGTCTCGCCGTCGACGAGGACCAACTGCAGCGCACCGTCCGCTTCGCCCCCGAACCCGGCACGCTCACCTGGGACGCCGCCGCGGCGCTCGCCGGCACCGTGGTCGAGCTCAAGGCCGCCTCCGGCGCGTCGAGTGTCCGCGACGGGTCCCTCAAGTGGGAATCGCAGCTCGACACCGTCCTGCGCGACGCCCGCAAACAGATCAGCGCCGCTTCCGCGCAGGCCGCAGTCCTGCTCGCCGGGGTTCTGACCGCCACGGTACTGGTCCTGCTACTCGCCGCCGACCTGCTGGTCCGCCGCCGTACCCCGGCGCTGACCGCCGCCCGGCAGCGCGGGGCGGCGCTGCCCGACCTCGGTGCGGAACTGCTGATCGAGTCCGCCGCGGTGGCCCTGTCGGCCGCCGCCGTCGGGCTCGCGCTCGCCCGCGCAGCCGCTGCTGACGTCTCCTGGTCCTGGGCCGTGCCCCTGGTCCTGGCCGGCGCCGTCGCCGGGCCGGCGTTCGGCACACTCGCCGCCGCCCGAGCCAGCCGCGATCGGCGCAAGCCCGCCAACCGGGCCGCACGCCGCTGGATCCGCGGCACCGGCCAGCTGCGCCGTGCCGCGCTGGAGGCCGCTGTCCTGATCGCCGCGGTGGCCGCCTTCGTCGCACTGCACCAGCGCGGGCTCATGCCCGCCACCGCCCCCGACGGCGACACCGATGAGCTGACCGGCGACCTGGCCCTACCCATGAGCGCCGTCGCTCTGGGCGTGCTCGCCGGCGCGCTCGTCCTGCTGCGGCTGCTGCCTGTCGGGGTGCGGTTGTCGCTCCGGCAGGCCCTGCGCTCGCGCCACCCGCTGGCCGTGTTCGGCGCTGCCCGGGCGGCCGCGACGGCCGGGCGCGCGCTGCCGCTGCTGGTGCTGGTCAGCGCCACGGCGCTGGCGTCGTTCGCGCTCATCCTCGGCACCACCGCCACCCGGGGTCTGGCCGACGGCGCGTGGAGCACGGTCGGTGCCGACGCCCGCCTCGACGTCGGCGCCGACGCCGTGACCTCCACCCCCGCCCTCGCCGAGCGCATCGCTGCCGCACCCGGGGTAGGGCAGGTCGTCGTCGCGCAGGTGACCGACTCGGCGCGCGTCGTCGCCGACTCGACAGTGCTCACCCCACGCCTGGTCATCGTGGACGCCGCCGCGTTCCAGCGCCTACTGGCCACCACCCCGCTGCCGGACGCGCCGGCGCTGGCCCGGCTCGCGGCACCCGGTCCTGGCCTCGGGGACGTCCCGGCGCTGGTCCGATCGAGCGACGGCGACCTGCGGACCGGCACACGGCTGCAGCTGTCCCGCGACGGCGCCCCAGCAATCCGTCTCGCTGCGGTCGGTACCGCTCCCTCCGTCGGCGGCGGCACCGACATCGTCATCGTGGACGCCGCGGCCCTCGCCGACGCCGGACTGCCCGCCGTCCCGAACACCGTATGGGTGACCGGCCCCGGCGCGGCGCGGGCCGTGTCGAACAGCGGCGTCGCCGCCGACGTCGTGCTGCGCGCGGACGTCCTGCGGGCGCAGCGAGCGGCCCCGCTGACCGCAGGGCTACTGCGCCTGGCGTGGACGGCCGCCGCGGCGTTGCTGGCGCTGGGGCTGCTCGGCCTCACGCTCGCCGCGGCCGCGGGTGCGTCGGAGCGGTGGCAGACCCTGACCCGGCTGCGGACCCTCGGCCTGCGGCCGCGCGACGCCCGCTGGGTCGCCGCCGGAGAGCTGCTCCCGCCGGTCGTGGTCGCTGCGGTGTACGGACCGCTGCTCGGGGCCCTACTCGCACGCCTGACGCTCGGCCCACTCGACCTACGGCTGCTCACCGGCCAAGCCGCCGACCCGGCGGCGGCCCTGCCGTGGTGGATGCTCGGCCTGGTGAGCGTGGCGATGCTGGCGGCGGCCGCCACGGTCGTCCCCGTCGAGGCAGCGCTGCGGCGGCGCGACCGGCTGAGCGAGGTGCTCCGCGCGGGCGAGTAACGGCCTAGCCGTACTGCCCAGGGAGGTTGGTCGAGATTGTGTGGCGACGCGGTCTGATGTGGTAGAGCGACAGCCCGGGCGCCTGGACCAAAGCCTGGCCGACCGGTCCTACCGCAATGGAACAAATAGCCCGAGTTGAGAGTGCATAGCGGCGCACACCCGCCTCCACACCGGGCACCTCGTCCGACGCCGCGTAGACTATGGAGCGCCGATTAATCCCATTTTGGGGGGACCGGACCCGCTTGTTCATGCACCGATGGCGGATGTTCACTTTCGAGACCGGCCTCTAGCAATCACGGATCAATATGTTCCTCGGACCCCCATAAAGGAGTTTCGATGGATCGACGGAACCTGCTGCGCACCACAGTGCTCGGAGCCGGCGCGGTAGCGCTGCCGTTTACCACCTGGTCAGCCGCGTACGCGGCACCGGCGCAGAACGCGTCCGGCCCGTACGGTCCCCTCCAGCCGGCCAACGGGCACGGCATCCAACTCCCGGCCGGCTTCACCAGCCAGATCGTCGCCCGCTCCGGCCAGGTCGTAACCGGCACCACGTACACCTGGCACGACGCTCCCGATGGCGGCGCGGTGTTCGCCAACGGCAGCGGCTGGGTCTACGTGTCCAACTCCGAGACCAGCGCCGGTTCCGGCGGTGGCGCGTCTCGGATCCTGTTCAACTCCAGCGGAGCCATCATCGGGGCGTCGCGCATCCTATCCGGCACCAACAACAACTGCGCGGGTGGCAAGACACCGTGGAACACCTGGTTGTCCTGCGAGGAGGTCAGCCTCGGCCGGGTATGGGAGACCCACCCGCTCGGCGGCACCGCTGTGGTCCGTCCGGCAATGGGCCGGTTCAAGCACGAAGCCGCCGCGGTCGACCCGGACCGGCAGGTCATCTACCTCACCGAAGACGAAAGCAACGGCAAGCTCTACCGGTTCATTCCAGACACCTGGGGCGACCTGTCCAGCGGACGCCTGCAGGTGCTGGTCGCCGGCACCGGCACATCCGGCTCGTTCAGCTGGGCGGCCGTGCCCGATCCGGACGGCTCCCCGACCGTGACCCGGTCGCAGGTCTCCGGCGCCAAATCGTTCAACGGCGGAGAGGGCTGCTACTACGCCAACGACACACTGTGGTTCACCACCAAGGGCGACAACCGGGTCTGGCAGCTCAACCTCGCCGACAACACCTACGAGCTCGCCTATGACGACAACCTCGTCAATCCCGGCCCGGCACCGTTGACTGGCGTGGACAACATCACCGGTTCCACGTTCGGTGACCTCTACGTCGCCGAGGACGGTGGCAACATGGAGATCTGCCTGATCACGCCAGGCGACAGGATCTCCGTGTTCCTGCGGATCACCGGTCAGGGCTCGTCGGAGATCTGCGGTCCCGCATTTACCCCGGCCGGGGATCGGCTGTACTTCTCATCCCAACGCGGCACCTCGGGCTCTTCCTCCGGTGGCATCACGTACTGCGTCACCGGGCCGTTCCGCACCTGAGCCGTGCCGCCCGCCACGATAACGCCGCAGCACATGCCCCCTGGGTGGTGATTCGCGGCACCGAAATCCAGAGTTCGGCCACTGTGGAAGATCGAGGCGGCCCGATGCGCCACCGCCGGGCCGCCCCCACAGGAGACACGCGGGCCGAGACCACCGGCAGCGGTGGTGGCAGCAGGTCCACGACCTGCTCAGACAATGGTGTCGGACTGCTTGAATGCGTCCGCCGGCTCAACCTCGGCCTCAACACCGTCAAACGGTACGCTCGGATCAGGCGAACCGGAACGTCTGGTCCCAGCACCGCAGTACCGGCCCACCCTCGTCGGCCCTACCGCGACCACCTGCGCCGCCGCCGTGAACAAGACCTCACCGACTGGGAGTCGATGATCCCCGCCGTCGGCTGCGGCTCACGGCCCTCGACCAGGCGGGCCTTCTCCCGCAACAGGTCAAGGCCCCGCTCGGTGGCTTGGCGTTTCTCCCAGCGCCCGAACTGCCAGTACACCGTCTGCCACGGCGGGAAGTCCACCGGCAACTGCCGCCATGAAGATCCACTTACTTGGTGGAAGCGCCGCGCGACGCCCTCTCAAACACTCGCTGAGTCAGCATCCGGTAGCAACACGTCAACACGGTAAGTCACCGATCACCCGGGACAACCCTGCTCCCCGGACCAATCCGCGCAGGGCCCCACGGACGACGCAGGCGGTCATTAAGCTGACGTTAACTGCCAGGCAACCTCGATTCCTGGCGAAAATTGCCTCACGACGGCGAACGGCGTGATACGTAGCCACGGAAACGAATAACCCGGTATCGAAAGTCGACACAATTGGAGCCCGCAATCAATTCCGGGCAACCTCCGGGCCAATCAGGCCATCCCACGCCGGAGTCACTCGCCGTGACGAAACCTGAGAACAAGCTGGACCGGTTCGCGTAACAGAGGGTAGCCACGCATCCATAAGCGGAGTCGCCGACACATGCCGAGCTGAAAGTCAACCTTGTCATCCGGTTGTTCTTGGTCCTAAGATCGCTTCATTCGTAAGCGCCGAAAGGCGGGCCGACACTTTCGCGGCCATATTCTGGGGAGGATTACGGATGTTCGGAGTAGGAAGAAAGATGCGGGCTGCGGCAATTATGGGCGCCGCATTCGCATTGTCCCTTGCGGTGGCCGCACCCAGCCAGGCGGCAGTAGGAAACAAGTCCCCCGACAGCAGCGGCGCCTCGACCTCGGCAAAGATGCGGCTCGCACCGGTGGAGGAGTCGGCCAAGGCCGGATTGGCGCGGCCGGTAGGGGTATCGGCCGCCGCCGTCGCGGTCTACATTGTCGACGGCCGTGACGGCCGGTGCCTCGACGCGGACATCGCCACCATCGGCAGCAACGGCACCAAGATCCAGCTTTGGGACTGCCTGGGCGCGACCTCTCAGATGTGGTGGGCAACCTACACCGCTACTGGCAATGGCTTCTGGACGTTCCAGAACGCGTCCAGCGGGCGCTGCCTCGACGCGGACCGGAACACCCCCGGCAACGGCGGCAAGGTACAGCTCTGGGACTGCCAGGCCGGGGCAGCCGCGCAGGCATGGTGGGAGTACGGCAACGGAGTCCAGCTCTACAACGGCTTCAGTGGCCGGTGCCTCGACGCCGACGCCGCCACCAGCGGTGGGAACGGAACCAAGGTACAGATCTGGAACTGCGAGGCGAACGCCCCCGCCGGCCAGTCCTGGTACTTCGCCTGATAGACGAACCGGGGTCGGAATCGATTCCTTCTCGGAGGCGCATCTGTCAGGGGAGGCTCCGCGTCGCCGACAATACCTCGATTTCCTGACCAGCAATCAGGCAACCGTCGCCCTGATGTTCGATCGGACATCAGGGCGACGCACCTGTCTGACGCACCACGTCATTCGCCCGCGTCGCACGACGGCAACAATCAGCGCCGTCATCAGAATCGCGACCGGACTAACTGAATGAGCCATTTTTATCGCGACCAGCGCCGCCACGATGAAAAAGGCTCATCGACGTAAGCCACAAAAGCAGCATCTGGAGTCATTCGCCGCCACGAATCTGCACTTATCGCCGGTACCGGCGCCCAACTTCGCGCCCGGACGCCGGTACCGGTCAGGCCCGGCCGAGGTGACCGGACAGGAACGTGTCGTCCGCCCCGACCCGCCGGACGCTGCGGTGGTCGCCCGGGTTCCGCGTGCAACGTCTTCTCCGCCGAGGCGAACGCGTCGAACAACGCGAACCCGGACGAACGGTCCACGTGTCGTCGTCCCACGGCAGCGGCGAACTCGGTGCTGGCCATGGTGAGATCGGCGATCAGTTGGTCGGAGACGGGGTCGTGGCCGCGGCGGGCGGCTGCTGCGCGTAGGTCGGCAACGTATCCGCGGCCAATCGCCTCGTGTTCCTCCGGCACGTTGAGCGTGCGGGATTCGGGGTGGGTGAACCAGCGCCAGGTCACGTTCGAGTGCCGGGCATCGCCGTCGGTCCAAGAGCCCAGCAGCGCGCGGCTGAGGGTGTTCTGGGCCAGGATGGTGGTGCGGTCGTCGATGACGTGTGCGGGCACGGTGGTATGTGCGTCGAGTAGGAACATCATCGCGGGGTCGACGTACCCGCTGACGGTGGCGGTCGTCGGCGCCGGATGTCCGGCGAGGCGGTAGAGGTAGTCGCGTTCGTCGATGGAGAGTCGCAGCGCCCGGGCGAGGCTGCCGAGTAGGGCCTCCGAGGGGTTGGTGTTGCGCGACTGCTCAAGTCGTTCGTAGTAGTCGACGGACAGGTTCGCCAGGAGTGCGACTTCCTCGCGGCGTAGGCCAGGGGTGCGGCGCCGCCCGCGTGCTGGGAGCCCGACGTCGGCCGGGCGGAGTGCCTGTCGGCGAGCCCGGAGGAAGTCGCCGAGTTCGGTTCGTGCCACGAACTGCCCTTTCCGGATCGCGGCGCCACCAGCGGTGCTGGTGGCGCCGTAAGATCCCGTCGATCTCCAAGCTACTCCTGGATGGCGGCCATTGCCGGTCCGGTGTACCGCGCGCCGGCGGCGGCACCGATCGGAGCGGCTGCGCTGAGTTCCTCGAACACGCCGGCATCAAACTTGAGTTGCGCCGCAGCGACGTTCTCCTCCAGATACCTACGACGCTTGGTGCCCGGAATCGCGGTGATGTGGTCACCTTGCGCCAATACCCAGGCCAACGCGAGCTGGCCGGGAGTGACACCCGCCTGTTCCGCGATGGCACGGATCCGGTCCACCAGGAGCAGATTCTGCCTCAGGTTCTCCTCGGCGAATCGGGGCCAGGTACGACGCCAGTCGTTCTCGGGCAGGTCTTCGAGGGTGCGAACTGAGCCGGTGAGGAAGCCACGACCCAACGGCGCGTACGCCACGAACCCGATACCCAGTTCGCGCACCGTGTCGAGCACACCGTTGGTCTCAACGTTGCGAGTGAACAGCGAGTACTCGGTCTGCACCGCCGACAGCGGCGCGGCGGCGTACGCGGCGCGGATGCTCTCCGGCGACGCCTCGCTGATCCCGAGGTAGCGGATCTTGCCCTCGGCGACGAGTTCGCCAAGCGCACCAAAGGTCTCCTCGACCGGTACGTTCGGATCGACCCGGTGCTGGAAGTACAGGTCGATGTAGTCGGTGCCGAGCCGCCGCAACGATCCGTCGAGCGACTTGCGCACGTAGTCAGGCTGCCCGTTCGTGCCGCCGATGATGCCGCCGGCATCATCGAACGTCACACCGCCGAACTTGGTCGCGATGACCGCCTGATCGCGACGCCCTCTCAGCGCCCGGCCAAGTAGTTCCTCGCCGGTGAGCGGGCCGTACATGTCGGCGGTGTCGAACAGGTTCACGCCCAGTTCGAGTGCGCGGTGAACGGTGGCGGCGGACTCGGCGTCGTCCGGCGTGCCGTACATCGCTGTCATGCCCATGGTGCCGAGTCCCTCGACCGAGGCCACCAGCCCTTGACCACCGATTGCATGTTTCCTCAAGATCATATTGGTCTCTCTTCCCTCGACGTCACGAAGCGCCGTCCGATCGCTCATCACCAGCCTGCGGCAGATCGTGGCGGTTATCGGCGTTCTGCCTATCCCCGACCTGACAGTGCGACGATCTGACGGGGAGGCTCGCCGACCGTTGGTGCGGCTCCTGATACGGCCGGCCCGGGGTGGCCGGACGTGGGAAGAGATTCCTCGGGCGCATGCCGCCTGCTGAACGCGCACTAAGGCGGGAGCGACAGGAAGAGCAAATCCTTGAATGGGACGATCTGATCGTTGTCGCCATATGCATAACCATGCGTCGGCGCGCTCTGACGACAAGCAGACCTGACTGTGCGGTGAGCGAAAGACCGGGCCGTCGGGCCTCGGCACCGGACACACCGCTGTCAGCTCTCCAGCCGAGGTCAGTGTCCGTATGCGTGGTGTGCCTTCCACTCCTCGAGCGGGGTGAGCGGGACCAGCGCGGGCCGCTCCGCCACCGTCGTCAGCTCGATCCGTCGCCCTTCGACGGCCGACCCGAGGAGGGCGGTCATCGTTTCGAGGACGTGCAGCGCGAAGTCACCGCCGGCACGCGGCGGACGCTGAGGGGTCGCTCCGACAAGGTCGACCAGACCGATACCTCGGGAGCCGCCGGCGTAGCCCGCTCTCGGTTCGAGAACGCGCCATTCGGTGCCGCCGAGCGCGAAGAGACGCACCTCGCCGTCGAAATGGTTCGGGTCGGGTACGGCGAGCGTGCCGGTCTCCCCGCGTACCTCGATCGGCGCGGCCGTCGTCGCGACGCCGTCGAAGCTCGTCGTGATGGTGGAAAGGGCACCGTTGACGTGCTCAAGCACGCCGGTCACATGGGTGTCCACCTCGACCGGGATGCGTTGGCCGATACGCGGGCCCGAGCCGATGACGCGTTCGGTACGCAGGCGGCTGGCCGCTCCGACCACCGCGCGAACCGGCCCGAGCAGGTGGATGAGCGCCGAAATGTAGTACGGCCCCATGTCCAGCAGCGGGCCACCGCCCTCGACATAGTAGAAGTCGGGGTGGGGATGCCAGCGCTCGTGCCCGGGAGTGAGCATGACGGCCGACGCGGACAGCGGACGCCCGATGAGCCCGCCGTCGATCGCCGCGCGGGCCGTCTGCGTACCCGTGCCCAGGACGGTGTCCGGCGCGCAACCCACACGGACGCCGGCCGCCGCGGCCCGGTCGACGATCAGGCGACCGTCCGGGAACGTGACGGCGAGCGGCTTTTCGACGTACACGTTCTTGCCCGCGTCGATCGTGGCGAGCGAGATCTCGGCGTGCACGGCCGGGATCGTCAGGTTGAGCACCGTCTGCACGTCGGGGCGCTCGAGCAGGCGCTCGACGCTCAACGCCTCGGCGCCGGGAATCGTGGCGGCGGCCGCAGCCGACCGAGAGGCGTCGAGGTCGGCCAGCGCGGCGATGGTCACCGCGGGATGATCCGCGAGCGTTTCCAGGTACGCGCGGGAGATGACCCCGAGACCTACTACGCCGACGCGGTGCGGGTCGCCCACACCATCCCCCTTTCGATGACGGTACGGACGCTCGGGTGCTCCAGCACGTCGACGCTGTGGCCGGGGGTCGTGACGACGACGCGCCCGGCACCCCAGCGGCGGGTCCAGATCGCCGGTGAGGTGACCGGCCGGTGCCACGGGTGCCACGCCTGCGTCGGGTGGGTCGTGGTCGCCAGTACGTCGATCAGGTCATCGTGCAGGACCCAGTACTGCTCGGTGACCAGGTCGAAGTCCTCGATCCCGGCGGTGATCGCATGTTCCCGGCCGAGTTCGGTGAGGCTCACCCGGTACGGCAGGAAGTTGTCCTCCGCGCCGCCGAGACGTTCACACGGCTCCTTGCCCGGATGGGTAGCGAACTGCCCGCCGACCAGGTGCAGGTAGTCGGATGAGGCGCGGAACGAGTCGACGACACCGCCATGCCAGCCGGTGAAACCCGTCCCGGCGACGACCGCCGCGCTCAGCCCCGCCACCTGCTCCGAGGCGATCTGCGACATTGTCACGCACTGCACGACCAGGTCGGTGGCGGCCATCTCGCCGGCATCGGCGTAGACCTCCGTCGACTCCTCGACCCGTACGGCATAACCGCTACTTTGGAGGAACGGGATGAACAACTCCGTCGCCTTGACCGGTTGGTGCCCCTCCCACCCGCCACGAACGACCAACGCCCTCCGCTGAGCCACACTCGCTCCCCTCCAACGGTCCGTCGCCCGTACATCTTCCGCCTCTGCCGCCGCGAGGGCGAGCCCAGCGAAGGCCGCGCTGTAGGTCAGGCATCGATGGAAGACGAAGACAGCAGCGGCGAGCAGGGTCGGGGCCGCCCAGGGGTGTGGCGGGCGCGCCGAGCCTTGACCTCAAGCAATGTTGATGTTTGAGAATCGTGCCATGGTCGATAAGAAGAGGTCAGCGCTCCCGGTGGCGGTCATCGGCACGGGGGCCATCGGTGGTGCGGTGGTACGTCGGCTGCTCGAGGGTGGACACGACGTCACAGTGTGGAACCGCACCGAAAGTCGTACGACGGAACTGGTGGTCGCGGGGGCACGGCGGGCACCGTCCGTCCGGGAGGCGTTGTCCACCAGCACCCTCGCCCTCCTGACCCTCAAGGACCAGCAGGCGGTACAGCAGTGTCTGGCCCAGCTCGACACGGACCTGCCCGAGCTGACGGTCGTCGGGATGTACACGGGCACCGCCAGCGAGGCGCGGCTGGCCGCCGAGCGGGTCACCGAGCTCGGCGCGTTATACCTGGGCGCGGGAATTCAAGCCGCGCCCGAGACGATCGGCTCCAATGCCGCGACCATCCTCTACAGCGGCTCCCGGCACGCGTTCGAGCAACACCGGACGACCCTCGCGCTGCTGAGCAGCCCGCGCTTCGTCGGCGAAACGCCGGAGGCGGCCGCCGTCTGGGACCTCGCCCTCTTCGGGGTGTGGTACGACGCCCAACTCGGCCTGCTCCGAGCCCTCGAGTCTGCACGCGCGGCCGGCATCGACGTGGTCGAGTTCTCCCGGACGGCGAGTGCCCAACTCGGCCACGTGGTCACGGCGGTCCCCGCCACCGTCTCGGAGCTGCGGCAGGCTACGTATCCTCCGGGCCCGGCGAACCTCTCCGAGCACCTGACGGTCGTCCGCCATCTGATCGAGCTACGGACCGGTCGACGTCTCGGCGATGGCGGTCTGCCCGAGGTGGCGGCGAGGATCGAGACGCTCATCGAGGATGGTCGAGGCGACGAGGGCCTGACCGCGACGGCCGGATAGCGGGCGTCGGCCGCCTGCGAACCCTGTTCGATCAACCGCCCCACACTTGAGGTAATTACTTCACAAGATGTCGCAAAACCGTCCAATTCGCCTCTGTGACCTAAGTGATAGTAGGACCTCGCACTTGAGTGGGTAGCCTCTCACTTATGACAGATGACAAGACCGTCGCGGGCCGGCTCGCGCGGTGGGTGACCGAACTGCGCTTCGACGACCTGCCGGCCGAGGTGGTCCAGCGCACCAAGCAGTTGATCCTCGACCAGATCGGGGTGCAGGTGCTGGGCACGACGCTGCCCAACGTGCAACCGGTCCGACTCGCGGCCGCAGCCGTGCCGGGCCCACCGGAGAGCACGGTGACCGGCGGTGGCAGGACCAGCGCCGCGCAGGCCGCGTACGTCAACGGCACCCTCGGGCACAGCTGCGAGTACGACGACGCCCACGGGGCGGCCTGGCACACCGCCTCCGCGGTGGTGCCCGCCGCGCTCGCGCTGGCCGAGCGCGACGACGTGGACAGCCGCGAGGTGATCACCGCAGTCGCCGCGGGCGTCCAGGTGATGGGCCTGCTCGGCAGCGTGACCACCGGCGCCATGGTCGCGAACGGCTGGCACGGATCCAAGGTGCTGGGCGTCTTCGGCGCCACCGCCGCCGCCGGCCGCGTCCTCGGCCTGACCACGACCGAGCTGCGCGAGGCGTTAGGCATCGCCGGCAGCGACGCGTCGGGAACCATGGAGTACGACCGCAGTGGCGGCGAGGTGAAGCGGCTGCACGCCGGGTCCGCGGCCCGAGCCGGCGTCGAGGCGGCGCAGCTCGCCCGCCTCGGGCTGACCGGGCCGGCCACCATCTTCGAGGGGCATCGCGGGGTGTTCCGCCTCTTCGCGCAGACCGAGGCTCCGATACCCGACGCCGCCTGGGAACGCTGGCAGGTCCTCGACACGATCTTCCGCTTCTACCCCATGGTGGCCACGGTGCACGCCCCCCTGGACGCCATCCGTCACCTGCGCGAGGTCCACGCCGTCGACCCGACGCGGATTCGCCGGATCCGGGTCGGCCTCGTCGACTTCGCGGTCGGGCACGGCGCCGGCATCACCCGTCCCACCGACGCGATCTCCGCGCAGTTCAGCCTCGCGTACGGCGTCGGGCTGCAATTCGTCACCGGTGGCAACGCGCCCATCGACTATTTCGACCCGTCCCGGTGGTACGCCACGGAGATCCTCGCGATCGGTGACCTGGTTGACCCGTACCCGATGCCGATCCCGGCCGGCGACCCGGTGTTCAGTGCCCGCGTCGACATCGAGTTGTCCGACGGCACAAGCGTCGGCCACTACCAGGCTGGATTCCACGGCCACACCACCCGCCCGGCCAGCCCGGCGGACATCGAGGAGAAGTTCCGCGCGAATGTGTCCGGGGTGCTCACCGCAGACGAATCGCGCGCGGTCATCTCGGCTGTGGAATCATTCGACGGCCGCGACGGCGTACGCCCCATCGCGGAGATCCTGAGGAGGTGACGGTGCTACGCCGGGATGCCCAGGCCAACCGCAACCGGCTGCTCGACGCGGCCGAGCGGGTCTTCGCGGAGCGGGGCACCGATGCCAGCATGGAGGACGTCGCCCGGGCGGCCGACATCGCCCCCGCCACCCTCTACCGGCGCTTCGGCACCAAACAGGCGCTGGTGCAGGAGGTCCTGGCGACGTTCTTCGGCCGGCTCGTGGAACTCGCCGACCAGGCGCTCGCCGAGCCACCGGAACGGTGCCTGGACCGTTGCCTCGAGACCGTCGGATTCGAGCTGGCCGCGCGACGCGGCTTCATGCACGGCATGTGGGGCGAGTTGGCGCCCGCCACCCTCGTGACCGACCTTGAGGCCCGGATCGAGCTTCTCCTTGCCCGGGCAAAGGACGGCGGCGGGATCGACCCGCAGGTGACCGTCGGCGACATCGCGGCAACCGTGTGGGCCCTGCGGGGCATCATTCACACCGGCGAACAGGCCGCGCCCGGCGCCTGGCAGCGGCACCTGCGGTATGTGCTGGCCGGGTTTCGTACTCAGCGGGTGCGGGACATCCATCCGGGCGCCTGAGAGCGGCGTGAATCAGTCGGATTGACGACCCGCCCGGCCACCGCTCAACGACCGGCCGCTGTCCCGGTGGAGGTCTTCGCCTTCGTGGCGGGTCGGTACCGTACGTTCACCACCGATGTCGGGTCGCCTCCGCAAGTTCCGTGGAGGCGGATCGGCGCACCGCCGGGTTGTCGTACAGCCGGATGCCCTCGCCGAGCAGGATCGGCGCGCTGCGCAGGTCGGTCTCGTCGGTATCAGCCCCAGTTCGGGAAGCTGACGGCCGATGCTCGGCGAGAACATCTCGGGGTTCATGCCACCGGCCGCCTCCAACCCGATCCGCACCGCCTCGGCCGGTGGTGTCGAGGTCGACCACGTCGGTGATCGACGTGCTCGCCTGCGCCCGCTCGCCCCTCCTCAGATGTTCCGCGTCATCTCGACAGGTTGCGCCGCAGCACTCGCCGACGCGTCCGGGTAGTCCGTGGAACGGCTGACTTCGGCCCACCGCCGGGCCTCCGCGAGCCGTTTCTCGCCCGACTCCAGCGCGAGTCCCAGGGCGTCGCCGCCGAGCAACAGCCGACGCGGCGGCTCCTCGGAGTCCACCACGTCGATGATCGCCCGGGCCATGCGGGCGGGGTCGCCCGGCTCGTTGCCGGCGTATTCGGCGAACATCGCCCGCCACTGTCCGACGATCTGCTCGTAGTCGCCCTGGATGCTGCCGGACGCCAGCGCCGCGCCCCCGGCCCAACCAGTACGGATGCCGCCCGGCTCCACGATGGTCACCTTGATGCCCAACGGGGCCACCTCGTTCGCCAGGACCTCGGAGAAGCCCTCAACCCCGAACTTCGCGGTCTGGTACGCGCCGAGCCCGGGAGTGCCGCCCACGCGGCCGCCGATGGACGAGATCTGTACGAAGTGCCCCGAACGCCGGCCTCGCAGAACCGGCAGCGCCGCCCGGGTCACGTTGATGACGCCGTACAGGTTTGCCTCAATCTGCGCACGGAACTCGTCCTCCGGGAAGTCCTCCAATGAATTGGTGGTGGCGTAACCGGCGTTGTTCACGACCACGTCGAGGGAACCGAAACGCTCGACCGCCGCCGCGACCACGTCCCGGGCCTCAGTGGGTGGCGTGACGTCCAGCGCCACGGTCTCCAGCCGCTCCGGGTGCTCCGCCTTCAGATCGGCCAGCGCCTCCGGCCGACGCGAGGTCACCATGACCTGATCACCCGCGGCCAGTAACTGCAACACCAATGTTGCATCAATGGCCCCTGCCGATCGGGACGAGTTGCCCATAGCGTCCGAAACGCCACAGTGATAGGGTCAGGGAGACTATGAGAGCTGATGCCGCCCGCAATCTGTCGACGGTCCTGCGCACAGGTGCCCGACTGTTGGCCGAGGATCCGAGCACGTCCGTGGCAGCCATCGCCAACGCGGCGGGGGTGGACCGCACCACGGTCCACCGGCGCTTCGCCAGCCGGGAAGCCCTGCTCACAGCCGTGTTCCAGGCGAAACTCGACTCCGCCGAACAGGTCCTAGACGAGGCGCGACTCACGGAGGCGCCGGTGCCGGTCGCACTGCACCGCTACGCGGAGGGCATCATCCCCGTCAGCCGCGAGTGGCCGGTCGACACGGCCCGCTTGATGCAGCAGGACCCTGACGCGCACCAACGGCGTCAGGGCCAGAGCGAACGGCTGAACGACTTCCTCCAACGCGCCGTCGATGAAGGTTTCCTGCGCTCGGACGTACCCCTGGAATGGGTGCGGGCGATCCTCGACCAACTGGTGGCCAGTGCTGCCCATCAGTGCCCCGACCTGGCACCCCCGCAGGCAGCCGACATCGTCGTCGACACGTTCCTCAACGGCCTCGGCAAAGCCTGACTCCTCGCCCGCGGCCGAGGACGCACAGCCGCGCGGGCACTTCGGCGCCGATCCGGATCGAAACGCCCGCCGCCCTATCAGCCAACCACCGACCACCCTCGCCGACCACCCGCGTCGGGGTACGGTCAATGGCCCTGGCTCACTTCCCGGGCCAAAGACCCCAGCTCAGACCCCCACGGGAGATTCGCGCCCTGGCGTTGGGCGTCCCGGACCGGCGCCCGTCGGAGGCGATGATCCGCCGCCTGTTGCAGGCCCTCGACCCGGACCTGCATAGCAGCGCGATCAGCCCCACGAAACCGATCGGGGTTGGGGTGGGCGCCTGGCGCCCACCCCAACCCCGATGCCGGCTTGCAGACCTTCTTATGGCCTGCGGTTGGGACTACTCGGCCCAGACCAAACCGGTCTGGTTCGGGTACTGTGCCGGACCGTCTCCAGCACCCCAGCTCCAGTGGAGCTTGGTGCTCGTTGCGGTCAGCGCGACCGTGTCGCGGCGCTCGGCGGTGTTTGTCCGGAAGACCAGCGACGCCGTCGAGGTCACGTCCGGCCGCACCGGCGTGAAGCGCACCGACACGACGCAGGTGCCGCCCGGGGCGATTGTGCGGCCCGAGCACTGGTCACGGTCGACCCGGAACACGTCCCGGTCACGGTCGGCGCGCAACTCGTCTCGCGCCTCCAGGATCTTGCTCTCAACGTTGATCGACGAGATCCGCAACGCCTGGTCGCCGGTGTTGGTGACAGTGACCCTCTGCACCTGGCCGGACGTGCCCACCGGCTGCGCGGTGAACACCGGGGCCTCGGCGGAGAACTTCGGCCCCGCCGGTGCCGGCGGTCCGACCTGGATGGTCTTCGAGGTGCTGATCGGCGCCAGCGAGGCGGCGTCCGTGTACTGCCGCATCGAGTCGTTTGTCACCGAGACCGTAACCGAACCGCGGCGCAGTGCCGTCAGCGTCCGCGTCTGCGGGTCGAGGATCGCGACCTTGCCGCCGTGGCGGGCATCGGCGACGGCCTCGGCACCGCTGCCGATCGCCAGACTCGAAGATCCGCTCCAGTGCACGGACATCGGGTATCGCAGCGGCACGACGCGCGAGCCGGTGGACACCCCCTGAGGCTGGACGATGCTGCCGCTGAGCTGCGCCGTCTCGTTCAGGTCGAGCGTCTCCGGCGCGTCCAGCGTGATCGACTGGGCGAAGGCCCGCACGTCCGCCTGCAGCCACTGCTGGCTCGCGTCGCGGCGGCTGTCCACCGACCAGTTCACCCAGCCGTTGAAGCCACCCCGGTCCGGCGTGCCGTACGGGTCCTTGCCGGACGAGGGCAGCACGACGTACGGGACACCTTCGACGCGGTGGACGTTGGCGATCTGGGCGTGCGAGCCGAACATGGTCACGCCCTTGCCGCTCTCGTCGCGGAAGTCCGTGAGCAGCTTCTCGATGAGCGCCACCTCGTCGCGATCGCCGAGCTGGCTGGACTTCGTCTCGGCCGGATCGTCCACCGGGTGGTGGGCGGACACGACAACGTTGTGTACCGACGGGTCGCGCTTAGCGTCGTTGAGCGCCTGCTGCATCATCGGCAGCTGCTCCCAGGCGGTGCCCCGCAGCGTGCCCAGCGAGCTGGCCAGCAGGATGAACCGGGTGCCCTTGTGGTCGAACGTCCGGTACGGCTGCCCGAACTCGGCCTTGAAGTTGGACAGGTCCGACTGGGTGTTGTTGAGCCCGTAGGACTCGTGGTTGCCTGGGACGTAGTAGCAGGGCACCTTCCCGGTGTTCGGGTTCGGCGTGCTGTTCTCGGCCGGCTCCTGGCCGACCGGGATCAGGTCGCATCCCGCGTCGGTCAGTACCTGTCGGGCCAACGCGAGATCCTGCGGCAGGCCGCGGTCGGTGATGTCACCGTTGAGGAGCACCAGGTCCGGCTTGGTCTGACGGATCCGCTGCAGGGCGGCCGTCGCGACCTGGGCCAGGTTCGGGTTGTCCGCGGTGAACTGCACGTCCGACAGCGACGCGAAGGTCCAGGTGCCCGCGCCGTGCAGCGACGAGCCGTCGGTCGACACGAGCCGGTCGGGCTCCAGGTCCAGCTGCGCCGGCAGGTCGATCGAGGTCGGGATGTCGGCCTCGATGCGGTTGAGGATGAACGTGCCCGCCTGCTGCTGCGGCACGCTGGTGTTGATCCCCTGGAAGCCGGAGATCGCGATCGGGAACACGGTGTTGGCCGGCAGGGTGAACGTGGCGTACTGCCAGTCGTCGCTGGCCACCAGCGCTGTTCCGTAGACGCCCGTGCCCTTGCCGTTGGCGTCGGTGTAGCCGAGGTAGGTCAGCCCGCTGGGCACCGCGATGCTCGACTTGATCCGTACCCGTACGCGCAGCGGCTGACCCGGCACCGTTACCCGGTTGGCGGTGGAGGTCGAGGCGATGCCGACGTTGCGCATCGCGGCGAAGTCGATCCGCAGGCCGTCAGGGTCCTTGGCGAACGTGGTCCCCGCGGTGCTGTTGTTGCGCCACCGGGCGAGCACGTCGTCGTTGAAGTCGTACACCGACACGTTCTGCACGCCGATCGCGATCGGCAGCTGCACCGACTCGCCCTCGACGGAGATGGTCAGGATCGTGCCGCCGGCCTTCAGCGGGATGATCTGCAGTTTGCCGGCGGTGGGCTGGACGTTGACGACGCTGTGGTCGTAGTCCAGCTTGAGGTCGGTCGGGTCGATCGGGGCGGTGTAGCCCTGGTCGTCGCGGCCGGTGACGCTCACCGTGGCCGCCCCGTCGGGCGTCGCGTCGGCGATGGACAGGCGACCGGCCGACAGCTCCACGCTGTCGAGTTCGCCGAGCACGTCGACCTTCGTCGTGGCGCGCTCGCGGCCCACGCTGGCGGTGACCTTGACCGTTCCGTGTTCTCGCGACGAGGCATGCAGCACGCCGGACTTCACCGACCCACCATCGGCGTCCCACTGGATCGACTGCGGCTTCACCGCGACGGGCGTCTCGTGGTTGTCGACGCCCTGGGCGAGCAGTGCGCGGTGCAGCCCCGGGAAGACCTTCACGCCCGCGTCGGTGGACGTCCCGCCCGGGGCCGGGTTGATCAGGAGCTGGTGGAGCTTGCCGTCGCCCGGGGTGACGAACACGCCGACGCCGTTCGGGTCGTTGCGCTCGTGGCCGTCGGACGGCACGTTGCGCACCGTCGCGTCGGTCCCACCCAGCGCGCGGGCGACCATCGTGGTGGAGCCACCGCCGTCGAGGTTGACCGCCGTCTCCACACCCAGGGCGGCGAGGTCGCGTGCTTCCTTGTCGATGCCGACGCCGCCCTTGCCGGTGCCGCCCGGGCCGTCCCAGGTGGCGAGTACGAGGGTGCGGCCGCCGTCCTTGAAGCCGAGGGCGGTGCGCGGTGCGATCGAGGTGTCCAGGCCGCCGACGACCTTGCCGCCGGACACGATCGTTCCGCCCTCGCCGAGCGCGAACTTCATCGTCTTGGCGACGTCGTTGGAGAGCGAGTACTTCAGCGTGACCGGGTCGCCCGGCTGCAGCGCGCGCAGCGCGGTCGCCGCGGCGTCGCGGCCGACGAGCACGAAGCTGTCGTCCGGGATCGCGCCCGAGCCCGCCGGTCCGGTCGGAGCGACGGAGACCACCTTGTCACCGGAGACGAGGACCTCGGCGATCTGGCTTGCGTCGACGCCGGTGAAACCGCGGTTACGGCTGTAGGTTCCCCACGCTGCGGTGTAGGCGACCATGCCGTCGGCGGGTACTCCGCCGCCGTTGGCGGCGTTGATCGACAGGACCTTGTGGTCCGCGTCGGCGAAGTTCGCGTTCGAGTCGACCGCCAGGTCGACGAGCTGGGCGATGCCGTCCTTGCTGACTCCGACGTGCTGCCGCCCGCCGATGTCCGCCGTCTTGACCAGTTGGCCGTTCTGAATCTCGCCGCCGAGCGCGGCGTTGCTGTTGCCGATGTCGAAGAACTCGCCGTTGACGCCGGCCACGGCGCCGGCCTGGTTGGCCGAGACGCTGAGCGGGCCGCCGGATGCGACCGGGCCGGAGGTCAGCAGGTCGGTGCTGACCGCGCTGTTCGACAGGTCCACCGTCAGGTACTGCGCGTCGTACCAACCGCTCTGGTCCAACGCCTTCACGTGCTGAAGACCGATTCCCGGACCGATCTTCTCATTCGTGTTGACAAGTTGAAGCCCGCCGGTGACGGGTGCGTTCGGCTGGCCGGGATTTGCGCTCGCCATGGCCGGAAACGCCACCAGCGTGACGGCCGCGGCGAGCACGCCGACCAGCGGCGTGACCCGCCTCGTGTGCAAAATTCTTGATCTCACGTGGATCCTCAACTCGAAAGACAGCGGGCGACGAGGCCGCGCTGTGCCCCCGCTCGGTCCGGGGATCGAGCCGACGCTAATGATCTTGATCAAATCAGAGATGAATCAGCCCTGACCAGCCAATGAAGCTAAAAGGGCGAAGTATGCGGACTCCGTCCGCCACGCCGGGCCGGCCCGGGCCGGCCGCCCCACCGGCGGCGGCTCGAGGACGTACGTTCGGACCAATTGAAGAACGTGCTCACCTTGCGGCCACCCGCCGGTCGTCCCGTATCGGTAGACGTCTTGGTGTGGATCTCGAAGCACCCGCCATAGTCGATCGTCGTCGGTTCCTGGCCGGGGTGGCCGGAGTGGCCGGCACCGCCGCGCTCGCCCAGATGCCGGCCGACCGGGCCGCCGCCACTCCTCGCCCGAGCGGTGGGGAATACCCGTTCACACTCGGGATCGCCAGCGGCGACCCGGCACCGACGGGGGTGGTGCTCTGGACCCGGCTGGCGCCGAAACCGTACGAGCCCGGCGGCGGAATGCCGGCCCGTCGGGTCGGTGTGCGATGGGAGGTTGCCCGCGACGAAGGCTTCCGCCGGTTGGTCCGCACCGGTACGGCGTGGGCGCTGCCCGAGCTGTCGCACTCCGTACACGTCGAGGTCGACGGGCTGGATCCGGACCGGGAATGGTTCTACCGGTTCCGGTACCGCGACGACGTGTCCATGGTCGGCCGGACCCGTACCGCGCCGACGGCGACGGCGGGAATCGGGGCGCTGTCGTTCGCGTACGCCTCGTGCCAACGCTGGGACGAGGGCTACTTCCCGTCGTACGCGCACATGGTCCGGGAAGACCTCGATCTGGTGGTGCACCTCGGCGACTACGTGTACGAGTACGGCATCCCCGCCGACGGTGGTTTCCGCCGCACCGCCGTACCGGAACAGCTCCGGGCCGCACCGCGTGACCTGGACCAGTGGCGGATGCGGTACGCCCTGGTCAAGAGCGACCCACAGCTCCAGGCCGCGCACCTCGCGTTTCCGTGGATGGTGACCTGGGACGACCACGAGGTGCAGAACGACTACGCCAACACCCGCTCCCAGTACGAGGGCGACATCACCGCACTGCGGCTGGCGGCCTACCGAGCCTGGTACGAGCACCAGCCGGTCCGTACGCCGGCCCGGCCCGGCGCCCAGGGCCCGCGCATCTACCGACGGCTGCGGTGGGGCCGCCTGGCCCAGCTCGACCTGCTCGACGGTCGGCAGTACCGATCGGTGCCGCCGTGCGGCTGGGGCGAGGCACCGGCGTGCCCGGGACAGGACGACCCGTCGGTGACAATGCTCGGCACCGACCAGGAGCGTTGGCTCTACGACGGCTTTGCCCACACCTCGGCCCGGTGGAACATCCTCGGCAGCAACGTGATGATGGGCCGTCTCGACCACGACGGGGACGCAGGCGACCTGCTGTGGCACGACGCGTGGGACGGGTTTCCGGCGGCCCGGCGCCGGCTCACCGACGCCTGGGTACGCCACCGGGTGCCCAACCCGGTGGTGGTGACCGGGGACTGGCACTCGACGTTCGTCAACGACATCCACCGCGATTTCGACACTCCCGGTTCCCCGGTGGTCGGCACGGAGATCGTCGGTACGTCGATCTCCAGCAACGGCGACGGCGAGGTCTACGGCCCTTACTACGGCCCGATGATGCGGTACAACCCGCACATCCGCTTCTTCGACGGCGATCGACGCGGCTACGTCCGGTGCCACGTCGGGCGGGACGAGTTCCGCGCCGAACTGCGGATGGTGGACACGGTGAGTCGGCCGGACGCCGTCGAGAGCACGCTCGCCACGTTCGCCGTGGAGAACGGCCGCCCCGGAGCCCACCGGGTGTGACGTGGGGCGACCCGGGCGCGGCCGACACCGCGTCCGGCACGACATGGACACCGAGCGATGACCGGCCTGCATCTCGGCGCCGCCGACACCGACACGTCGGCCGACTACGACGGCGACAGGATCGACCCGGCCGAGATCGTCCGGCTCGCCGTCGACGGCATCGAGGCCGGCAAACCGGAGGTCGTCGCCGACAAGTGGAGCGCACACGTGAAGGCATCACTCGCCGAGGACCCGAGTGCCTTCTACCACCCGGCTTCCGCAGTCGGCTGACGGTCCGGTGATCGAGGTAGCCGGGAGATGACGCCTCCCGGCTACCCGCCATGCTTTCGATAAATGGGCCAGGTCAGTGGTCGAGACGAAACGGTCAGTAGAACCGGACGTACGTCACGCCATCGAGATCATCGGCGTAGTAACGGCTCATGATGTAGTCCTGCGTGAACCCGATCGCCTCGTAGAAACCCCGACCAAGCAGGTTGTCGACCGGGGTGTCCACATGTACGCCACGGGCACCGTACGAACGCAGGCGCTCCTCGGCTGCGGTGACCAACGCCCGGGCGACGCCGCCTCGACGAGCGCCGGGATCCACCGCCAGCCCGTGAATCTGGCCCAGCATGTTCCACCGTGCCAGCACCGCCGCCACGTAACCGACCACGTGACCATCCATTGTGGCGACGTAGACGCACCCGTCAGACGAGAACGCCAGCCGCGCGACCGCGCCGAGCTGCCCGTCGATATACCGCTGCTCCCAGCCGAGCGACCCCAACACCGCGCTCACCCCGACGGCGTGAGCGCTTTCCGCGTACTCGATGACCTGCACGGACCGGACACCTCTCTGACGTTGTGGCCGCCCCGCAGCAACGGGCACGACCACTGATTCGGACGTGACGACGACCGCAGCCGGTCAGGACGGCAACGGTGGCAGGGGCCGCTCGTACAGCCACGCGGCGAACAACCCGTCGAGCGGCCGCGCCGAGTGGCGCTGCGCCAAGGCGACAAACTCTCCGGTCGTCACCGTCGCGTGCCGGTGCGCCCGCGTCCACTCCCGGAGCAGGGCGACGAACGGCTCGTCACCGATGGCCACGCGCAGGGCGTGCAGGGCGAGCGCGCCGCGCTGGTACACCCGGTCGTCGAACATCCGCCGCACTCCCGGGTCGGCTACCCGCAGGTCCTGGGGCATCGCCGCCACCACGGCCCACGACTGCGCCGCGTGCGCGCCGGCCGGTGCCCCGCCGGACAGTTCCGACCAGAGCCACTCCGCGTACTTCGCGAACCCCTCGTTGAGCCAGATATGACGCCAGTCGGCGACGGTCAGGCTGTTACCGAACCACTGGTGCGCCAGTTCGTGGGCGACGAGCCGCTCGAACCCGCGCCGTCCGTCGATATGGTTGGCACCGAAGACCGACAACCCGTGCGCCTCGACCGGCACCTCCAGGTCCTCGTCGACCACCACGACCGTGTACTCCCCGAACGGGTACGGGCCGAACAGGCGCTCGAACGTCGTCATCATCTCCGACTGTCGCCCGAAGTCGTGCCTGGCGGCGGTGAGCAGCCGCGACGGTACGGCGGCGCGCTGAGTGACCGGACCGGCATCGAAGCCCACCAGGCGGTACCGTCCGATTTGGACGGTGGCGAGATAGCTGGACATCGGAGCGTTCTGCTCGTACACCCACCTGGTCGAGTTGGCGCCGGCCTCGTGTGAGACGAGGGCGCCGTTGGCGATGACGGAGTAACGCGAGCCGGTGGTCACCGCGATCCGGTAGGTGGCCTTGTCGCCCGGGTGGTCATTGCACGGAAACCAGGACGGTGCTCCCGTCGGTTGACTCGCCACGAGTGCACCGTCGTCGATCCGCTCCCACCCGAGGTCACCCCAACGGGAGGGGATCGGTCGGGGTTCCCCGGCGTATCGCACCGTGACCGTGAACGGCGTATCAGCGGGCAGTGGCATCGCCGGCCGGATCCGCAGCTTTCCGGCACGATGGCGGTAGTGGGCCTCCGCGCCGTCGACCAGGACCCGGTCGACCCGGAACCTGCCGAGGTCCAGGCTGATCTCCGCCAGGACGCGGTCCGTCGTCGCGGAGATCGTCGCCCGCCCGGAAAGCCGGCCGGGGCCGGTCCGGTAGTCCAGGTCGAGGTCGTAGTGCGTCGTCCGGTAGCCGACGTTGCCGTGGTCGGGCAGGTACGGGTCCACTCGGGTGCCGCTGACCGACCCCGGTGGGAAGTGCTTCGCGTTCATCCCCGGCGGGTCCTGCCCGCCGGCCAGGCGGTGATCGGGTTGCCCAGCCAACGGCTTCCGCCCGGCACCGTCTCACCAGCCATGACGAGCGACGCCGGCCCGATCGTGGCGTGCTCCCCCACCGTCGCGCCGGGCAGCACGATCCCGTGCGGGCCGAGCGTCGAGCCCTCCCTGAGAGTCACCCGATCCATGCGCATGATCCGATCATGGAACAGGTGGGTCTGCACGACGCAGCCGCGGTTGACGGAGGCACCGTCACCGATCCTGATCAGATCCGTCTCCGGCAACCAGTAGGTCTCGCACCACACCCCGCGCCCGATCCGCGCACCGAGGGCGCGCAACCAGAGATTCATCAGCGGTGTGCCGCCGACCGCACCGGCGAGCCACGGCACGGCGAGGACCTCGACGAAGGTGTCGGCAAGCTCGTTGCGCCACACGAAGCCGCTCCACAGCGGGCGCTCCCGTACCCGGAAAGCACCCACCAGCAGCCACTTCGCCAAGGCGGCGACAACACCGGCGGCGAGGCCGGCGGCGAGCAGCAACGCGCCGCTGGCGACGAGTGCGACGACGTACCCGTAGCCGGCAGTGAGCGCCTCGAACGCGGCGAGGGTCACGACGGCGAGCGCCACCGTACACATGACCGGGATGACCCGGCACAGTTCGACGGCGGCACGCGCCACCATCAGCCGCGCCGGCGGCTCGAACGTCCGGCTCTGGTCACCCTGCTTCACCGTGCGCGGCAGTTTCATCGGCGGCATCCCGAGGTACGAGCTGCCCGCCTTGGCCCCCTTCGGCGTGGCGGACAGCACGCCGACCAGCCCTCGCTTGGGCACGGCACGGCCGGGCGCGGTCATGCCCGAGTTGCCGAGAAACGCCCGCTTGCCGACACGGGCGGCGCCGAGACGCAGCCAACCCCCACCCAGCTCGTAGGAGGCGACCATGGTGTCGTCGGCGAGGAAGGCGCCATCACCGATGGTGGTCATCGCGGGCAGCGCGAGCACGGTCGACGCCTCGACCCGGCGCCCGACCCGCATACCCAGCGCACGCAGCCAGACCGGGGTGAACAGGCTGGCGTACAGCGGGAACAGGCCGACCCGGGCCAGGTTCATCAGTCGCTCGGTCGCCCACGCCTGCCACGCGACCCGGCTGTGTACGGGGTGGTAGCCGGCACGCAGACCGATGCTGAGCACCCGTACGAAGAGCAGGATGAGCAGTGCGTACGTGGCCATCCCCAGCACGGTGGCGAGCGGTACGCCGATCAGCGCCCGAACAAGGGCGCTCTGGAGGGTGGTGGCACCGCGCAGGAACCAACCGAGCGTGAGCAGCCCCGGTACCGCCGCGATCATGGGGAGGAAGCCGAGCCCGAGCGAGGTCAGCCCGTACGCCAGGGTCCACCGGCCGGCCCGATCGGGGCGGCGCTGCGGCCAACGGCGTGCCGCCTTGCCGGACCGGGTCGCCGGGACACCCGCCCAGCGCTGCCCAGCGGGCACCGAGCCCAGCACGCACGACCCGGGCGCGACCTCGGCCCGCTTGCCGATCCGCGCGCCAGGCATCAGGGTGCTGCGGGCGCCGACCTTCGCATCGGCATCGATCCGGATCCGGCCAATATGAACGAGGTCACCGTCGACCCAGTAGCCGGAAAGGTCGACCTCCGGCTCAATCGCCGCCCCCTGGCCCAGGCGGAGCATGCCGGTCACCGGTGGCATGGAGTGCAGGTCGACAGCGGAGGCGATCTTCACGCCGAGCGCGCGGGCGTAGTAGGTGTTCCACACGCCGGCGAGGTTGGTCGCGCCGCTCGCCGTCGCGAGCCGCTCGGCGGCCCAGAGTCGCAGGTGGACGCCACCGCCACGCGGGTAGCTGCCTGGTCGCAGACGAGACAGCAGCAGTCGGGCGCCGCCGGCCGCGATCGCGATCCGGCCGGGCGGGCTGACGACCAGCAGCCAGCCGACCAGAATCCACCACCAGGACACCGTTGGTGCCCACGGGTACGACCCGGAGAGGGCGAGCACGCCGTTGATCGTCGCCAGGGCCACGATCCAGCGCAGCCCGACCACGCCGAAGAGCGGCAGCATCAGGAGGGTCTGCACGAGACCGGCACGTCTCGGCGTCGGACGGACCGTGCGGGTGACCGCCTCGGCGACCCGGAACTCGTCGAGCCTGCGCGCCAGTGCGCGCAGCGTCGGATGCTGGTACACGTCACTCACCGACGCACCGGGGTAACGGTCCCGGAGCAACGTGAGCAGCTGCGCGGCGCTCAGACTGGAGCCGCCACCGGCGAAGAAGTCGTCGTCCGGGCCGCCCGGCGTGACGCCGAGGATCTCGCCCCAGCACTCGGCCAACCAGGCCTCGGTACCTTCCAGCCGGTGGACGGTCGCGGTCGCCTCCAGTTCCGGCAGCGGCCACGGCAACGCGGCGCGGTCCACCTTGCCTGACGTCCGTGTGGGCAGGACCTCGACCGTGGCGATCAGCGGAACCAACGCGGCCGGCAACACGGCACGCAGCCGCTCCACCGCCGTCGCCTTGTCGAAGCCCTCCCCCGCCGCCGGCACGACGTACCCCACCAGGAGCTGGTTGCCGTGCCGCGCCACGCGTACCGCGGCCGCCGCTCCGGCGACACCCGGCAGCGCCTGCAACGCGGCGTCGACCTCACCCAGTTCTATCCGACGCCCGCCCAGCTTGACCTGTTCGTCGGCCCGGCCGACGAACAGCAGCCCCTCGGGTTCGGCACGGACGAGGTCACCGCTGCGGTACGCGCGCGGCCAGTCCAGTGCCGGTAGCGAGGTGAACTTCTCCGCGTCCTTGGCCACGTCCAGGTAGCGGGCCAGCCCGACTCCCCCGATGACCAGTTCGCCGACCTCGCCCATGGGGACCAGCTCGCCCCGGGCGTCCACGACCGCGAGCTCCCAGCCGTCGAGCGGCAACCCGATGCGGACCGGGCCCTCGCCGGTCAGCCGGGCGGCGCAGGCGACCACGGTGGCTTCCGTGGGCCCGTACGTGTTCCAGACCTCGCGGTCCTCGACGGCCAGCCGCTCGACAAGCTCCGGCGGGCACGCCTCGCCGCCGAAGATGAGCAGCCGTACGTTGTCGAGAGCCTCGACCGGCCACAGGGTGGCGAGCGTCGGAACTGTGGACACAATGGTGATCCGCTGCTCGACCAGCCAGGGTCCGAGATCCGTCCCCGTACGCACCAGCGAACGCGGCGCGGCGACCAGGCACGCACCGTGCCGCCACGCCAGCCACATCTCCTCACAGGATGCGTCGAACGCGACGGAGAGCCCGGCGAGTACCCGGTCACCGGGCCCGATCGGCTCGTCGAGCAGGAAGAGTCCCGCCTCGGCGTCAACGAACGCGGCCGCGGCGCGGTGGGTTACCGCGACGCCCTTCGGCCGCCCCGTCGATCCGGAGGTGAAGATGATCCACGCGTCGTCGTCGGGACCGGGTCGCCGTGCCTCGCCGCCGGGCGCGTGGCGCGGGACGAGTGTCGCGTCCGGGCCGACGACGGCGCACACGTCCGCCTCGGTGAACACCAGCTCGGCCCGTTCGTCCGGGTCGTCCGCGTCCACCGGCACGTACGCCGCACCAGCGGCCAGCACGGCGAGGATCGAGACGTACAGGCCGACGGTGCCCGAGGGGGCGCGTACGCCGACCCGGTCCCCTACCCCGATCCCGGCCAGCACCATCCGTTCACGCAACTCGTCGACGCGAGCCTCGAGATCCCGGTAGCTCAGCAGCGTGTCCCCGTCGTCGACGGCCGGCGCGTGCGGATGTCGACGTGCGGTCTGGCTGAGGATGTCGAGCAACGTACGCGTGGTCGGTGCGGTCTGCGCGGGGTACACCGCGAGCGGCCTGTCAGGTGCGATGGTCGGTGCGACGACTCCTGGGAGGGGCGCCTCGACCGGGTCGGAGGCAGGCGCCTCGACCTGGCCGGAGGAGGGTGCCTCGACCGGGCCGATCAGGGCGCTTGGGGTCTCGGTCCGATCATCGACGCCTGCCAGGTACCCGCGCATGCTCCACCTTTCGACGAACCTGAACTGCACCCGCGTGGCGAAGGCGTTCCCGGCCCATCGGCTACCCAGCTCATGGTCAACGTGGCGATCCGCACGATGGCAACGCCTGCGGCGTGTCAGGAACTCGGCGCATCGATTCTCAGGTCGCGGGGACAGCGCGACCACCGGCCGAAAAGCTTAACGCGCGCGGCGTCCCTTTCGCGCTGCCAGCGGCAACCCGGTGCCCGGTATCACACGGTCGAACTGCCCCTCAGGGCCTGCCGCCGGGCGAACCGCCACCTGTTGCGGCGGGAACCGCGGGTGCGGGACCCACGCCACCATGCCGTGATCCAAGGTCACCTCGGGGCGTACCGATCGGCGGAGGTCTGCGGTCTTGAGAGGGCGGACCTCGCGCCAGGATCAGGCGGTGAAGGAGAACGGCGCCCGACGGCGGATCAGCGTCAGCGCGACCGCACCGGCACCGATCAGCGCCGCCGCGATGGCGAGCAGGGTGCCGACCTCGGTACCCGTGACCGGCAGGCCACCGTAGACGTACCGGAAGGTGACACCATCCGAGGTACCAGCCGGGGTGGTGACGGTGACCGTGGTGTCCCCGCTGGTACAGGCTGGGGTGACGAAGGTCAGCGAAAGGTTGTTCGGGCTGACCGTGACCGCGCTGGCCACGATGGTCCGCGCGCAGATGGTGACGATGGTGTGGCCGGGCACGAAGCCGCTGCCGGTGACCGTGACGGTGGTACCGCCGGAGGCTGAGCCCTGTTCCGGGTCGATGTCGGTGATCGCGGGCGTGGCGAGCCCGTAGATGAAGTTCGGCGCGGTCGCGGATCCGGCGGGGAAGACCAGTCGGACCGGGACCGAACCCGCGTCGTGGGTCGGGGTCAGAACGGTGATGGTGGTGCCGACCGGGTTTACCGTGAAGCCGGTTCCCGGGATCTCGCCGAAGGTCACCCCGGTCGCGCCTTGGAAGCCGGTGCCGGTGATGGTGACCAGCGTGCCGCCGGCGGTCGGGCCCGAGACCGGGGTCAGGTTGGTCACGCTCGTCGCGCTGCCGTCGGCGATATAGGTGTACGCCAGCGGCGCGGCCGCTCCACTCGAGGTACTGACCAAGACCGAGCCCGGTCCGACCGCTCCTGATGGCGTGGTCGTGGTGAGCGAGGTGCCGCCGGGCGCGACGACCACGTTGGTCGCAGGTGTGCCGTCGAAGGCGACGTTGGTGTCGCCGATGACGAAGTTGGTGCCGGTGATGGTCACCTGCTGCCCGCCCGACTGCGGCCCGGAGTTCGGGGTGATGGAGACGGCGGTGGGAGCTGCGGCGGCCAGTGCCCGCTCACATGTCGCCGAGGCGAGAGTCACGCTACCCGCGTCGACTTCGATTGGGAAGCCGGATATCTTGCCGGTGATCGAGACGGTGGCGAATACGGCGGTCGCGATGGCACCGGTGACGGTGACGGTCTCGGTGCTGGTCAGCGTGATGTGGAGTTCACCCTCTTCCAGGCCGCTGAAGCCGTACCAGGTGCTGCCGTTCACGCCTGGGGTGTTGGGTACCAGGTTGACCGGGGTACCGAAGAGAGTCAGGCCGTTCAGCACAGTGTCGGCGGTCTGTGTACCGACGGCTGGGCAGGTCACGTCTGCGGAGATTTCGGTGGCTGTGATGTTGGTGCCGCTGGTGCCGAGGATGTTCAGTGTGAAGTCTTCCACGGTGGACGATGCGTACGAGATTCCCGGATCGCGGGAGGCGTTGACGCTCACCGTGCCTCTTGCACCGACCGCGCCGGGCAGGATGATCGCCAGCGTGTCGGAGTCGGTGCCGCCGCCGGGCGGCGCGGTTACCGAGCCGATCGTGGCCCTCGCACTGAACGCCGGGTCACCGGCCACGTCGGCGAAGAGTCGCGCCGAGAATCCCGTGGCGCTCGCGTCGCCGGGCGCCGCGAGGGCGGGGGACGCCGGTCCCAGCATCGCCGCACCGGCGGCCGCGAGGATCACCAGTGCTGTTGATGTGTTCCACCGGACAGGACGCACCGTTGTCGCCTCGCTTCAAGATCGTGTCAGAGCCGTCCCCGGCGAATGGGGAAGACCACCCAACTCGATCCTTGTAACGAAGACATAAAGGGCTAGTTACGACAAACCCGATCATATGCCGAAACCTTTGAAACTCTCAATATCCAACAAGCCCTAGTAGTACGGCAGCCTCCATTCGAGATCATGGCTGGAGTTCAAGGTTGAGGCGGCGTGTGTAGTGGGCTCGTCGGGCTCGGGCTTGATGCCGACGTCGCCAGCCCGACCAGTGCAAACGATGGGTGAGGTCGCTTATCGGGCGGATGATGCAGGCGTTGATCAGTCGGCGGATCTCGTTCACCGTCAGCTTGATCAGTCCGGTATCGGCCGGGTCATCGTCGACAGCGTCGGCAGCGAAGATCGCAAGGACGGCGAGGGCGGCCAAGGCGAGGGCGGTGAACCGGCGCCAGGAGTACCAGCGGCGGATTTGGTACTGATCCAGGCCGACCTGGCCCTTGGCCGCCTGGAAGCTCCTCGACGGTCCATCGGATGCCGGCGACGCGGACGAGTTGAGCGAGGGTAGCCGGGCGCGGGGCCCAGCAGCGGTAGAAGGCCAGTTCCCCGGTGGTGGTGTTGCGGCGGATTAGCAGGCTGTGGTGGCCTCCGTCGTCGGGGTCGGCGTCGGCGCACACGTCGTCGAGCCAGGCCCAGTCGTAGGAGCGGGGGCCTTTGGATCCTGCGCCAGCGCTGCGGCGCTGCCAGGTCGACGCCGGAAGTTCTGCGGCTACCCGGTCGGCGCGTATCCGGCTTTTGCCGCCGTCGAGCGGGATCAGATGGCTGCGGGACACGGCGAGGACGTAGCCGAGCCTGTGTTCGCGCAGGTGGACGCGGAAGGCAGCGCTGTTGCCGTAGGCCTCGTCTGCGGCTGCCCACCCCGCCGGCACGCCGGCGTCGAGGGCGGCGGTGATCATGTCGGCGGCCAGCTCTGACCGGGTGGCGAACTCGATCTCGTCGGGCACACCGGCGACCTGGCACCGCTGCCGGTCGTGCCAGCACGTCTTGACCTCAAGATTGGACAGCAGCCCCGTCACGAACTCTGCCGCGCCGCACGACGCGGCTCCACCCGCCCGAACCGGCCCGAGAAGCATCCCAGCACCCCGGCCAGCACCCGCTCCCACCGAGCAACGGCTACGCTGTGGCATGCGGCCGCGGGATTTGATGTTGTATCCACAACGCACAGACGATCACCCGGTGGCCGCCTCGCGTCCACCCCGGCTCAGCAGCAAGACCTTGGACGGCAGCTGCCGTACCAATCTAGGACCGACGCGGTGACCACCCGGGGCCGCCCGGAGACGAGCCACGCAGTAACACGTGCGGATCGCGGCCGAGTTCCAGGAACATCCGGACGTCGTCAAAACGTTCGGCGCCCACCTCGATGACGTTGGGCAGCCGTCCCCACTCCTGGAATCCGAGCTGCTCGTAAAGCTCGATGGCACCGTGGTTGTTGCCGCGAACGCCGAGCGCCAGGGTCTCGATCCCGGCCTTGCGGGCGTCGTCGACCAGGGCGGCGGTGACAAGTCGTCCGATCCCACGACCTCGCCCCGCCGGGTGCGCGGTCACCCTTTCCAAATCTGCGTAGTGCGCGAAGATTGGCTTCGGGCCGCGTCGCCACAGGCCGGTACCAACCACCCGGTCGTCGAGCACGGCCAGTACCAGCGCCGCGTCGCCGGCACCGACCAGCATCAGCACGTGGTCCAGCCAAGAATCCGTCTCGGTCCGGCTGGGAGGCACCGCGTATCCGATCGCGCCACCGAGCTCGGCCACCGCATGCAGCACTCGGTGCACGTCAGCGCGGAGTTGCTCGTCCGCGACGGTCGGCCATTGGAGCTCGACGCTCGATTCCATGACCGGTGATTCTACGGAGCCGAGTCGAAAACTCGGCCCGGCACTGGTTCCTCGGTGACGGCATCCGGGTCGCGTGGTAGCAGGCGGCCGCCGAAGCGGCGGTACCGGCGTCACGCCGTGTCGTGTCATCCTGACCGGATGCGAGTCGCATCGATTCACACGTACCCGGTGAAGGGGTGCCGCCGGGTGGACCGCGACACGGCGCGGGTCGAGCCGTGGGGCCTGGACGGCGACCGACGCTGGCTGATCGTGGACGAGCACGGGCTCGGCCTGACCCAGCGCCAGCACCGGGAACTGGTAACGATGCGGGCGGTGTCCCGGCCGGGCGGGCTGACCCTGGACGCGCCGGGGCTGACCACGCTCGACCTGGCCGAACCGACCGGCGGCGAGGCGATCCAGGTCCGGGTGTTCCGGGGGCGGGCCCCCACCCCGGTTCGCGCCGCCGGCCCCGAGGCGGACGACTGGCTCACCCGGCTGTTGGGGCGCACCGCCCGGCTGGTCTGGCTCGGTGACCCCACCGGTAACCGCGTTCCCTGGCCGGTTCCGGCCGGCTCGGGCGCCGAGCTGAGCTTCGCCGACGGCAGTCCGCTGCTGCTGGCCAACACCGCGTCGTTGGACGCGTTCAACGACTGGCTACTGGAGTCGGGCAGCGCCGAAGGGCCGCTGCCGATGATCCAGTTCCGCCCCAATCTGGTGGTCAGCGGTGCCGTGCCGTGGGCCGAGGGCGACTGGGTCGGCCGGCGGATCAGGATCGGCGGGGCCGTGTTTCACGGCACCAGCGAGTGTGGCCGCTGTCTGGTCGCGACGATCGACCAGGAGACCGGGGAACGAGGACGGGAACCGCTGTGGATGCTCGCCGCACGGCGAAAGGTCGACCAGAAGCTTCTCTTCGGTCTCCAGATGACGGTGCGGGCCGAACCGGGCGGACCCTCCCCTGAAGTCAGCGTCGGGGACACGGTGGAGGTGCTGGACTGACCGGGACGACCTGCTCGGAGTCTGTTGCGCTGCCGCAGGTGGTGCGGCAACATCAGGCGCCGTGACTGCACCAGGCACGGACCCCGAGAACGACACCCCGGCCGGCGACAGCGGCACGCACCGGTCGAATCGGCGGATCAGACACTGGCTGGCCGGCGCCGGGGTCACCGCCCTGGCCGCCGTACTCGGCATCACTCTCGCCTTACGCTCCGGCGCCGCCCCGGCCTGCGCCGCACCACCGACGGGCAACACCGTCCACAAGGGAAAGGCCACGTTCTACGACTCGGCCGGCTCGGGCGGCAACTGCTCCTTTCCGAGCCCCCCGGCGGACCGGCTCTATGTGGCACTCGGCCCGTCGGAGTACGCCGGGGCGGCGGCCTGCGGCGGTTACCTGGAGGTGAGCGGCCCGAAGGGCAAGGTCCGGGTCGTGGTCATGGACCAGTGCGCCGGATGCGCGCCCGGCCACATCGACCTCTCTGACGAGGCGTTCGCCCGGATCGCCGACCGGGCGCAGGGCGTGGTGCCGGTGACGTACCGGGCGGTGATGAGCCCGCCGCTCGACGGAGGTCTCACCTTCCGGATGAAGGACGGCGCCTCGCAGTGGTGGTTCGCGGTGCAGGTGGGCAATCACGGCAACCCGCTCCGCTCGGTCGAGGCGAAGGGGCCGGGCGGCAGCTTCCGCGCGGCGGCTCGCCAGAACTACAACTACTGGATCATCGAGGGCGGGCTGGGCCCCGGGCCCTACAGCATCAGGGTCACCGACGTGTACGGGCGCCAGGCAACCGCCACCAACATCCGGATGCTCGCGGAGCAGGTCCAACGCAGCACGGCCTCCCTCGCCGGCCCCGGTACCCCGGCCGGCACCGCCCGTACGTCCAGCAGTTCGCCCTCGGCCCGGCCGACCCCCACGGCGAGCCCTGCCCCGACCGTCACCATCCCACCCTCGCCGACCCCGGCGGAGGTGATCGCCCCGGCGACGACCCTGGAAGCCCTCGCCGGTGCCGCCCCGCTCGGCACCCCCCGCTGCTGATCCACCCCCACCCGCGCCAGTCCCGCCCACCGCCCCCCGCCTGGCGAGCTGGGGCAGGGAGCACGTGAGTTGGTCTCTGACGTCCATCCCCGTGCCGGGTGGAGCTGGCTCAGGCGGGAGCCGGCGGCCCCGCCGGGCGTGGCCCACCGGCGACGATCGGTGTCGGGTCCGGTGGATCGATCGGCCCGGGCAGTCTCGCCGCGATCAGGATGCCGGCCACCAGGGTCACGACGGTCACACCGGGAACAACCGACACGCCGTCGGCCGGATAGCTCGTACCGGCGAGGGTGAAGAGCATCGACGAACCGAACATGGAGAACACCAGGCCAGCGAAGACCACCGGCACGGTGACCAGCGCGCCACCGACGGCGGCGAGCGCCGTCCAGAGCGCGACAGGGCCGCGGCGTCGGCCGGCGGGGTGCCACCACAGCAGGGCGACGACGACCACGAACAGTGGCCCGACGAGCAGTGCGCCGTAACTCGTCACGTGCTGCCCGATCCCAAGGCCGGTGGTGGCGCCGAACCCGGCCAGCAGCAGTGCGGGCAACGCGGCGAACCCGGTCGCGGCGATCGTCGGCAGCGCGCGGACCCGGGCCGCGGCGACCGCGACGGCGGCCAGCATGGTCAGCAGCGCGGGGAGCACGGTGGTCACGGTGGGCAGCCCGACCGGCAGGAAGGGGTGGTTGACCGTCGGCGTGCCCTGGAGCAGGAGCAAGGGCGCGCAACAGGCCGCGACGACCGCGACAACGGCAAGCCGTCGACGCACGACGAGGGACCTGTCGTCCGGGCCGGGCCGCCCGGCTATCCACCCGGCGACGCACACTGAGACCGCCGCCGAGGTCAGGGCGATCGCCAGCCCTGACGCACCGGTGACACCGGTTCGTTCCAGTGCCGCGTCCACGCCGAGAAGCAATCCCGTCAGGAGCAGTGCGCCGACCGGCGCACCGCGCCGACCCGCCACCACGGTCAGCATGCCGAGCGCCGCCAGCAGGATGGCCGTCCAGCGCAGTTCGGCGACCCACATGAACAGTTCACCGTCGCCGCCCGGCATCGGTGCGATGCCCGCCACGACCGACATCCGGGGGGTGAGCACCGCCACCGTGTACGCCCAGGCGACCACCGCGGCGGCGAGGATCAGCGCTCCCCAGACCGTGGTGGTGGAGGTCGACGGAAAACGCGGTGTCGGCCCGACCCTGGCCGGAATGAGTCTCATTCCGGCCAGCGTAGTTATGGCGGCCAGCGGGCGGTGTCCCGTAACTCGTTGTTGGACGCGACGCACCCGCTCGGCTCCTGCTGACCGCAGCCGCCTCTCGGCAGGGAGCCTGGTTGTCGGAAAGTTTCCGGGACGTGACTCGGCGGCCGGCGGGGCCGCGACACCGTTGGTCGACAGTGGCAGGTGACCTCGGACCGTACTTCCGGCCACGTGGCGACGGCGTGGACCCCCTCAGGAGCATCGCGGGCATCGACTGGTTGCCGTAGCCGGGTGACGCGCCGCTCTGTGATCAGGAGCGCCAATCGGCGCGAGACGCCGAAAACTTCCGGAAACATATTGACGCACATCGGTGTCTTACTCGACCCTTGGGAATACCGAGACATCCGTGATCATCGATCAAACAGGTCACCACCCACCCGAAAGGAGAGCCCTAGTGATCATTAGCTCGGGCCGCTCTAGGATTCGATCGTCAGTCGTCCTGCTGGCGGTAGCGGCGCTCGCGGTCACCGGAGCGGTAACGGTAGTCACGCAAACCACCACCGCCCAGGCGGCCGCCGACAATCTCGTGGCCGCCGCCGCCGTGGAAGACGAGGGTGCAGACTGCCCGGTGCCCGGCGCAGTCTCCTTGACCGCCAACTCCAGGCTTCCCGATCCCTTCAGAAAGGTGAATGGGACACGCATCTCGGCCAAGTCCGAATGGCGGTGCCGACGAGCAGAGATCAAGGAACTGGCGGAGAGGTACGTCTACGGAGACAAGCCGAGAAAGCCGGCAAGCGTCACGGGGACGGTCTCGAGTACCAGCATCACCGTGAATGTGACAGACAATGGCAGGAGCTCCAGCTTCTCGGCAGGCGTCCAACTGCCGAGTGGCTCCGGCCCGTTCCCGGCCGTCGTCGTGCTGGGAGGACTCGGCGCGGACACGGCCACCATCAGGGCCGCTGGTGCCGCCATCATCAGCTACGACCCTCTGGCGGTCGGCCGCGAAGGCACACCACGGAACAACAAACAAGGCGCGTTCTACAGTGTCTACGGTGCCTCGAGCAGCACCGGTCTACTCGCCGCCTGGGCGTGGGGCGTCAGCCGGATCATCGACGTCCTCGAACAGTCGGGCGGCAACATTCTCAGAGCGGATGCGACCGGTGTAACCGGATGCTCGCGGTACGGAAAGGGCGCCTTCGCAGTCGGTGTGTTCGATCAGCGCATCGCCCTGACCATGCCGATCGAGTCGGGCAGCGCCGGCGCTCCGATCTTCCGTGGAATCGCCGGGGAGTCCGGCGCCCAGCCTCTGAGCAGCGCCTACGGGGAGCAGCCCTGGCTGGGTGACGCGTTCAGTTCCTTCACCGGCAATCCGAACACGTTGCCCGTGGACACACACGAGATGGTCGCCATGGTCGCGCCACGGGGCCTGTTCATCATGGAGAACCCGCACATCGACTGGTTGGCCGCCAGATCCGGAAGTGTGGCGGCCCTGGGCGGAGCGGAGGTCTACAAGGCACTTGGCGCGGGGGAGAACATCACCTACTGGTCCGATGTCCAGGACGGCACCCACTGCGCCTCCCGGACCGAATGGCGGACGCCGTTGCAGCAGAACATCCAGAAGTTCCTGCTGAAAACGGGCAATGCTCCTGGCGCGATCAGGATCTCGAGCAGGAAGGCGGGCAACCTGGCTGATTGGCGGGATTGGCAGACGCCGACCCTCTCCGACGGCCCGACCACTCCGCCCACCACGCCCCCGAACACCCCGCCGCCCACGACCCCACCGCCCACGACCCCACCGCCGACCACTCCACCGCCGACCGGTGGTGGCTGCTCGGCGTCGATGTCGATCAACCAGTGGACGGGTGGTTTTGTCGCCACGGTGCGGGTCACCGCCGGCTCCTCGCCGGTCAACGGCTGGACGGTCTCGGTGCCGCTGCCGTCGGGCGCAAGCGTCACCAACGCCTGGAACGTCAACCGTAGTGGGAACACCGGCACGGTCCAGTTCACCAACGTCAGTTACAACGGCTCCCTCGCCGCCGGTCAGTCGACCGAGTTCGGCTTCCAGGGCACCGGTACGGGCGCGGGCTTGACCCCTACCTGCTCCAGCGGGTAACTCTCCCGCTCGCGGGCCCGGTGTGGCGGCGGCAAACCGCCACACCGGGTCCCACACGTCCGGATCCCGGAACGGGCGACTCTCAGACCAGCAGAGCGGGTCTCATCTCCGCGCCCAGATTGATCCCGCCGACGACCTGGCCACTGGCGGGATCATGGACGTCGATGGTGTTGTTGCGCCGCATCAGTTCCCGGGCCGGGGGCGGCAGCGGCGGTGGTTCCTCCATGGCCGCGCGGAGCTGCTGGGCGGTGGAGATCAGCCGGTGGGCCAGTGAGGCGCCGTCGACGTCCGCCCGGACGCGGCCGTACTCCCAACCGGCGGCGGTCAGGTCGAGTACCTCGAACACGTGCGCCAGCAGCGGGTACGGGTCAGCCATCCGGACCAGCCGGGGCGCCCGCTCGCCGACAACCGCGACAGCCGCAGCCACCTGCACGTACGGATGGAAGCCACCCGGCAATGCGAACAGTGGAGACCGCAGCTGCGGTCCGGCCACCCTCCACAACGGCCGGTAGTTCCGGCGGTCGACCTCGAGCCGGTGACCGGTACGCCGGTACAGATCGCCAGCCTGGGCGAGAAGTTCACCATGGGCCTGGTCGGCGACCTCGGCGACGATCCTGGCCGCGACGACCACGCCGTCGTCGCCCTCCAGCAACCGCGTCACCGCGTCGACCTGGTCGGCAAACCGGACCTGCACGGCACCACCGAAGCGGTGCCGGACGTCCTGAAGCATTGACTCCTGCCGGCTCGGATCGTGCTGGACCTGCCTTTTACCCAGCAGAGACCGGAACCACCGCATGTCGCCTCGTTTCAGCAGCCACCTGAGAACCCGGCCATGCTAGCTGAGTGAGTGATCGACGAGGGTGCCGGACCTTGTCCCCCGGTGGGAAGGGCAACGGTCGGTCGCTGCCCTGTCCCGCAGTCCGTTCCCCGTCAGGGTTCCAGCGCCCCGGCAACCGTCGACTCGGCGACGATCAGTCCGGCCGGCGCCGCCAGCGGCAGGTGCGCCACGAGCGCCCAACCACTCGCCTCGAGCCACTGTGTCACCTCGCTCGCCTCGTACGTGTCACCACCGCTGATCATCAGGAACTCACCCGATCCGAGACGGGTCGCCGGATGGGGTGCCGCCGCGTCGCGCCACCAGTCGACCAGCAGCAGCCGGGCCTCCGGTGCGACCACCTTGGCCAGCCGGGAGAGCAGTTCGATGTTGCGTTCCGGCGAGAAAAGGTGCAGAAAGTTCGCCACGACCACCACGTCGTGTCCGACCGGCAGAGGGTCGGTGAACACGTCGCAGCCGAGCAGGTCGAGCCGCTGCGCGAGCACGTCGTCGGCGATTTCCCCCTGTGCTACCGCCACCACCTCGGGCAGGTCGACCAGGGTGGCGGTCAGCTGCGGGTAGCTGGCCAGGATGGGCTTGGCGAACGTACCGAGACCGCCGCCGATGTCGAGCACCCGCCGGTGCGGCCCGAAGTCGTAGGCCCCGGCGAGGTCGGCGGCCGTCTCCGCGGTCACCAGGGCGACCGACGCCTCGTACGCCTGGGTCTGCGCGTCGCTGAGGTCGGCCCGGACACCCTGCCGGGTACGGAACGCGGTGGAGGCCCGGGTCCAGGCCGGGTAACTGACCGTGTCCCAGTAGGTCAGCATGGGACGCATGTCCAGTGGCCCCCGGCCGGCGAGGAACGCCTCGGCGTCGGCGGCGTTGCGGTAACGCTCGCCGTCGTGTTCGAGCAGGCCGGTGGCGACCAGCAGATCGGCGAGCGCGCGGGCGCTGCGGACCGGGAGCTGGCACCGGTCGGCGATCGTCCGCGCCGTCGCGCCCTCGGCGGGTAGGGCGGCGAAGAGGCCGACCTCGGCGGCGACAAAGAGCGCCTTGGCGGTCATGAAACCGGACGCCACCGCGGTGAGCCGCGCGGGATTCGGGGGCGGCGGCTGGTCCGGGTGCGCTGCCCCGGACTGCGGCGGCGCGAAGACACGACGTACCGGCTGGTCGACCATTGATCCCCCCGAAGATCGTAAGTCATCGATGCAGGTGGGCTCATCGTACGACGGCGGCGGCGCGCCGGTGACCCCGTTCCCGTTCCGGTGTGGTGCCCGTCGGTCAGGCGGCGCCGACCAGGGTCCGGGCGTGGCGGGGGTCGTCGGCGTCGAGCGCGAGCTTCGCCAACCGCTCGCATTCGGCAAACGTCCGCTCGGCGAGCGCCGCCCGAACCGGCCGCAGGGCCGGGCCCGACATGGAGAGGCTGGTGACACCGAGCCCGGCCAGGACGGGTGCGAGCAACGGGTCCGCCGCCGCCTCGCCACAGACCCCGACCGGCTTGCCCGCCGCCCGCCCGGCGGCCGCCGCGTCGGCGATCAGCCGCAGCAGTGCGGGCTGCCACGGGTCGAGCAGTTCGGCCAGGTCGCCGGAGTGCCGATCGGCGGCGAAGGTGTACTGGCTCAGGTCATTCGTGCCGATGCTGAGGAAGTCGACCACCTCGAGGAGCTGCGCCGCGCGCAGCGCCGCCGCGGGCACCTCGACCATCACCCCGGCCTTCGGCAACCCGGCCGCCCGGACCGCCTCGGCGAAACCGGCCGCCTCGGCCCGGGTGGCCACCATCGGCGCCATCACCCAGACGTCCGCGCCGGTGTCGTTGGCCGCGCGGGCGATCGCCTCGAGCTGCGTACGCAGCACCGCCGGCTGCCGCCGGGCCACCCGCAGCCCCCGGACCCCGAGCGCCGGGTTCGGCTCCGGCGCCTGGTGCAGGAACGGCAGCGGCTTGTCCGCGCCGGCGTCGAGCGTACGGATCACCACCCGACGCCCGCCCATCCGGCTGAACACCTCGCGGTACGCCGCCGTCTGCTCGTCCGGGCCGGGTTCACGGGTCCGGTCGAGGAAGAGCAACTCGGTCCGGAACAGGCCGACGCCCTCGGCGTTGCCGGTCGCCGGTACCTCCCGGGCCGATCCGACGTTGGCCAGCAGCGCCACCGGATGACCGTCCGTCGTACGGCCGGGTCCGGAGACCGCGCCCACGTCGGCGGCGCGGGCGGCGGCGGAGACGCGGGCCGCCAGGGTGGGGGCGTCGAGCCCGCTCTCGACCAGCCCGGTGGTCCCGTCGACCAGCACCGTCGTGCCCTCGGTGAGGTCCCGCAGGTCGGCGCAGCCGACCACCGCCGGCAGTTCCAGCGCGCGGGCCAGGATCGCGGTGTGGCTGGTCGGTCCGCCGACCTCGGTCACCAGCGCGACGACCTGCTCCGGGTCGAGGTCGACCGTGTCGGCCGGGGCGAGATCCCGGGCCGCGAGCACGTACGGGTGGCCGGGCGAGGGCACGCCGGGCATCGGCCGCCCGAGGCAGACGGCGATCGCCCGGTCCCGCAGGTCGTCCAGGTCGGCCACCCGTTCGGCCAGGTAACCGCCGGCAGCTTCGAACACCGCCCGGTAGCCGGCGAACGCGGTGTCGATGGCGTGCGGGGCGTCCTGCCCGGCGGCCACCTCGGCGCGTAAGGAGTCGGCGAGGACCGGGTCGTCGGCCATCATGGCCTGGGCCCGGAGCACGTCGGCAACGGTCTGCTCGCGGGCCCGGTCGGCCCGTCGGCCCAGTTCGGTGACGACCGTGGCGAGCGCGGCCACCGCCCGGTCGGCCTCCGCCACCGGATCCGGCACCACGGTCGGGGCAGGCAGGGTGGGCACCTCGCCGACCCAGAGCACGGGGCCGGCGGCGGCGCCGGGGCTGACCCCGATGCCGCGCAGCGGCGCCGGGGATGACGGTTCAGGCATCGGCCTGCTCCTCCGCGTCGAGGTCCCGGGCGAGCAGGTCGGCGAGGGCGTCGAGTGCGGTGTCGGCCCCCTCCCCCTCGGCCTCGATGACGACCTCGGTGCCGCGCTTGGCGCCGAGGGAGAGCACCGAGAGCATGCTGTTGGCCGGCACCGGCCGCTTGTCGCCGACCCGGATGGTCACCCGGACCGGCTGCGCCGCGGCGGCGGCGACGAACAGCGCCGCCGGGCGGGCGTGTAGGCCGCTGGCGGATCCAACGGCGACCGTACGCATGGGCATGATGCTCTCCCTCTTCGACTCGGTCCGGACGGCTCAGGGCTCGATGGTGACCTTGATGGCCTCGCCCCGGGCGACGATGCCGAGGGCATCGATCGCCTGGTCGAGCGGGAGCCGGTGGGTGATGAGGTCGGCGACCGGCACCGCGCCGGTGGCGATCAGCCGGAGTGCCTCGGCGTTGTGCGCGGGGCTGGAACCGTTGGCGCCGACGATGGTCAGCTCGCGGTAGTGCACCAGGTTCGAGTCGCACGCGATGATCGGGTTGTCCTTCGGTAGGCCGCCGAAGAAGCTGATCCGTCCCTGTCGTGCGGCCATCTGGATCCCCTGTTCCTGGGCCGCGCCGGAGGCGGCGGCGGTGATGATGACGTCGGCGCCGCGCCCTTCGGTGAGTTTCAGGATCTCGTCGACCGGGTCGACCTCGGTGCCGCAGATCGCCGCGTCCGGGGTGACCAGGGCGGCGGCCATGTCCAGCCGGGCCCGGTTGAGGTCGACCAGGAAGACCCGGGCGGCGCCACGGGCGCGGGCCAGCCGTACGTGCAGGCAGCCGATCGGCCCGGAGCCGATGATGACGACGTCGTCACCGGTGCCGACCCGGGCCAGCTCCTGTCCGTTGAGGACGCAGGCGAGCGGTTCGGCGACCGATGCCTCGGCGAAGCCGATCCCGTCGGGGATCCGGTTGAGCCCGTTCACCGCGAGCACCTTGGCCGGTACGACGAGGTACTGGGCGAAGCCGCCCTCGTAGTGGTAGCCCATCGACTCCTGGTTCGGGCAGACGGTCATCCGGCCCCGCCGGCACTCGGCGCAGGTGCCGCACGGGATCGCGGCGATGACCTGCACCCGGTCGCCGGCCGCCCAGCCGGTGACGTCGGCGCCGGTCTCGACCACCTCACCAGCGATCTCGTGCCCCATCACCCGGGGCGGGTGGATGTGGTGGTGCCCGAACTTGGAGATCTTCACGTCGGTGCCGCAGGTGGAGCAGTTGCGTACGCGGATCTTGACGTCGCCGGGACCCGGGGTGGGCTCGGCCATGTCCTCGATCCGTACGTCACCGGGTGCGTGGAAACGAACGACCTTCATGAGTTGCTGTCCTCCTGTGCCGCCGCGAACAGGCGGAGCACATCGTCGGGGTGGGTGGCCTCGCGCAACGCGCGGGCCTGGTCGGGGTCGAGCAGGATCTCGGCGAGGCGGGCCAGGATCTCGACGTGCCCGTCGCCACGGGCGGCGATGGCGACACAGACGCTGACCGGCTGGCCGTCCCAGTCCACCGGTTCGGGGAACCGAAGCACGGCGAGCGCGTCGCGGTGGACCAGGTCCTTGCCGGCGAGGGTGCCGTGGGGGATGGCCACACCCTCCCCGATGTACGTGGGGACCGAGCGCTCGCGGGCGAGCATGGTCTCCACGTACCCCGGGTCGGCGGCCCCGATCTCGACCAGCGCCTGTCCACAGCGGCGGATCGCGTCGTCGCGGTCGGTCGCGGTCTCAGCCAGTCGGAGGGCGCGCGGGTCGAGCAGTTCGGCCAGGTTGTCAGCCACTGATCTCGTCGCCCGTCTCGATCGCCTTGACCACCTTGGTCACGGCCGGATCGCCGAGGAAGACCTGGAACGGAATGATGATCTTGTCGGGGGCGCTGGCCCGGGCCCGGGCCGCCAACCCGGTGTGGGTGACCACCAGGTCGGCGTCGGCGGGAATGGAGTTGACCGGGGTGTGCTCGACCGTGACCGAGAACTTCTTGAGCTGCTTGCGGAGCTGGCTGGCGAGCATGACGCTGCTGCCCATGCCGGCGTCGCAGGCCACCACGATCTTGTGGACGTCCTTGCCGTTGATGCTGCCCATGGCGGGGCACCCCTCTCGTTCGTACGGTCCGGTCAGCCTTCTGCGTTCGCGGTACGGGCGGTTGCCGGGCTGCCCGCAGCATCCGATGTGGCCTTTTCCGGCAGTTGCCCCTCGGCCGCCGCCTCGTCGACCTCCTGCGCCGCCTCCCGGTCGCCCCCGAGTCGGCCGAAGCCGAGTAGCGCCGACGCGACCACGAAGGAGACGACGGCGGCGAGCAGGACACCGAGGAAGACGCCGAACCAGCCACCCTTCGGGGTGACCGCCGCGTAGGCGAAGATGCTGCCCGGCGAGGGGGTGGCGACGAGTCCGGCACCGGTGATCATGAAAGTGCCGACACCGGTCGCCCCGCCGGCGATGGCGGCGAGGATCAGTCGCGGCTTCATCAGCACGTACGGGAAGTAGATCTCGTGGATGCCGCCGAGGAACTGGATGATCATCGCGGGTGGCACGCTCGGCCGCAGACTGCGGGGACCGAAAAGCAGGAAGGCCGCAAGCAGGCCGAGTCCGGGACCGGGGTTCGACTCGATCATGAACAGGATGGACCTGCCGGTCTCCTGCGCCTCCGCGACCGCGAGCGGACTGAGCACGCCGTGGTTGATCGCGTTGTTGAGGAAGAGCACCTTCGCCGGCTCCACCAGCACCGAGGCGAGCGGCAGCAGGTTGTTGCCGATCAGCCAGTCGACGCCGTTACCGGCCCAGGTGGTGAGCTGTTCGACCACCGGGCCGATCACCCAGACACCGACCAGGGCCATGCCGCCACCGATGATGCCGGCGGAGAAGTTGTCCACCAGCATCTCGAACCCGGGTCGGATCCGGTCCTCGATCAGCCCGTCGAAGAGCTTGAGCAGGTACGCGGTGAGCGGCCCGACGATCATCGCGCCGAGGAACATCGGCACGTCCGCACCAGCAGAGTTCCCATGTGCAGGTTACTCTGCTTCCCATGTCTCCTCGGGCTACTGGCAGGCCGGCCCTGCACGCAGTCACCACGTTGACCGCAGTCCTCTACACCCGCGTCTCAATGGACCGGCGCGGGCGACGGAAGTCGGTGCTGGAGCAGGACAAGGACGCCCGCGCGGTGGTGGCCGATGAGGGCTGGTCGCTCCCCGACGATGCCTGCTTCACGGACAACAACCGGTCGGCATCCAGATTCGCGACGCGGCCCCGGGTTGGCTGGGATGCGCTGCTGGAGTACCTAGCGACCCACCCCGTGCACGTTTTGATCGTGTGGGAGGTCTCCCGTGCCGAGAGGAAGTTGGGCCCTTGGGTTGCCGTGCTCGACTTGTGCCGGGATCGGAAAATCCTCATCCATGTCCTCAAGGATCAGGAGACGTACGACCCCTGCAAGACCCGTGACCGGAAGTCCCTGGCTCAAGACGGTCTAAACGCGGAGAGCGAGACGGAGCTGCTGTCCGAGCGGATCCGACGGGACAAGCGGAATGCCGCCGCGAATGGCCGACCGGCGGGAATCGTGCCGTACGGGTACATGCGGGAGTACGACGGGCACGGGCACTACCTGCGGCAGGTGCCTCACCCGGGCCAGGTGGAGGTGTTGCGTTGGATGGCCGAGCGGGTTGATCGGGGTACCCCGCTGCGGAGGATTGCTCGCATCCTGAACGAGCGGCGGGCGACCGCCAGGCGGGAGGCTTGGGAGCGGGCGCGGGAGATCGGGGCGACCGATCGGCCTTGGGGTGAGCGGTGGAAGGCTGTTCGGGACGTGGTGACCGCAGGGAGGGTGTGGGATGCCCCGAGGGGTGGCGAGTGGAGCCATTCCCAGGTGCGGGTGACGCTGCTTCGTCGCACGTATATCGCGGAGCGGGTGCACCAGGGCGAGGTGATTGGGCCGGCGAAGTGGCCTGGGTTGATCGACGAGGATCGGTTCCTCCGGATACGCGGACGGTTGCTGGACCCGGCCCGACGCAACGGTGACGACAACTCGTTGACCTACCAGTTGTCCGGCGGGGCGTTGTGCGGGGTTTGCCGCAGCCCGTTGCGTCCCCAGGCGCGGATCAACTACCGGTGCGAAAAGAGTGGGTGCATGGCGGTGGCGGCGAAGGTGCGGGACCTGGACCCTGCTGTGGATCGGTTCATTCTGGCGCGGCTGCGGCAGGAGGATGCGGCGCCGGTGTTTGCCACGCAGTCGTCGGACGCGGCGTTGGAGGAGGCGCGGCGGACCGAGCGGGAGTTGCAAGCCGAGCTGGACGAGTATTACGACCTGGCCGGTGCCCGTCGGCTGTCGCCTGCCGGGTTGGCGGCGATGGAGGCCCGGCTACGCCCTCAGATTGAGGCAGCCGCGCGGCGGGTGCGGGAGTTGAGTGTGCCGGCTGTTCTGCGAGGGCTTGACCCGATCAAGCTGGCGGACACGTGGCCCGACAATCCGGTGTACATCCGCCGCGAGGTGATTGTGGCGTTGGCGGAGATTGTCCTCTCCCCTACTGGCAAGGGCTTCCGGTTCAGCGTGCAGCGCCTGGCCCAGTCGCGGTGGCGTGGCGATGAGCTGACGTGGGGTGAGCGGTGGGAGTTGGCCGGCTGAGGTGTTAGCCGGCTTGCCGCCGTGGTGCTGGCTTCGTGGCGGGGTTGGCCTTCTTCGCCGACGGCTTCGCCGTGCGCTTCCGGAGGAGTTCGACCAAGGCCCCGATCTCCTCGTCGGACATGTCCCCTTGTTCGACGAGTGCGATGAGTTCTTCCGTTTGGGCGGTGAACTGCCGTACGGGCTCGGGGGGTAGGTCCATCTCCTCGCGGGTGACGAGGCCGAGGAGTACGGGGATTTCGAGGACGCTGAGGCCGAGCACGCGAAAGACGGCGCGGAGTTTGTCTGCCTCAGGGCTGCCGATTTTGCCGTTTTCCCAGCGTTTGATGGTGGGCAGGCTTACGACGTCTGCGCCGACCTTCTCCACGAGGACTTCCTGTGTCCATTTGTGGCGTTTTCGTGCGGTTTTGATGGCATCAGCGAGCGCGGTTGCGGCTGATGGGTCGATCGGCATGCGGTGAGGATAGGGCCATTCGGGCATCCCTGGGGTGTCATCTTTGACACGTGTCAGTCCTGACACCCCCGTGTCACGGTACATGAATACCACCTTCTGCGAGCTAATCAGGACAGACCGTAGTCACTATACATAGATAAGCCTCACTTTCAAATCTCGGCGTGTCGGGGCTTGCGTATCAGCACTGACACCCTGCATGATGGGTGTCATGACTGACACCCTGATCGCAGCGCCAGGGGTCATCGCCGACACCACCGGGCGCTACCGGCTCACCCGGGCCGCAGTCGAACACGCCAAGACCAAACACGGGCTCGCCAACGACGCAGCGGTCTGGACGGCCATGGGCCTCTCCCGCTCGACCTTCTACCGCATGCTCGCCGGCACCAGCAGCCCCACCGGCCGCCTCATCTGCCAGGGCTTCGCCACCTGGATCGGCTGGCCACTCGCCGACACCTGCGAACCCGTCACCGACGAGGCCCCCAATGGCCACTGACAAGCGCACCCAGGACTGGTACGTGCAGGCCGCTGTCACCGGCGCCCCGCCGCTGTCGACCGCCGTCATGGACCGGCTCCGGTCCCTCATCGGCGCCGACAGCGACACCTACAACGCGGAACCCGGCGCCGAGGTCCGGGCGCTCAACGCGCCGACCGCCATTGCCGAACCGGCCGAGCCCCGACAGGCCGCCGCGTGATCACCGACTTCGCACCTGGGGAGCCCGTTGGGGTGCCGGCAGACCGAGGGGGACTGCCGGCACCCCAGCCGACCGGAACACCCCGAAACGCAGAGCGGGCCACACCCGTCACCGGTGTGACCCACTCCCCGGTCGAGCCCAGCCGGGCCGACCGTCCTGCAACGAAATCCGAGTAGGAGTCTACGTGACACTCACCCAGGCGGACATCCAAGCCGTCGCCCCCGGCCAGTTGGTCATGCCGAAGGTCGGGCTGCTCATCGTTACCCCCGCGCACGCCGACAAGTGGTTGGCCGACCACAACGACTGGAACCGGAAGTTCAAGCCGGGCCGGATCGAAACGTACGAGCGGGACATGAACGCCGGCCACTGGCTGTTCAACGACTCCAGCATCGGTTTCTTCTACATGCCCGAGGACGACGGAACCCCGGCCTGGTCGACGCTGGACCGCCTCTCCCTCGACGAACTGCTTCCGAACGAGGTGCTGGGCAACGGGCAACACCGGCTGACGGCGATCAAGCAGACCGGCCGGCCGGCCCTGTACACGATCATCCGGGGCATCATCCCGAAGGCCAAGAAGACCATCGACCGGGGTGCGAAACGGTCGATCGCCGACAGCCGCGACGAGGCCAACGCGAACACCCTGGTCGCGATCGCCACCCGGGTCTTGCGGGTGCAGCGGGGGTTGTTCAGGGCCGGTGGAGCGAACGCGATCACCGACTCCGAGATCAACGAGTACATCGACGCCAACCCCTCCTTGGGTCGGGCGGTGGACGTCGCCAGCCTGGCGATGAACCGGAAGGTCCCGATCGTGCCGGCGGTGATCGGCGCGGCGTACCACCTGTGTTCCCAGTTGGACGGCGGCACCGCGACCGCGTACGCCGAGGTGTTCTTCGTCGACCAGCTCATCAAGAACATCAACTTGTCCGAATTCGACCCGGCACAGGTGCTTTACCAGCGGCTCCGGGCCGGGCAGGCCGGCAAACGGAACATGCCCGGCGACGACGCCTGGCCGTACGTGATCAGCGCGTGGAACCACTTCCGCAAGGGGTCGAAGCCCACCAAGCTCCAGGCCCCTCCCGGCGGGTGGACCCCGCAGAACATCCCCACCCCGAAGTGACGAAAGGGCGGGCGCCCTGCCAGGCGCCCGCCCCCTTACCCGTGCCCGCAGGCGGTCCTGACCCGCCGAGGGCTCCAGACCACCACCACGAGGGAGCTGGTCCGATTGACCGACACCGTACAGCACACCGGCCTGGTCGTTGACCTGGCCGCCGACCCGCAGGTTCACCGCGGAGTCCACCCCGTTGCGCAGGCCGACTGCATCATCTGCCCGTCGGTGCCGTGCCCGGAGTGCGGCATCACCGGATGCCCGGAGGCGTTCGAGCACCGGCGGGCGTACGCCGGCCGTGAGGCAACCCTGCTGCGCGAGGCCGCCTGATGTCCACCACGAAGCGTCGGGACACTCGGCGCGTCGCAGAGCACCGGCCCGCCGCTCGCCGTCGCCGGTTTGCCCACGATGACCTGGTGGCGGTCGACCTGTTCTCCGGGTTCGGCGGCCTGACCCGTGGCATCGAGGCGGCCGGATTCACGACGATCATGGCGGCGAACCACAACGCCTACAAGGTCAAGGTCCACGAGGCCAACCACCCGCACGCCGAGCACTGGATCGCCGACCTGGTCGACCGCGAGTCGTCCGACTACCACTCGGCCCGCGACCTCCCGGCCGCAGACATCCTCGTGGCCGGCGTGAGTTGTACCAATCACTCAGGCGCGAACACGCAGAAGGCGTACGCGCAGCGGATGAGCCTGTTCGACCTGGATGACCCGGACTTCGACGCGCGGGTGACGCGCAGCGAACGGGACCGGGCGACCGCGAACTGCGTGCTGCACTACGCCGCCCAGCACCACCCACGCATGATCCTCGTCGAGTGCACGACCGAGCTGACATCGTGGGGGCCCGCCATCCCCGGGCGGCCGAAGATCGGCGACGGATCGACGTACCGGTGGTGGCTCAAGCAGTTCGAGAACCTGGACTACCGGCACCAGGCGCTGTACCTGAACTCCCAGTTCTTCGGGGTGTCGCAGTCGCGGGACCGGTACTACGGCGCGTTCTGGAAGAAGAACCTGCCCGCTCCCGACCTGGAGCACCGACCGGCGTCGTGGTGTGGCCGGTGCAGCGAGATCGTCCCCGCGGTGTGGTCATGGAAGACCGGCATCCCGCCCACCGGGTTGGTGCGCTACGGCCAGCAGTACAACTATCGGTGCCCACGCTGCCGCGGCGAGGTCGTCCCGCCGATGAGCCCTTCGCTCGACGCGCTTGATCTCAGCAACCTCGGCACTCGCATCGGCGACAAGCCGGTCAAGAAGCACAGGGATGGCACGACGGGGCCGCTCGCGGCTGCAACGCTGGCCCGTGCCGAGCGTTGCCGGCAGCGGTTTGCGGAGTTTCCCGCGATCCTCATGCCCGCCAAGGCGGTGCGTGGTGCGGAGCGGCACCCGTGGCAGCCGATGTCCACCCAGACCAGCCAGCAGGAGACCGCGCTGCTGTCCACCGGCGCGATTATGGTCGCCGCCGGGAACACGTTCGAGCGCCCCGGGTCTGAGTGCCGGACCCGCGACCTGGGCCAGCCGCTGTGGACGCAGACCGCGACCGCCACGACCGGCCTACTCGCGCCGCCGGTCGCGCTCACGGGCCAGGTGTTCGCCGCCCACCGGCACAACGGGGACGGCCAGCACCTCAGTCGGCCGATGGACACGGTGACCTCGACCCACGAGAAGGCGGTGCTGCTCGCCGCGGTCAACAACTACCAGGGCATCCCGCGCGGTATGGATGAGCCGCTGCCGACGCAGGCGGGCTCGGAAACCCTCGGCCTGCTGTCCGCAGGGATCGTGCCGTTCCGCAAGCACACCGTGCCGACCGTGGGCGCCGAGCCGATGCCGACCGTGACGTCCGAGCAGGTCCCCGGTCTACTGACTGCGGCCGGGACCATCAAGAACAACGGTGCGCTAGATGAGGCACAGTACCGCGCCCACCCGGTCAATGATCCGCTCGGAACGGTCGTCGCGTCGGCCGCCAGCCAGGCGGTGTTGTTCTCCGGCTGGTACGAGCAGAACCAGTCCCCCTCGAACGTGACCGCCGCATGGCGGGCCGCGCTTGCTGGCCTGGCGTTGGAGGACTGCTATTTCCGCATGCTTGGCCCGCACGAGATCGGTCGCGGGTGCGGGTTCGATGTCGACTTCCCCGGCTACCAGGGCAGCTTCACGGTGTGGGGTTCCGCTCGGGACCAAACGGACGGGTTCGGGAACGCCGTTTCGCCGCAGGTTGGCGAGTGGATCGGTTCGCGGTTGCGGGCTGCGCTACACGGCGAGGTGTCGGCATGAGCCCGGCGTACACGAAGCTCCGGGCGCTGCGGGCCCCGGTCGGCGGCACGAAGGCTCCGGTTGAGCCGATCACGGCCGAGGCGCCGTCCGACGCGCACGGGACCACCGAGCCGTCGTGGTGGCATGAGGTCGGCAAGGGGCCGGTCTGGTTCGCCCTGACCATCCTGCTCTGCCTCGCTGCGGTCGCCCTCGCCTCCCTCCCGGTGGTGCTCCGATGATGCGCCCGGAGACGCCGTCGGAGAAGTCCCGGGGCGCCGGGTGTGTGCAGCCCATCGTGATGCTCGTCGCCGCTTTGGTGGCCCTGCTGTGGGCGGTGCTCGGCTGATGTGCCCGACCGACGCGTGGGTCTGCCTCCTCTGTCTCCTCGGGTTGTGCGACCGGTGCGACGGTGTCGTGCCGGTGCACACCTTGGATACCTTGCACACCCTGGACATCCTCCGCAGCCAGAACAGGCCGGAGGCCGCCAAGCCTGACCGGCACGAGCCGTGCGCTTGTGGCAAGGGCACCCACCCGAACCGGTCGGCTCCGCGCAGCCGGGCCATGGCCGCAGCAGGTGCCCGGTGACGGGCCGCGTGGTCCTGGTCGTGGTCCTCGCGACCCTGCCGGTGCTGGTCTTCACCGCCGGAGTCGCGTTCGTCTTCGGGCGGCTGTCGGTGGTGCGCGCCGACGCCATGACGGTCGCCGCCGCGGTGAAGGCCGCGACCGCGCCGCTTGAACTTCAGCTCCGGCGTGCCGAGCGGCAGTTGGCCAACGTGCACGAGGCCCAGCACCGGCACGACGCCGCCCACCCCCTCTTTTGCAACGACCCCTACCGGGCGCGCGTGGACATCCCGCGCGCCCGCACCTCCCCGGAAGGGAACCCCCGTGTCTCTGAACTCGCGTGAATGGCCGGCGCAACCCCGTCGCCGGGTGATGCCGGTCCTGGTCAACCTTGACGACCCGCCCGCCGAATGGATCAACCCGATCGAGCCGTGGCGGGCACGGAACACGTGGCCGGTGAACTCGGTGCCGCGCCGCCACCCGGAGATCCCCGGGCTCCCGGTGGAGATGACGCTGTGATCCTCGGCGACCCGAACACCGTGGAGTGGGAGCAGAGCACCGATTGGTGGGCGTCCACCGGGTTCGGTGTGTGCACGGCCGTGGTCCTGGTCGTGGTGCTGGTGCTGGTTGTCGTCGCGGTCCGCACGTCACGCCGCGGGGGCAACAAGTGAGGGCGTTCGCGGCGCCACCGGCGGGTGACGCTTGGGCTACCGGTGTGGTGTTCGCGTTCTTGTTCGCGGTGATCGGGTTCGCGGTCTGGGCCACCATCGACCAGGCCAAGGAGTATCGGCGGGCTCACCGGGAGGACGACGACAGGTTCGGGCCGGTATTGAAGCCGGCCCGGGAGCTGGCCGACCAGTGGGCGGCGGAAAGCTCGACGACCGCGTGGCGTGTCCGGTCCGGCAACGACGTGGCGCGGCACGCTCGGCGGCTGACTCTCCGGGAGCGGTTCGCCGACTTGGTCCGGCTGGTGTTGCCGATGCGCCCGCAGGCGGCTCCGCGTGCCCTGCACCGGCAGCCGGCAGAGCAACCGGTGGAGCACCCGGTGTGGACGTTCGCGTCGGTGCCGGCCCCGGCCGGGTCGCTGATGCGTCCGCCGCCGGTGGTGTTGGAGGCCGTGTCGGTGCCGCCGCCGCTGCGGACGGACGAGGAAATCGACGCGTGGCGGCGGGATCTGTCTCGGTGGGCTGCTGACCCGGATCACACCGGTCCGATGCGCGCGGTTCGAGTCGATGAGGGGCTGGCGGCGTGATCACCGGTTCGGTGGAGCCGATCGTGGTGGTGTTCCCCACCCCGTGGGACTGGTTCCTGTTCTTCGTCGGGTGCACGGTCGTGGCGCTGTTGCTGGTGGGGCTCGGGGTCCTCGTTGCCCGCCGCCGCCCGGCTGAGGCACACGACCTGGAGGCGACGGTGGAGATCCCGCCCCCGCCGCGTGCCCGTAGCCGCCGCCGGCGGCGGCACCGGACCGGGACGGTGGACGAGCCCAACCGGACGCTGGACCTGACCGAGCTGCGCGACCGGGCGGGGCGCCGGTGAGCGCCGTGGACGCCGTACTCGGTGAGGTGCTGGCCGGGGGCCGCCTGGCGGTGGCCGGCGGGTGGGCCGGTGTGTGGTTTGGCCTGGCGGTGCTGCTGTGGTTCGCAATCCGGTTGCTGGTCCGGGTTGCCCGCCGGTGGCCCCGGCCACGGCACCGCGCCCCGTGGTTTCGCCGCAGGGTGGCCACGGCCGCGCCGGTCCCCGCCCAGCGGGCCGAGGCGGCGACGGTGCTGCTCCCCCGGATCACCGACCAGGTTGACGCGACGGTGGTGCTGCCGCGTCTCCACCACCACATTCCGAGGCAGAGGGACCGCCGTGGCTGACGCTGACCTGCTTGTGACGATTGGCGCCAACGTGCGCCGGCTCCGGAAGGGGCGTGACCTGACGCAGGCGCAGCTCGCCGCTCGGGTTGGGGTGTGCCGGTCGTCGGTGGCGAACATCGAGACGGGCCGCCAGGGCGACATCAAGGTCACGTTGTTGGCCGGGTTCGCGGATGTGCTACACGCGGACCTGCCGGAGCTGCTGGCAGGTGGTGGCCGTGCCTGACGAGTGCGTGTTCTGCGCGATCGTTGCCGGCACCGAGCCGGCCACGGTTGTCCACCGGTGGCCGGACGCGTTGGCGATCGTGCCGCACGGGCCTGTGGTCGCCGGGCATCTGTTGGTGATTCCGACGGTGCACGTTCGGGATCACACCACTGATCCGTCGGTGACCGCCGTGGTGATGGGCCGGGCGGCGGAGATCGCCCCGCATCCGAGCAATCTGATCGCGAACGCGGGTCGTGAGGCGACGCAGAGTGTGTTCCACCTGCATGTGCACGTGGTGCCGCGTGCTGCGGGTGATGGGTTGGCGCTGCCTTGGTATTCGGGGCGGTCGGGGCGTCGTTCTCTGCCGTGACCTGGGGAAAGATCTTGAACAGACTTGATAGATAATCTGGCTCTTGATCTTTATCTCCTGTAAATTGGTAGATGCAATCAACGACGAGCGGAGGGAGCACGTATGACCACACCGCGAACACACTTCCTCGTGGTCACCCCCGACGAGCGGGACCCCCAGGAACGGGACTACTTCGAGTACACCGTGGAGTGCCCCGGCGTCACCGACGAGTGCCGGAAGTGGCTGGAGTGCCTTCCGGGGACCGACGGCCGCGCCGCGCTGGAAAACGCCTATGACAACGGCGACAACGAGCCGATTCAGCACGGCCTGCGCCACAAGAAGATCAACCACAAGTGGATGGCCGAGACCACCGGCTGCTACCTCCAGGACCACGACGCGCTCGGTGACGCCGTGGCGGGCTACTTCGCCGCCGGCCGGCACCCGATCGGGTGGGACGTCGGCGACGGCACCGAACTGGAGATCCACGCACTGGATTCGGCTGGGCGGCCGGCGTGAGCTACGAGATCCCGGAGCCGGCCCGGTACCGGCGGATCAAGGGCGGGGCCGAGGTCACCGTCAGGAGCTGCACCGGTCCCAACCGGCTCGACACCGTGGCGGTGCGCGGTTCCCGGCACACCACGTACGTCCGGTTGGAGAACTTCTGGAAGAAGTACAAGGCCGACCCGGCGCGAATCTACTTCCAGCACAACACCCTGACTCCCGACAACGTCCGCACGACCTGGGACAACGCACTGGTCATCCCTGCCGTCGGCGACGAAATCCCGCTGACCTGCGGATACATGGGCGCGGCCGTGACGTGGACCGTCGCCCGCGTTGAGTGGCTGAACCGGTGGGCTGTGCTGCTGCACATGACCAGGCCGACCGGCGAGGTGCAGGCGTGAACGCGCCCGTGGCCGCCCCGGTGATGGACCTGGTCGACGCGCTCCGCGAAGCCGACCAGCGCCTCATCTGGTGTGTCGGCGGCGTGCACCCCGTAGGCAGCCCGTACGAGGACTGCGGCAACGAGGCATGCCGGAAGCGGTTCCTCGACGAGGACGCCCAGTACGTGCGATTGGACGACCAATGAGCACCCCCACACCCACCACGGTCCTCCGCTGGGAAGACCCGCCCTCGGCCGCTCAGACCAAGGAAGCCCGGTGGGCTCCGATCGCCGCCGAGTTGCGCGCCAACCCGAACCGGTGGGCATGCATCCACGAGGGCGACTCGACCGAGGCCAGCGGCCTGGTCGCGTACATCAAAAAGGGGGCCGGACCGTTTGCCCCGGCCGGTGAGTTCGAGGTGTGTAGCCGGTCGCAGCCCCGCGTGCAGGGCAGCCCCATCCGGGTCGGCGTGTACGCCCGGTTCCTGAAGCTCAGGGACGACCAGTGACGCAGACCCTCGCCCGGCCCGTCCCGGTGCTCCCCGCCGACGCCCCGATCGACCAGTGGTTGGCTGCTCGCCGCCACGGCATCGGCGGCTCCGACGTCGCCGCGATCCTCGGCGTCTCGAAGTACGACGGGCCGGTCAAGGTCTACTACAGCAAGCACAACCTGCTCCCCGACGAGGACAACGCCGCCATGGAGTGGGGCCGCCGCCTGGAATCGGCGGTGCGGCAGAAGTTCGCCGACGAGCACCCGGAGTTCCACGTCGCCGAGGGCCCCGGCCTGGTTCGCCACCCGGAACGGCCGTGGCAGCTCGCCACGATCGACGGGCTGGCCGCCGAGTGCCCCGGTGGGGATCCCCTGGCGCTGGTTGAGGTGAAGACCGGGCGGGCGAACACCGATGAGTGGGGCGACGAGCTGACCGACGAAGTTCCGTTGCCGTACGTCTGCCAAATCACCTGGTACCTCGACGTGTACGGGCTCCGGACCGGCTACCTCGCTGTGCTCCTCGACGGTCGGGACTACCGGGAATACCTCATCGAGTACGACGAGGTGTTGGCCGCGAAGCTCCGGGCGCACTGCGACGCGTTCTGGCAGCGGCACGTGCTCGCCGGGGTGGTTCCGGAGCCGGACGGCTTGGAGTCGACGGCTGACGCGCTCGCGGCGCAGCACAACCCGGTGCCGAAGTCCAAGGGCGAGTTGGACCCGAACGTCGTCGGGTGGGCGCAGATCTACGGCAACGCCCACCGGGACGAGCAGGCCGCGCAAGCACGCAAGCAGGAAGCGGGCAACCACTTGCGGGCCGCGTTCCTGGCCGCCGGTTCACCGAACTACGGGTTCGTCGGCGAACGGAAGATCGCCACCTTTTCAAAGTCAAAGGGCGGGGAGGTGGAGGAGTTCAACGAGGCCCTGTTTGCCGAGGAGAACCCCGCCATCTACGCCAAATACCTGATCAAGCGGCAGGTCGAGCCGACGCGCCGCCTGCTCGTTGCAAAGGAGTTCACCTCATGACGATCACTCGTACCGCGCAGTTGCGCGACGCCATTCCCGACGCCCCCACCTCCCCGGCCCCGAACGGTGCCGCCACGGTGGCGACCCGGAAGCCGGACCCGGCCGGGGACCTGATCGCCTCCATGGAGTCCGAGTTCCGGAAGCTGTTGCCGTCGGCGCTGCCGTGGGACATGTTCGCCCGGATCGCCCTGACCGGAATGCGCAAGAACGACAAGCTGATCGAGGCGACCCGACCGAGCCTGCTTGGTGCGCTGATGGAGTGCGCCCGGCTGGGTCTGGCGCCGTGCACCGAGCAGGCGTCGCTGTCCACCTTCAAGAACCGCCGCAGGGGCAACGTCCTGGAGTGCCAACTGATCATCGGCTACCAGGGCTACATCCAGCTCATGTACCGGTCGGGCCAGGTGGAGCAGGTCGAAGCCGAGATGGTGTACGAGGCCGACGAGTGGGAGTACACCCTCGGCGACGGCGGCCGGTTCTTCCACCGACCGAAGCTGCTGCTGCCGCCGGAGGAGCGGGGCGCCCCGCTGTTCGCGTACGCGTACGCCACCCTGCGCGGCGGCGGCCGGACCAAGGTGAGCATCACACCCCGCTGGAAGGCCGAGGAGCTTCGGAAGAAACACGGCAACGTGTGGGACAGCAACTTCCTCGAAATGTGGGGCAAGACGCCTTTGCGGCAGGTGCAGAAGTACGCGCCGAAGTCTTCGGAGTTGCGCCGGGCCGAGTTGCTGGACGGGGCCGTCATCGACCTCGGCGGTGTGGCCACCCTGGACGACGGGCGGACTATCGACAGCACCGTGGTCGACGAGCCCACCGGGGCCGTGAACGACACCGACGACGACATGGGTTGGCCGCCGGCCGCGCAGCCCGCCGACGCGAATCCGGCCTCCCAGTGAGCGACCTCGACAGGGACGACTTCACGCGAGTGTGCGTCGCTACCTACCGGTACTTCAACCAGGGCGAGATCTGGCTGCCGAAGCCGCCCCGTGAGCGGGTACGGGTCGCGGACATGGGCCGGGAGTGGCGGTTCAACGCCGCCCGCTTCCTGGAGCGCCGGGCCAAAGCGTTGGAGTTCCGGTACGGCTTCGGCGAAATCTCGGCGATGTCGGCACCGGTGTGGTTCGACGTCGTCGGCGAGGACAACGGGCGTCCTGTCACCGCCGGGCCGGGAATGAGCGATCTCGACCTCATGAGTGACAGCGCGTCGGACGCGTTCGACCAGGCGATGGATCAACGGGTTGCCGACCCGGTGGGGTGGTTGCGAAGCACGGTGCTGTACCGGGCGCTGGTCGCCGACCTGCCCACTGAGCAGGCCGAGGTGGTGCAACTCGCGGAGCGCGCCAAGCACTGGTCGACGTGCCCGGTCCGGACCGGTGCCGACGACTGCCGGTGCGAGCAGATCCGGGCCGAGCACGCGGCCACGGATACCACCCCGGAATGGACGCTGCCGTGACCGCCCCGTGGTGGAGCCAGGGGTTCACAGTCCTGGACATCGAGTCCACGGACAAGGACCCGGAGACCGCGCTGACCGCGTCGATCTGCTTCGGGCTGATGCGGGCCGCTGACGCGTCGATGCAGGTCCGGACCGCGCTGGTGGCGGTGGACATGCCGGCTGAGGCGTCGGCGGTCAACGGGCTGACGACAGAACAGTTGCGGGCTGAGGGCGGGAAGCCGGCCGAGGTGCTGGACGACTTCTGCGCCGAGATCGCGGTGTGCCTGACCGCCGGCATGCCACTGGTGATCATGAACGCCCCGTACGACCTCACCGTCCTCGACCGGGACTGCCGCCGCAACGGCGTCCCAACCATCACCGACCGGCTCGAAGGCCGCCCCCTCGCCCCGATCATCGACCCCGGTGTCCTCGACAAGAAGGTCATCAAGTACCGGCGTCGGGTGTCCGAAACGCAGGGCGCCCGGTGCCTCAAGACTCTCGCCCAGGTCCACGGTGTCGGATGGGACGACGAGCAGGCCCACACCGCCGAGTACGACGCCACCCGCGCCGGCCGGGTTGCATGGCAGCTCATGGCCCGGTTCCCGGCCCTGGCCGCCATGACCCTGCCCGAGCTGCACGACGCGCAGATCGGCTGGTACCGGGAGCAGTCGGAGGGGCTGGCCGCCTTCTGGCGGCAGAAGGCCAACGAGATCGAGCACAGGGCTGCCCGGGACGACGACGAGGCGGCGGCCGAGGTCGAGAAGCTGCGGACGGCTGCGGACGGGGTGTCCCTGGAATGGCCGATGCGGACGGTGCAGAAGTGAACCGCTCTCCGATCCAGCGGATGTCCGCGAAGCGGCGGGCCGCGCTCGCCGAGGCCGGCAACTCCAACCCGTACTCGACGCTGACCTATGGGACCTGGCCGGACAAGTCGACCGGGATCGCCCGCAGGCCGCCCTCCCCGACCGCCCGGCCGGTCTACACCGGCCCGGACGCCACCACCGTGGCCCTGGTCATCGAACGGGATCAGGGCCGGTGCGTCCGGTGCGGGGTAGAGCAGACCGGTGAACGCGGCTGGGACTGGTCGGTGCAGCACCGGCGGGCACGCGGCAACGGCGGCACCCGCCGCCCGGACACGAACACGGCACCGAACCTGATCCTCCTGTGCGGGTCTGCCACGACCGGGTGTCACGGGTGGGTCGAGTCCGAGCGTGAGGCCGCCCGGCCGTTCGGGTGGGCAATCCTCTCGACCGACAACCCGGCCCTGAAGCCGATCGACCACGCCGTCCACGGACGGGTGTGGCTGACCGGCGACGGCGGCTGGACCACCACCGAACCGGCGGTGGGCGCGTGATCGCCTCGGTTGAGCAGCACGAGCCCGGTGCGCCCGGTTGCGCTCCCGACGAGCACTGCTGGGAGCACCACGTAGACGAGACGGCGGACAAGTTCTACATCGTCTGCATCGAGTGCGGGCACGTGTACCGCACCGGGTGGGAGCTGCGCCGGGCGTACCTCCGCCAGCACTGGTCCCTCTTCCGCCGGGACATGGTGTCGCCCCTCCGGCCGCCGCCCGGCGTCGACTTCGGCTGGACCGCCCGGTGGCCGCGCCTGGCCGCACCTCTCCTGCTGGTCCGGGCCCTGTTCCGCCGGGCCAACGGCATCCACTTCTGCCAGCACTGCATCCACGATTGGTAGGGATTGATAAATGACTGCCATTCAGGGCTGCTGCACAAGGTGTGGGCACACCAAGGCCCACTCGGAGTTCTACAAGCGTCGCGACGGACGCCTTCGCACTTGGTGTAAGGCATGCACCAGCGACTACGGCCACCAGCGTTGGCTCGCTCGCGGCGAGGAGAACAGGGCCATCACCCGCAGGCAGTGGTTAGCCCGCAAGTTCGGTATCACCGTCGAGCAGTACAACGAGATGTGGCGGGCACAGGACGGCAAGTGCGCAATCTGCGGCCAGCCCGAGACCGAACGCGAATGGCTGTCAGTTGACCACGACCATTCGGACGGCACTGTCCGGGGCTTGCTGTGCCGAATGCATAACGCGGCGCTTGGTGGGTTTGGAGACAGCCCCGAACTGCTTCTCGCCGCCGTGGAGTACCTGCGTACCGCCAAGGCTCTGATTCCGGAGCGATCCCAATGACTTCTGAGGAGGCAACCATGATCGAGAACACCGCTCGCCGCGACCCCATGCTTCACCTACTCGGCGCCATGTCCGACGGCACCGACACCTACATCACCGACATGGAGGCCGCCGGCCAGCGCCAGCTCGTCCACTCCGATCTTCTGCCGACCCGGATTCTCGGCGGCAGCCAGGCCGAGTTCGAGGCGGTCGGATTCGAGTTCGGTGACCCAGACCCCAGCGACCCGATGTTCCGGCCGGCCACCCTCCCGGAGGGCTGGAAGCGGGAGGGTTCGGATCACGCCATGTGGTCGTACCTGGTCGACGGGTACGGCCGGCGCCGGGTGTCGATCTTCTACAAGGCGGCGTTCTACGACCGCAGCGCCCACATGTCGCTGAACACCGTTGGCAGCTACCTCCGGGACATGCTCTACGAGGGCAACACCCCGATCCTCGACAACGAGTGGCTGACCCGTGAGGTCGCCGTGACCGAACTGGCCGCGCTCCGGGATCGGCACCTGACCGAAGCCGCCGAGGCCGACGGGTGGGCGCAGCAGGGCGACGAATATTGGAAGGCGCAGGCCGCCACGCACCGCCAGGACGCGGCGAAGGCGGACAGTCTCCGTACCGAGGTCGCGTCGTCCGCCCTGTGGGCCGTGCACGTCGAAGGCCCCGACGACGTGATCGCCGCCGCCGACCTGGCTGAGGCCGACCGCAAGGCCGCCGAGATCAACGCCGCGTGGGAGCAGTTCACGAAGCGCCCGGACGCGTCCGAACTCGACCCCCGTTGGCACGCGGTGGTGGTCGAGTGGCCGTCCTCGGCCGACGACCACACCGAAGAGGTCGCCCGCGGTGAGGAGCGGTGGCGTGGCTGAGATGAAGGCCATCACTGTCCAGCAGCCGTGGGCGTCCTGCATCGCCACCACCGCCCCCGGGGCGAAGCGGGTCGAGAACCGCGGCCAGTCCACCACCTACCGGGGCCCGATCCTCATCCACGCCGGCGCGTCCATCTCGAAGACCGGCGAGGCCGACTACCGGTGCATCCGCATCTGGGGCACCGACCCGGCTCACGGGCGCCCGATGCGGGCCGTCCTCGCCGTCGCCGACCTGGTCGACGCCCACCGCGCGGAGAACCGGTGCTGCCGGCCGTGGGGTGAGGAGTGGTACGAGACCCGGCGCGGCACCCTGCCGGCGGCCCACTTGGTCCTGGACCACGTGCGGGTCCTGGACCAGCCGATTCCGGCCCGAGGTGCGCTGGGGCTCTGGACACCGGAGCCGCATCTGGTGTCGGCGGTTCAGCAACAGCTCGCGCTGGCGGTGACCCGCTGATGGGCCTCTCCTCCGGTAGCGACATCTTCAACCCGGTCGCCAGCGCGCTGATTGATACCTACGCCCCGGCGCACACCATCCGCGCCGTCCTCGGCACCCTGCTCGAAAAGCTCCGCGACGCCGACTGGGACACCTACGACGAGTCCCGTGAAGAGTTCCGCGACAACCCCGTCATCGCCGAGGTGTTCGCCCGCAACCTCGGGCACAACCTCTACGGCGAGGGCTCCGGAACCCTCGAATCCCGCCCCAAGGGCGGCAACGCCGTGTGGGTGCTGCGCTGCACCACCCACGGTGTCCTCGGCACCGGTGACGACACCGCCGATGAGCACGACCGGCTGGTACGGAACTGGGCCAACCACGACCAAGAGGAGCACGGCGGGGACGGGATCGTCGACACCGACCTGCTGATCAACCGTGAGGTGAACGGCTGATGGTCGGCGACCTGAACCCCGGCGTGGAAACACCGATGGTTGGCGATGAGGTGCTGGTGCGCGGCACCGTCCTCCGCTGGCTGCCCGGTGTCGGCGCCGTGATCGAGGTGCTGGGCAAGACCGACGTGCAGCAGGTGTGGGTACGACCGGACCGGATCGACAAGGTGATCCTCCCGGACCTGCCCGGCGAGCCCGCTGACGGCACCATGCTCGGCGGCACCGACCCGGACGGCAGCAACGACCGGGTGTTCCGCCGGGACGACGCCGAAGGCCACAACGACCGGCACGAGCGCCGCCACGACCGCCACTGGTGGGACGTGGTCGCCGAGGAATGGATCGACTGGCCGACCGCCGTACGGCGGGGCGCCGACCCGGGCCGGGTACTGCGGGAGATCACCCCACTGGACGTGACCCAGTGACCGGCCGCACCTGGACGCTCCACATCGCCGCCCCGGCGCAGTTGTGGTCGACCAACGACTCCCACAACAAGGGGCCGCGGCCGACGTCGGCGAACCGGAAGCAGTGGCGGAAGGCCGGGTACGACACCGCCGCGTTCTACCGGCTCCCGAAGCACCTCCGCCGGGTCCGGTACAACATCACGTTCCACTTCACCGACCGCGCCCGCCGGGACGCCCTGAACTACTCGGAAACCGCGAAACCGGTCATCGACGCGTTCGGGCCGCCGTTCGTACAGGCGCCAACGGCGAAGCGTCCGAATGGCGCTTCGGCGCCCGGCTGGTCGCTCATCCCCGACGACACCCCGGAGTACCTGGAGTCGGCCACGTTGGCGATCGGCCCGCTGTGGCCAACCGTCCTGGCGGGGCTGCCGGCCGCCGACCGCCGCCGGCTGGTGTCGCCTCACGGCGGGATGACGGTGGTCATCACCGACCTGTCCCCGGCGGATCTGTTCACCCCGGCCGCGCCCGCGCCGAGCGCCGCGCTGGCATGCGACCGGATCGGCCAGGCGTTCACCGACGCTGCCGTGTTCCGGATCGCCCTGGAAGAGATCCGCGACCTCGACCCGGCCACCCCGGCTGGCCGGCTCGCGACCGAGGTACTGGCCGGCAAACACCACCCCAACCACAACCACATGAAGGAGGTGGCACATGTCTGAGACCGACATCGAATGGACGAAGCGGGCCGGCACCGTCGGACGCACCTGGAACCCGACTACCGGCTGCGACAAGATCAGCGCCGGGTGCGGTCTGCCCATGTCCGACGACGACCAAGGCGAAGACGGCATCGGCGGCTGCTACGCCTGCACCATGGCCAAGCGGCTCAAGGCCATGGGGTCCGCGAAGTACCAGAACGACGGCAACCCAGTCACCTCCGGGCCGGGGTTCGGCGTCACCATGCACCCCGATGTGCTCCCGGAGCCGCTGCGGTGGCGCAAGCCCAGCACCGTGTTCGTTAACTCCATGTCCGACCTCGGGCACGCCCGAATCACCCGCGAGTTCCTGACCCGCGTGTGGGCGGTCATGGCCGACACCCGACAGCACACCTACCAGATCCTCACCAAGCGCCCTCGCCGGATGGCCCGAATCCTGACCGACGACTGCAACTGCGGCGCCGGCCACCAGTCGGGCGTGCATTTCCGGTCGGAGATGGAATGGGCGGCAACCCCACACAACCCCATGTACGTGCCCGGACTGAAGCACGGTCTATACCACCGCATGGAGTGGCCTCTGCCGAACGTGTGGATGGGCACCTCGATCGAGCTGGACAAGCACACCGACCGGGCCGACGACCTGCGTGCCACCCCGGCCGTAGTGCGGTTCATCTCCGCCGAACCGCTGCTCGGGCCGCTGCCGTCGCTGGACCTGACCGGTATCGACTGGCTGATCATCGGCGGGGAGTCCGGGCCCAGGTCACGCCCGATGCACCTGGACTGGGTGTACGAGCTGATCGGCAAGGCTCGGGCCGCCGGCACCGCCGTCTTCGTGAAGCAACTCGGGCAGCGGTGGGCCGGCACGGGTAAGGGCGGCGACTGGTCGACCTGGCCCGAGGACCTCCGCATCCGGGAGTACCCGGCTGGTCGTACGGCGGTGGCGGCGTGATCCCCGGGACCACTTACCTGCTGCGCGGTGAACCCGTCGTGGCGATTGTGGCCTGGCGGCAGCAGCGCAAGACCGAACGCATGCCCAGGGTCCCGCACCTCGATCTCAAGCCCACCACTCCCCGGAACGTCATGGTGCAGCTCCCCGACGGGACCTGCGTCGTGCGCCCGTTCCGAGGACTACGCCGGGCCGGTGCCCAGTGAACCGCGTGAAGACCGGCCGCAGGCGGGTCCACCTGAACTTCAAGCGAGACCCCCGGCCGCCGGTGATCGACCCCGACTACGGCGGCGACACCCGGTACGGCTACCGCACTCCCGAGCAGATCCCGGCCACCGGCGACGACGAAAAGGGGTGGGACACCCACCCAAAAGCACCAACCCAACCACGCAAGGAGGACAAATGACCGTCAAGAAGGCCAGCCCGCCGCCGAAGCTCAACGGCCAGCCCGCCGACCCCGAGCGCAAGGGGCTGAACTGGCGCCACTACTCCGCCTGCCGCGACGAGGACCCCGAGCTGTTCTTCCCGATCGGCACCTCCGGCCCCGCCCTGCTCCAGGTCGAGCAGGCCAAGGCCGTGTGCCGTGGCTGCACGGTCACCGACGCCTGCCTCCAATGGGCGCTGGAGTCCGGGCAGGACGCCGGGGTGTGGGGCGGCATGTCCGAGGAGGAGCGCCGTGCGGTCAAGCGCCGTGGCGGGCTCCGGGTTCTACGGGCCGCCGCGTGAAGGCCACCGTCGACCCGAAGGTGCTCGCCGAAGCGGTCGGCACCGCGGCGAAGCAACTCCCGGCCCGCCCGTCGGTGCCGGTCCTGTCCGGCCTCCTTCTCCGCATCGAGCACGGCACCCTCACAGTGACCGGGTTCGACTACGAGGTGTCCACCCGCAGCCAGGTCGACACCATCGCCCGCACCGACGAGCAGCCCGGCGCGGTCCTGGTGTCGGGCAAGCTCCTCGCCGAGATCACCAAAGCGTTGCCGGCGAAACCGGTTGAGCTGACCGCTGTCGGCACCCACCTGGAGATGGTGTGCGGTAGCGCCCGGTTCACCCTGCCGACGATGCCGGTGGAGGACTACCCGGCGCTGCCGGTCATTCCGAACCCGGCCGGGACGATCGACGCCGCCGCGTTCGGCCGGCTGGTCGCCCAGGTCGCGGTGGCCGCCGGCCGGGACGACACCCTGCCGATGATGACCGGTGTTCGGGTCGAGCTGAACGGCAACACCATGGCGATGCTCGCCACCGACCGGTACCGGCTCGCCGTGGCCGAGGTGCCGTGGGAGCCGGCCGCCGACCTCCCGGACGGGCTCGCTGCCCTCATCCCGGCGAAGGTGCTCGCCGGCATGGCCAAAGGTTTCGCGTCGGCCGGCGGCACCGTCACCCTGTCCCTGGACCAGACCAGCCCCGGTCAGGGGGTGGCGGGGATCGCCGGCCCCCGGCACGAGTTCACCTCCCGGCTCCTCGACGGGCAGAACTACCCGCCGGTCCGGTCCCTGTTCCCGAAGGAGTACGCGGCCCATGCGCAGGTGCCGGTCGCCTCGCTGATCGAGGTTGTGCAGCGGGTGGCGTTGGTCGCCGAACGCACCACCCCAGTCCTCCTGACCTTCAGCTTGGACGGGCTCGTGGTGGAGGCCGGCGGTACCGAGGACGCCCGCGCATCCGAGGCCATGGACACCAGATTCACCGGCGCCCCGCTCACCATCGGGTTCAACCCGCACTACCTGGTGGAGGGGTTGCAGGCCCTGAACCAGTCGGTGGCGCATTTCGGGTTCGTGGACGCGTTCAAACCGGCCGTGATGACGGGGGCCCCGTCTGCCGGCGAGGAGCCGGACCCGCACTACCGGTACCTGATCATGCCGATCCGCGTGACCCGCTGACCGGCCAAAACCCAACCACAACAACGAAGGAGACACACCCATGGCTGGAGACACCACCATCACGATCATCGGCAACCTGACCGATGACCCGGAGCTCAAATTCACCCCGAACGGCGCGGCGGTCGCGAACTTCCGGGTCGCATCCACGCCCCGGTTCATGGACCGGACCACGAACGAGTGGAAGGACGGCGAGCCCCTGTTCATGCAGTGCAAGGTCTGGAACCAGCCGGCCGAGCACGTCGCCGAGTCACTGAAGCGCGGTGACCGGGTCATCGTCTCGGGCCGACTCAAGCAGCGCAGCTACGAAACCCGCGAGGGCGAGAAGCGCACCGTCATCGAACTGGAGGTCGACGAGATCGGCCCGTCGCTGCGGTACGCCACGGCGAGCGTCCAGAAGATGTCCCGCTCCGGTGGCGGCGGTGGCGGACAGGCCCGGGGCGCTGCCCCGGCCCAGGGCGGCAGCATGAACGACCCGTGGGCGCACCAGGAATCGCAGGGAGGCTCAGGCGGGAACTTCGACGAAAACCCGCCCTTCTGATGCGGGCGTGGGTTGAGGTGAACGCCTCCACAAAGGATGGCCCGGTGCCGGTACTTCTCGACTCGGACGACTACCTCCGTCTCGCCAGTCGGCGACTGTCGATCGGGTCGCACGGATACGCCCAGATGTTCGACTGCGGGCGCGTCCAAGTCGTCCACCGGTGGGTGCTCGGACTCGCGGCCGGCGACGGGATGATCGGCGATCACCGCAGCGGCAACCGGCTCGACAACCGGCGGTCCAACCTACGGGTGGTCAATCCGAGTGGGTCCAGTCAGAACGTCGCGGGCCGCGGGAAGTCGAAGTACAGGGGCGTTCACCCAACCCGGTCGGGGCGCTGGATCGCACGCGTGAAGTTTCGCGGCAAGACCTACATGTGCGGCACCTACGACTCGGAGCAGACCGCTGCCGAGGCGGCCGACATCAAGCGGCGCGAGTTGATGCCGTTCTACGTCCCCGCGAACGAGCGGGCCTCTTGATCCAGTGCCCCCATCAACCAGAACGGAGAACATCCATGATCACGCTTCGCACCAGTGACCTGATCGGCCTCATCAACGACGTCGTCGGGTTCGCCGCCGACAACAAAGAGGTCCCCGACCTGAACTGCGTCCAGATCCGGTGGGACGGCGAGATGCTTCACGTTGCCGCCACCGACCGGGTCTACGCGGGTATCTCGTCGTGGCACCCCGACGACGACCCTGACAGCGACGCCGACGCGCAGGACGGGCTGTGGCCCGACTTCGGTGGGGACGACGAGCCGTGGAAGATCCTGATCGACCTGGCCACCGCCATCGAGGTGACCAAGAAGTTCAAGCTCGGCACCAAGCAGGGCAGCGTTCCGGTTGCGCTCGACTACATCGGCGACGGCCCTGACGGGCGGCTGCGGATCTCCCGGAGCATCGACACCGGCGGCGGGTTCGGCCTGTCAATGGTGGCGAACGGGGTCGTGGTCGACTTCCCGGACCCGCGGCCGATCCTCCACGCCCCGATCCTGGCGCGCCCGGTCAGCAAGATCGCGTTCAACGGGGCCCGGTTGGGCCGGTTCGGTGACGTGCGTCAACGCGGCGGCGAGGCGGAGTGGACGTTCACCGGTCCGGACGAGATGGCTCACGTGCGGATCGGTAAGCGGTTCGTGGGGGCGATCCAGCCGGTACGGATGTCGACGCGCCGGTTGTCGTCGGTCGCCTGACGGTGCGAGCCGTGGGTGCGGCCCGACCACCCTTCGGGCCGCACCCACAACACCTGTACCCAACTCGGTAGATATTCTTGCCAGCATTGCCCGCGTCGCGTAGCTTGATAGATGCGATGCAACGCATTCCGACGGAAGGATCCGCCATATGACCCGCACCGCAAAAGTCCTGCTCACCCTCGGGGTGCTGGCCGCCCTGACCGCCCTGTGGTTCGCCATCGCCCCCTACTACTCGACCATCTTCGTGTGGGAACTCCGGAAGATGGTTCCCCTGCTCGCTGCGTTCGCCGTCTTCATCGCGTTCGTGATCGGCGGAGCGGCGGCCGGCGCCGGGGGATCCGGTAGCGACGGGCGCGGGTTCGCTCTCATCACGCTCGGGTTCGTCCTCGGCGGCGTGATCGGAATCGGCTGGCTGCTCCACACCCAATACAGCCAGGACCGGACGTACGCACAAGCGATCACGGTCACCACCGATCAGGTACCAACCCTCGCCCCACGCGCCCCGTACCAGGTCGGCGAGGCGCAGGCCCGACCCAACCTGGGCGACACCGCCGGTGACATCGCCGGCACCACCTACCTCCCCAGTGAGGACCGGTACGCCACCCTCGTCAACCGGCGAGGGTTCCTGTCCGGGTATGAGGTGGCGCTGTCGCAGCAGATCCCGTTGCAAGGCCGAGGCGCCGCCGAGCAGAAGTGCACGTTCGACAAAGGCAAGGCCACCGACCGGGTATCGGGCTGGTGGGGCAGCAACCTCGGCCGGGAAATCTCCAAGGAGGACCGGTACCTGAGGTTCAACGGCGACGACGTGTACGCGTACTGCAACGGGGACCGGCCGATGGTCGTGGTGCCGTTGAAACGGCAGGTCGGGAAGTTCGTGATCACCGAGCGCCCCGCCGGGGTGGCCCTGTACGACGGCAAGACCGGCGCCCTGACGATCACCACCGACACGGCGAACATCCCCGGGCCCTCGTACCCGCTGAGCCTCGCCGCCCAACAGCGGGAAGCGACCGCCGGAATGGGCGGGTTCTTCGACTGGCTGTTCAAGCGGTCCGGGTGGGAGACCCCCGACGACGACGTCAACTCCGGCAACGACTCGGAGTTCACCCTGTCGGCCGACGGCCAGCCGGTGTACGTGACCCCGCTGACCGGTCGCGGTTCCGCAACCGCGATCTCCGTGGTGTCGACGGTGCCTGCCCGCCATAACGGGCTACGGCTGGCACCGATCACGATCCACAAGACGAACCCGGTGTGGGTGTCGCCGAAGGCGATCGTGGATCGGATCAAGGCCGACTACCAGGACATCCCGAACTGGCAGGCCATCACCGTGTACGAGGTCATACCCACCGGCGGCAACCAGTGGGTGGCGACCCTCGGCACCGGCCAGAACGTCCTGTACCGGGCAACCGGCACCGGGGACCTCAAGGGCGACAAGCCGACCTGTCTCCAGCGCGCCGACGGGTCGGTGTACCGGTGCGGCACGTTGGCCGGCGTCAACGGCAACGGGGTCGGCACCCAGTACGGGGCGGACACCTCGGGTGCCCCGGCGTCTGCTCCGGTGCCGTCCGGCGAGTTGCGCGGCCTGACCGATGTGCAGCTCGCCGAGCTACAGCGGCGGGTGGGAGCGGAGGCCGCGTGCCGGCTGGACAAAACCTGCAAGTCCGGCTGATTCGGTCGACGGGGCGCGGTCCGGCACGGGGCGGGCCGCGCTCCACCATTCCCACCAAAACATCGACGGAGGTGACTGCCATGACGACCGAGACTCACCCAACGAGCAACCCGGTGGACAACACCAAATACACCCACACGCTCGTCAAAGCCCTCCGAAAGCACGTCGACCGCCTCGCCGGCACCATCCCGCCCGCCAGCACCGAATACACCGACCACGCCCGCCGCACCCGCATCGCCGGGGCGTGGGTGTACCTGTCCGCTGTCACCGCCTGGGCTGAAGACCACGGGCTCATTAACGTGTGGCTACGTGACGGGCTGAAGGGAATGCCCGGCTGGTACATGCCGAACCCGACGCCGAGCGTCGCACTGTTGCAGGCCATGGCTGGGTTGACCGTGCATCCCGCTACCCAGTGGCTCATGCACCCCCGGTACAACCCGGACCTGCACGCCGGCACCCCGTCCGATGCAGCGATCCAAGACCTGGTCGATTGGTGGGCCGGTGACGCACCGTCCCTCGCCTACGAGGTGATCGACGGGCCGCCGTCGATCAGCGGTTGGATCATCGGGGACCTGCTTCAGGCCGTGACCGACGACCGCCGCAAAGAGCACGCGTTGGCGCAAACCCCGTGGTGGGTGGCGGATTTCATCCTCGACCGGACGATGGTCCCCGCGTGCGTCGCCTTCCGCGCCGACCGGCTGATTCGCACCGTCGACCCGACCGCCGGCACCGGGCACTTCATGGTCCGGGCCATGGACTACCTGTGGGAGTGGTACACCACCGGCACCCTTCGCCCCCGCCAGGCCAAGGCCGGGTTGGTCGCCACGGGCGGCATCGTGTCCGCCCCCGGTGATGCCCTCACCCGCGTGGTCGCCTCGGTTGACGGGGTGGAGCTGGACCCGCTCACCGCGGCCGTCGCTCGCTTGCGGTGCACCGTGTACGCCGCGCACCTTGCCCAACGGGGTGGGCTCACCACCGGGCCGATCCGGCTCGACACCATCCCCCGCAACCTGATCCCCCGGATCGGCGTGGCGGACTCCCTGCTTCTCGGCAAGACCAGCAAGCAGGTCTACGACGACCACCACCCGCAGCTCGCCGACCTGCCGGGTGAGTCCTTCACCCAGAGCGGATGGGACTGGGCCGCCACGGAGCACACCGAACCGGCTCAGCCAACCAACCCGATGCCGGCCACATCTCCGGTGGTCATCCAGCACCAGCAACTCGACCTCTTCGGAGAGGCAGCATGAACACCGACACCGAACTCCGATGGGGCTACACCCTCGCCGACCTGCAACGCGTCGCCCGGTCCGCTGCGGCAACAACCCGGGCGATGGCCGGCGACTACGACGACCGGTACGCCGAAGCGTTCGGTGCCGCCGCAGAGCGCCTGTACGAGGCCGAACACTGGATCCCGGAGCACAAGCTGTTCCAGGCCGCGCAGGACTCGCTGTGGACGGAGAACCGGAAGACCCTCAGCTACCGAGGCGCCGCATACCGGAACGACGAGGGGTGGGGCGAAAGCGGCACAGGCCCGAACTTCGTCACCTACTGGACCGACGTCACCCGGGTCACCCCGTCGCCGGAGAACCACATCGTTGACCGGCTGGCTCTCGCTCAGATTCTCCCCACCCTTACGGAACGGCAGCGGGAGGTCATTGGCGCTCTGGCCGCGTTCGATGACCATGCGCTCGCACGGGCTGCGCTCGGTGACCTGTCCTGCTACGCCACCCACCTGGCGAACGCCCGCCGCCGGTTCCTGTCCTACTGGCATGAGGGCGAGGTGCCGTCACGGCCGTGGGGTACCGACCGGCGCGGCGCGAACGCTAGCCGCCTGGTGACGGTGATGCGGAAGCGCAAGGGATCTCGGAAGGCGGCCAACGATGCCTGAGATTCCGCAACTCACCGACCACCAACTCACCCTGCTCGACCTCCTCGCCGACGGGCTCACCCGGGCCGCCATCGGCCTCAAAACCAACCGCACCACCGGTGCCGTCACGCAGGAACTCAGCAGGGTGTTCGCGCTCCTGCGGGTGCCCTCCGGCCCGGCCGCCGTCGCGTACGCCCGCGACCACGGACTCCTTCCCCCTCGCGGCCCCCGGTACGGGCCGAATGATGTGTTGCCCTGCGGGACCGACACCGCCCGCCGCCGCCACCAGACCCGCACCGAAGGGTGCGAGGTGTGCCGCGTCGAAGGGCCGATCGCTCCCCCGGTCCGCCTGTACGCCGTCCCGACTCGGGTTCCCGCCCGGTACCGGCGCCGCCGGATCACCACGATCGCCACCGGAGACGCACTGTGACCGCACCAACCATTGACCTTGACGCCGGGTGGCGCCAGCACGCCGTGTGCCAGCGGAACAGCCATGTGTGGACGACCCGCAGCCTGTACCCGCTGGCCCGGCACATCTGCCTGTCGGACTGCCCGGTGCTGGAGCAGTGCCGAGCGGAGACTGCGGCTCTGAACCCGTGGGACTCGTGCGTCGTCGCCGGGGTGGCGTGGGCCGCCGGGCTGACCCGGCTCAACTCACGGGCCCCGCTGAAGTACCAGCCGAAGCCGAGGCGTGACGGGTGCTGGCTGTGCCCGATGAACCTGCCACCGGTCCCGGCTGTCTCCCGTTCCCGCGACACCCGGAAGGGGGCGCGAGTCCTGTGACGTGGTTCCGGATGGACGACGGGTTCCACAAGCACCGTAAGCGCATCCGTACCGGCCTCGATCTGGAGGGGCTCGCGGCGATCGGTCTGTGGGCTGTGGCTGGGTCGTGGGCGTCGGATGACCTCACCGACGGATGGGTCCCTGATGACGTTGTCGACTACCTCGCCCCGGGCCTCCGTGAGGCCCTGACCCCGAGGTTGGAGCGGTCTGGTCTGTGGGAGCGCGTCACGCGTGACGGCGAGGAGGGATGGCGGTTTCACCAGTGGACCGATCATCAACCGTCCAGGGAGCAGGTTCTCAAGGAGCGCGCTGCGGCGGCGGCCCGGCAGCAGCGGGCGCGGGATCGAGCGAAGGCGAAAACGCAGAATCAGGGCGAAAACACCCAAGCGGGGGGTGCGTCACGGCGTGACGCTGACGTGACTCACGCCGACAGTCACACCGATGTCGCACCCGCAGTCACGGTCCCCCCGACCCGACCCGACCCGACCGAACTTCCTACGGAAGTTCCTTCTTCTCCGCCGCCGGCGACCACAGCCGAGCCGAAGACCACCAAGCCGTCGAAGCGGACCGCGGCCAAAGCCACCACAGCCGAAGCGCTGTTCCCGACCGCACCCGGCACGGACGTCGCTGTCCCGGACAAGGTCACCGCCCGGGACGTCACCGCCGCGTGGATCGACGCCATCACCGACGCAGGCGGCGACCCACCCACCAGCGGGGCCATCGGGAAATTCTCCCGCGACGCCAAGCGGCTCATCGAGAAGGAGAACGTTCCGCCCGAGAAGCTGATTGAGGCGGCGAAGGAGATGGCTGTTGGCGGCTGGGTGAGCCTCGATATGCAACTCCATCGGCTTTCGGCGCAGCGGGTTCAGTCGGATCGGGTGTGGCAGGGCCGCCAATCCGGTGGTCTGGCGGGCAGCAACCCCTCCCGGTCCCCTGCCGATGCCCGCATGTCCGACGCGGTGGCGCTCGCCGCGAAGTACGCCGAACTTGATCGAGGTGCGGCATGAACCGGTCCGAAGTCGCCATCCTTCTCGGCTTGGCCGCTACCAGGGACTACCGCCACATCGGTGACACCGATGTGCTGGCCTGGCACCAGGACCTGGAAGACATCGAGTTCGAGGACGCCAAGCTCGCGGTGTCGCTGTACTACCGGGAGAACACCGATCGGATCATGCCCGCCCACGTGCGTCGGATCGTCAGGCAGATCCGGACCGACCAGCGGCGGGTGACCGGGCAACACGAGGTTCGAGCCTTGCCAGGCCGGTTCGAGACCGACGACATGGACCGGCAGATCCGAAACGAGCGTGGTGGTGCGGCGGCCCGCGAGGCACTGGCGATGGTGATCAAGCACCTGGCCCAGCGGTCCGGCCAGACCGCGCCGCTCGACCAGTTGCGTGAGATCACCCCCGGCCCGGCGTGGCCGACCGGCGACGAGGTTGAGGGCGAGGTTCTTCCGTGACCGCCACCATTGAGACCCCGGCGGCGGGGCAGGACGACCGGACCCCGCCGCACGATCTTGAGGCGGAACAGGCGCTCCTCGGGGCGATGCTCCTGTCACAGGATGCGATCGACGCCGTCGGCCAGATGATCAAATCAGGCGACTTCTACTTTCCCCGCCACGGAACCATCTTCGACTCGATCATCAACCTGTACGGGAAGGGCGGCACACCGGACACCGTGACCGTGGCGCACGCGTTGCGCGAGTCCGGTGACCTGATCCGGGTCGGCGGTGCCCCGTACCTACACACCCTGATTGCCGGGGTTCCGAGTGCAGCGAACGTTGGCCACTACGCCAAGATCATGGCGGAGTGCTCGACCCAGCGGAAGATGATCGAAGCCGGAATCCGGATCACCCAACTCGGATACAGCGCCACCCGTGTGCCGGGGAAGACCCTCGGCGACATGGTCGACCTCGCCCAGCAGACGGTGTACGACATCACCGGCCGTCAGGGCAACGACGATTTCGCCTCGCTGGCGGAGATGCTGCAACCGACGCTGGACGACATTGAAGCCGCTGGCAGCAAGGACGCGTTGCAGACCGGGGTGCCGACCGGGTTCATTGACCTAGACCGGTTGCTGAATGGGTTCCACCCTGGTCAGCTCATCATTGTCGCCGGCAGGCCCGGACTCGGAAAATCGACGGCCGCTCTCGACTTCGCCCGGAACGCTGCGATCCGGGCGAAGCAAACGGTCGGGATCTTCTCTCTCGAAATGTCCAAGGTCGAGATCATCACCCGGTTGTTGTCCGCCGAATCACGGGTGCCGCTCCATGTACTCCGCAACGGGCAGCTCTCCGACGACGACTGGACGAAGCTGGCCCGGTGCATGGGCGACATCGCCGAGGCGCCGCTGTTCGTGGACGACACCGCCGCGACGTCGCTGATGGAGATCCGGTCGAAGGCCCGCCGGTTGAAGCAGCGCCACGACCTGCGAATGATCGTCGTGGACTACCTCCAACTCGTGTCGTCGCCGCAGCGGACCGAGTCCCGGCAGCAGGAGGTTTCCGACCTGTCTCGTGGGTTGAAGCTTCTTGCGAAGGAGGTGGGCTGTCCGGTCATCGCGGTCTGCCAGTTGAACCGCGGCCCCGAGCAGCGGGCTGATAAGCGCCCACAACTGAGCGATCTTCGCGAGTCGGGCAGTCTCGAACAGGACGCTGACGTGGTGATCCTGCTCCACCGGGACGACTACTACGACAAGGAATCCGCTCGCGCCGGTGAAGCGGATTTCATAGTGGCTAAGCACAGGAACGGGCCTACCGACACGGTGACCGTGGCTGCTCAGTTGCACCTGGCCCGGTTCGCTGATTTGGCGATCGTGTGATGGACGTGTGCGAGGTGTGGGCGGCCCGGGACTTCCTTTCCTGGGTCCGGTCGCCGTCCGGCACCCCGGTTGAGCTACCGGAACCGTGCGGGCACCCCAACCAGCAGTGCCCATCGGCGGAGTGGACCTACGCGGTCACGGACGCCGGCCGGACCCTGCACCTTGTGGCCGGTGAGGTCCGGTACGGGGTCCGCGCCCTGTGCGGGCAGATCGTGCACCGCCAGGCCAGCCCTCTTGACCACCTCGCCGGCGGGCGGGTCTGCGTCCGCTGCGACTCCCGTACGACACCCACTGGAGGAACCAATGCCTGACCAGCCCACCGACTTGCCGCCCGTGGCCGAACACCGGGTTGTTGCCGCCCTACGCGTGCTCGACTGGCCCGACGACCGCGGCGAGCAGTACGCCGAGGACGCGGCGCTCATGCCGGCCGAGGCGTACTACCGGCTCGCCGAAGACGCCATCCGGGCCGCCGACCTCGCCATGTCCCCTGACCCGGACGAGGTTGAACCGACCGACGTGGGTGGGGCGAACGCCCGCGCCCGCGAGCTGTCCCGTGGGTTGGTGCGCGTCAACCGGGAGAACGTCCGGCTCCAGGCGGAGTTGAACCGGGTCACCGCCGACCGGGACAACCTTCGCGAACAGCTTGGCCTGGACTTGCCGCCGGAGGAGTGGGAAGCCCACGCCGACAAGCTCGGTGCCGCGTACGAGGGGGCCGCGCCCGCCATCGGCACCTTCGTGGGCTGGTTGGCGTACCGGCGGGAGAACGAACGCCAGAACGCGAAGCTGGCCCGGGTGTCGCGGGAGCGGGCGGTAGAGGCGTACCGGGCGCTGGCCGAGGGCACCGGTGCCGTTATCGACGCCGCGCACCTCACTCGCCAGCGTGAGTTCTCGGAGCGGACCTTCGGCCCCGGTTCTCGTACCCATGGGGTACTTGATCACATTCGCAAGGAGTTGCGCGAGATCGAGGCCGACCCCGAAGACCTCGGCGAGTGGGTCGACGTCGTCATCCTCGCCCTCGACGGGGCGTGGCGAGCGGGCCACGGGGAACAGGCGATCATCGACGCGATCATCGCGAAGCAGATCCGTAACGAGGGACGGACGTGGCCGGACTGGCGCACCGCCGAACCGGGCCGGGCGATCGAACACGACCGCAGCGCCGACCCGGAACCGGCCCACGACGCGAGCCACCAGGCGGCATGGGCTGTGCTCGGCGCCGACGGGGCCACCGGTAGTCCGGCGCCCGCCGATGTCGCCGTCCGGGGCGTCCGGGTCACCAGGCCGACGGAGCGGCAGGCGGGCGACCCGGACCGGCCGATCCGGCTCACCGTCGCTGACGTCGCGTACGCCGACCTGAACACCGCCGAGGCGCAACAGATCGCGCGGGCGCTCGACGGGACGGGTGCTCTGTGAGCGTGACAGAGGAGTACGCCGAGATCCTGCGCAGCGCCGCCCGGCTGATGACCGAACGGGCGCAGGCCGCGAACACCGACGAAGCCCGCCGCCCGTACGGCGACAACACCATCCCGCCGGTCCCGAAGGACGAGTGGGGCGGGTTGGTGAACAACTACCTCGGCGGGCCGATGGGCGCCCACTGTGCGGCTTGGCACCCGGCCGCCGCTACGACTGTCGCCGAACTGCTTGAGGAAGAGGCGGATCGAATCGAGGACACCGAGTACCGGGTGGACGCGGACTGGATCGAGCGGAACTACCGGGCGGTGCTGTGGGTCGCCCGCGCCTATCTCTATGGGTCGCCAAACCGAAAGGAACCCACCACATGATCGTCATTGTCACCCACGCGTTCGGTAGTACCGGCGTCTGCTGGTACCACCCGGACACCGACCTCGAAATCATCGGCGGAGTCGAGCCGGAGGTTTCCGCGTCTCAAAACGGGGTTCGGGTCTACAGCTACCTGCACCAGACGCCCGCCGACCTGCTCGCCACCGCGCAAGCGGTCTACGAAACGCTGGCCGTCGACCCGGCCGCCGACCTGCGTGCGCTCGCTACCCACGTCCGCTCCGACACCGGTCGCGGGTACGAGCCGGCGTGGCTGATCTGGTCGGACGAACGCAACGCCTGGTGGGGACCGGACGGGCACCGGTACGTCCATCACGTCAGCGTTGCTGGCCGGTTCACCCGCAAGGAGGCCACCCGCCGGTCGCGGATCCGCACCTGGCAGGCCGGAGAGCGCCCGCCAGAGGTACTGGTCCCTGCCCCACCGTATGGGCTGACCGGTGAGCCGCTGACCCGGTGGGTGGAGGAACGCAAAGCGGAGGGCACGGCGAAGGCCATCAAGGACCGGGTCACGACCGAACAGATCATGGGCATCCTTCAGTGGGTTACCAACGACGCGGCCGGGCGGAAGATCGTATGAACCGCCAGCCCCGCGCCGTGCAGCAGCGCAAGGCCCTCGGCCGCCGCATCCGCGCCCACCGCCTCGCCCTCGGCTTCACATCCCGGGACGTGGCCGCCCAGGTCGGCACCAGCCACAGCCGGATGACCGGAATCGAGACGGTCAACCAAGACGTACTCAGCGGCACCCTCATCGACGTAGCCGAGGTAGTCGGGCTGCATGTGGCCTTGGTCGGCGACCACCACCTGCCGCTGCTGGAGCTGACCGCCGCCGAGGTGCGGGAGTTGGTCGTCGCAGCCGCGCTCTGGGCCGATCAGTCCGACGACACCACCCTGCACGACGCCCTGGCCAAGCTCACCTCGAAGGAGTCCGCGTGACCATCACCCGCACCCGTGTCCGGACCGCACCCGACACGACAACGACCGACCTGCCGACCACCATGTGCCGCTGCCCGTACGGCAGGCCGACCCTCATTGCCCGGTGGGAGTCCGAGCACCTGGTGAGCGTCCGCCGCCGGCACTGGTACCACTGCGGTCTGCCGCAGGAACTGGTCAACATCCCGGAGTGGCTGGCGGGTGGGCGATGAGCACGCAACTCTCGCTGATGGGCGAGCCCGGCGTCCGCACCGAGCGGACGGAGTACCGCGTCATCGCCTCGGCACTCACTTACGAACCCGTCGCCTGCCAACTGCACGAAAACTGCACCTGCCGCTGCTCCCGCGTCGTCGCCCCGGCGGTGGCAACGGGCGACGGCGGGGTCTGGGCCACCACCGCCACCCGCGATCAAGCCGAATTGATCGCAGCGCGGCTGTACGCCCCAGCGCTCATCGAGACCCACACCATCGTCACCTACACCACCAACTGGACTCGCTCATGAGCAACGACCCGTCCGCCGTCGCCCGCACCCGGCCCGGTTACGCCACCTACGCGAACACCCCGTCCGGTGACCCGACCTGGCCATCGGAGGCAACACGTGAGGCCGCACGTCGGGTCGGGATCCGGATTGCCGAGCGAACCGCACCCGTACCGAACCTCAACCTCGGCGAACCCGACCTGGACTGGCCGCCGCCGCGTACCTATGCGGAGGTGCGGGCGGAGGACACCGCGCAGGTGTGCCCCCGCTGCGGCTCCCCGCAGTGGGTGTCCGTCTCGCTTGACGGCGGCTGGACCTGCAAGGCGCAGTGCGTTCCCTGCGGCGCGTACCACCCTGGCGCGATCGGCCTGGGGTGGAGGTCACTTCAGGGCACCGGCCCCGAATTCGGAACGGTGGACGCCTCGCAGGAGGCGCCGGCCGACAGCGGGAGCGCGGCCCACGTTGCGTCGACACGCGTGGCCCTGGAGCCGCGCCCCGTTACGACCGGCCCCGAGGCCATCCTTTCCCGCCGCTGGTGGCACCGACTCGCCTGGCGGACGCGGTGACCAGATTCGAACTGCTCTGGCTCGGCGGAGCGATATGGGTTGGCCTCGGACTCGCCCACAACCACCTCTGGCTGAAGCTGCTCGGCCTCGCCGCGTGGGGCGCCGCTGCCTGGTTGCAAGACCGAAACCGCCGCACAAACCCGGAGGAGTAGCCATGACCACCGCACCCGACCTGTCGAGCCTGTCCGACTTCGGCCGGCAAACCTACACGGCCATCGATACCGCACTTCGGACCGAGGTCGGCCGCCGGCTCCCCGACGACCTGACCGCCGACACCGCCCACCGGGCCGCGTGGATCGCCGTCGAAGCCGCCGTTCAGACACTCCGGACCGTCCGTGACCAGCAGCACAGCAAAGACCTCCGGACCATGCTGGCCGAAGACCTGGCCGATGTGTTCCACGACGACGAGGGCCTGAACGCCGGCATGCAGTTCTGGCTGCGGGTTGCGGGACGGTTGGTTGACCCGAACTCCCCGCTGGTGCGTAAGGCGGTCGAGCAGGAGCAGTGCCCGGTGGCCTGCCGCACGAATGACTCGCACCCCCACGACCCAGCCATCACACGCATCAACGGCGAACCCCGGTGCCCGTCCTGCGCCGACACCATCGACCCGTCCGGCACCCAGCGGGAGATGCTGTGAGCGCCCCTGAGGACCCCAAGGCCGGTCTCGCCCTGTTCGCCCCGCACCCTCCCGGTGAACGTTGCCGTACCTGTGCTGTGATGCGCGGCGCTGCTCGCCGCTGGCCCGCCGGCACCCCCGTCCTCCATGGGGAGGCGCGCAAACCGGGCCGGATCGGCACCTACAAGGCGCCGGCCCTGCCGGTGTCACCGCACCAACTGCGCCCGGTCGACGACGCCACCGTTGCCCAGGTGGTCGCCAACCAGCACGGGATGGTCACCCTGTTCGTGGAGTGGGACGAGGGCGGAGCGAACTGGGTATGCCCAGCCTCGCTGGAGACCCCCACCCCGGTGCAACCTCGGGTGTCAGCGTGATGATCGAGGTGTACCGGAAGCGGCCTATCGAGGCCGAGCCGTGCAGACGGGTCGGGCCGTGAACGACCTGGACTGGTGGTTTCGGCACGCCGCCGTCGTTGCGCGGGCACGCCGCCGGTTCCGCCGTGAGCACCACCGCCGTCTCCGGGCGATGGGCCGGTGGCTGCGGTGAGCCCCGTGTCCCCGCACCGGTTGAGCGCCCGGGGCGGGCTCGGCAACAGGGTCCGCACGCGGTGCAAGGTGTGCCCTGAGGTGATCATGCACGGCGACCCGGCAGTGTGGAACCACAACCCGACCGGCCTGGTCCACCCCGACTGCACCACCAACCCTCCGGAAAACCCGGCACCGGAAGAGGACGGACCAGTCAATGGATGACAGCGCCCGCCGGAAGCTGTTCGCCGCGCTGCGCCGGGCCCGTTGGACGGTGACCGAGGCCGGCTCCGGACATTGGAAGATCCACAACCCTGATGGTCGGTTGGTCGCGACTGCGCACAACTCGTCATCGGACTGGCGCGGCCCCCGGAACCTGCTCCGTGACCTCCGGGCAGGCGGGTTCGAGTGGCCCCGACCGAAGAAAACCAAACGCAAGGCCGCTCACACGGAGTGACCAAAGTGCGATTCGCCCACCGGCGGGACACCAAACAAGATGCGAACCATGTGACTGTTTGCGGGGAAAAGGACCGAAACTGTGAGTGACACCCTCGACCAGATCGACGCCGCCATCAACAACCTCTGCGCCTGCGGCTGCGGTCGGCCCCTCTCACCGGACGGTGAGTCCGCGTACTTCCGCAGCGCCAACTGCCAGGCCCGGTGGCACAACGCCCAAGCCCACAACCCTCGCGAGGTCTACACCAGCGAAGACCCCGACTACCAGTACCCGGACGGGCCGGCCCGGTGGCGCCCCGACCTGGTTACCGCCGCCGATGACACCGGCCTGACCCCGCTCGGGTCGCAAACGTGGTACACCGGCCGGTTCCAAGCGCAGATCTTCGAACACGACGGCACCGACGCGTGGCACCTGCGCCTCAACGACGGCCACCGGTACGTCGGCACCGACCTAGCCGATGTCGGCGGCCGGCAGGATCCGGTCACAGACGAGCTGGTCACCCGCATCGGGGAGGTGTGGCGCCGCCTGGAGCGGGAGCTGACCAACCGGGATCACACGGTCGCCGATGACCGTCTCCCCCTGACCAGCCTTGACCTCTCTAACCTCTTCCCCGGCATGTCACTGGTTGCGTCCCAAGCCATCTGGGTGCCCGCCCCAGTCCTGGTGGAGGGCTACCCGTGGAGGCGGTTGTGTATGAGCTGCAACCGGCACGGGGCACCCCAGTACGGGCTACGTCTCGGCACCGAGCTCAGGGTGCGGGTTGAGGCAGCCCAGGAGTGCCCGCACTGCGGCACCGAATACCCAGGGCCGGTGTTGCGGCCAGCCGCCGAGCGGGAACCGGAGTGGGACTCCTGGCGGCTGTCGCTGACCGCCACTAACAACGGGCACCGGTACGGCCATCGCCAGCTCCTTTCGATGCGACACCTCACCGCCGTGGTCGACCCGGCGGCACTGATCCAGTACGAGTGGGACCGGATGGAGCTCGAACTGCTGCGGCAGATCCCGGGGGCAGAGCCGCAGCCCCGGCCACCGGCGCGGGTGTGGCGCGAGACTTCCACCGGGCGGGTCTGGGTTGGCCCGGTCGACGGCGACGTCACGGACCCGACCAGGTACACCGAACTCGGCCACGTCGCCGAGGACGGTCTGCGGTTCAACGAGCCCGAGCCCCCGCCGGGGTTTCACTCCATGTCCGTGGTTCGGGCGCGGCAGATCAGGTTCGAACGCCAGGCCCTCCCCGCACCGGACATGTCCAGCCTCAGGGTCTCGCTTGCTGAACTCGGCCGGCGTGTCCACGAAGCGATCCTGGGAGGCATGGCGCCCCTTGTTCCGGTGGCCGAACAACTTCGGGCCGCCATGGACCGCTTCCACACCGGGCAGCAGGCCGAGCCGACCCGGTTCGAGGGCGGGCTGACCGACGACCAACGCCGGGCGTTGGGCGCCCGCCGCAACCGCAACACTGGGCCGCCCCCGGCCCCACTCGACTCCCGCAGGAGGGGACACCGATGAACCAGACGATCGCGACGCTGGCCGACGGGTGGCTTGCCCCCGCCGACACCCCGCTACCGGTCACGTACGACGCCCCCCTGAACCAGCGGTTCAAGCTGGCCGGCTACCTCGAATGGGACCCACTGGACAAGTCTCTGCTGCGCTACCAAGACGACCGGCTGCTGCATGTCCCGTGGACAGTGATGGACCCGGGGTGGAGTGCCCAGAACTGGCGTCCCCTCACCGGCCCGTTCCGGATGGTGGTTCACGCTGCTGTCGGCCCCGCCCGCAGTGTCCGCCTCGTACTGCCCCGCATCGAGTTCGACAACGCGCGCGAGGCCCACTTGTACGTGGATGACGCCGGTGTCTGGGCGTACCGGTACTACTGGGAACAGGACGAACGCCGGTGAACACCTACCAGCATCAGCCTCCGCTGCCGCCGGTGTCAGCGACGATCACCCTTCGGTACGCCGATGGCTCCGAAGTGGCAATGCAGCTCCACGAGGGCGGCGTGTTCGACGTTGAGGTGGAGCATGGTGCGGATCTGGACGAGGTCAGCGTGTTTCGGTTCGGGGACGAAGACCTGTATCGGTGGTACCCGTCTCCGGACCGCCGGGTCAAGATCACGTTAGATGTGTTGTACCGCCGCTTCCGCACCGACGGCCCCTACTACACGCTCACCTACCAACCGGCACCATCTACCGAGACGTCCCCGCCCGTTTTGGAGCAGCCACCCGCCGGGGAGCCGCAGTGATCGGATGGGTGGGGTTGGTCGTTGCGCTCGCTTCCCTTGCGATCGCCCTCCGGGCAGCGCACTGGGCGCGGATCACGGTCCAAGCCCGGCGGCAGGAGGCTGCGGCACGGGAAGGGATCGAGGCGGCGAACGCCCGCATCAGGAAGGCGAACGCCCGCCTTCAACAACTCCGAGGACGGCACCATGCATAGCCAGTCCGGGCATCCTCTCGGTGACCCGACGGGGATCCCCGTCCACATCGACTCCGCTGTGCCGGCCGGCGCCGCCGTCCTCGACATCAGCGACGACGACCACATCACCGGCATCCGGGTCGGCAGCGGCGGTTTCGACTTCACCGACGAACAGGTGGCGCAGATCAGGGCGCACTACGCGGCCATGGACCGGCGGGCCGCCCGGCTCCTCCACTGGTGGTCCTTGCAGCAGTTCGGCGCCGCTGCCCTCAACCCGAGGTCCACCATCCACGTCGCCGGGGACCTGACGTGACCTACTACGACGAAGACGACTACCCGCGAACGTGGGACACCATCGGGTTGCGTGGGGGGCTTTTCGACTCTCTCCCACCCGACCTGACTCCGACTGGCCGCCGCCGCGACCGGTGCTGGCGGGTCACCGGCGCCATGTCGCCTCGCGGTTCCTTCGTGTGCACGCGCCTTGCCGAGCACACGGGTCGGCACGCGGCAGGCGACGGCATCCGTATCAGGGCGGTGTGGCCGTGATCGGCGGCAACAGGGAGGGCGGTACCACGGATCGCCGCCGCCAACGCTGGGTCCATGCGCCCTGGCAGCAATGGAAACCGGTACTCCGCTCCGTGTTCCACCGTGAGCCCCAGCGGGAGATGGAGTTCCGGCCCCTGCTCCGCTGGCGGGCACGACGCGGTCTGTGCCGAGTGGGCCTGCACTTCCTTGTCTGGTCGATGCAGGTCGACGAATACCGGTGCGCTTGCGGCCAGCAGTTTCTTCGGGATGAACAGATTCGGAAGGCAACACCATGACCGAACCACGAATCACCTGGTTGCTCGCACAGATCGATCGAGACGAACGGAAGGCCCTGGCCGCATCCGGTGGAACCGTGGTCGGCGAAGCCGGCTACTGGCGCCCATCTCCGGCTGGCGACGAGTGGGAGGCCCTTCGGGACGTCAACGGTGACGAGGAACTGCTTGTCGCCCTCCGCCCCGATCTGCCCCGCCCGCCGGACGTGTTGGGCGGGCACTGGGGTGTCGTCGTCACGTACTACCCCGACGACAACTACGCCGGCGCACCGTCACCCATACCGGCGTTTGAGCACGCCGCCAACCAGGACCCGCGGCGCACGCTTTCGGAGGTGGCCTTCAAGCGGGAGATCATCGCCAAGTACGAGGGAGCGCTGCAAGCGGTGCAACAGCACCCCAACGACGACCTTCACCGGGTTGCCGCCGCCGTGCTGTCCCGGGTTGTGACAGCACTGGCCCCGGTCTACTCGGCCCGAACCGGGTATACCGAGCATTGGGGAGAGCAGTGACCGAGCCTCGGATCGTTTGGCTACTGGCACAGGTCGACAAGGATGAGCGGGTCGCCCGCCGGATCCTGCGACACCACCGCGAGAGCTACGCCGGCAATGACCCCGAAGACTGGGTAGCGGAGCGGGTCGTGAACAACGAATCGCCGCCGCATATCGACTACCACCGGGTTCGGACCGACCGCCCTCCGTACACAGCCCAACACGTCGTGAGGACGGAAGACTTCGCGGAGTTCGATGCGGAACACATCGCCCGGTTTGCCAGCCCCAAACGGGTACTGGCCGAAGTCGACGCCCGACGGAAGCGCATCAGCCTCGCTCTGGCCATGCTTGAGGGACCACCCGAGGTGTCCGATGGACCGGAAGCGCGAATGGCTTACAAGATCGACGCGATGCGGGCCGAGGCGCTACTCAAGCTGGATGCGCGGCCGTACGCCGGCCGTGCCGGGTACGCCGAACACTGGGGCCAGCCGTGAGCGCAACCATGATCCGACTTCACTGGGCGGCCACCGTCGCCGACGTCGACCACTGGACACCCGAGCACGTCGACCAGGCCGACGCGGACACCACCACCGACGGCTACGACGACTGGGTACACGACCAGCTCGCAGCCGCCATGCACGCCGCCGGCAACCAGTTCATCGCCGAGCACCCCGACCTGTTCAGGGGTGGGTTGACGTGACCACACTGGCCGACGGCCTGCTGCACCTGTTGAAGACGGAACCGACGCTCCTGCCGCCGGCACCGAAGGCTGGGAACCTCGCCGCGGCCATCGAGTACCGCCGCTACGGCGAGGTACACGACTGCCTGCGGTGCCCCGAACCCGCTGGAGTCGCCTACATTGCCCACACCAAGATCGGGAACCGGTGGCTCGACCTCTGCTGGGCATGCAACCACTGGCTCCAGTCCAACCTGACACCACCTGACGACTGGGGGCCAACCACGTGAAGTCCTTGGCCGCAGTGTTCTGGGCGATCTTCGGGCTGGCAGTCTGGTCACACCACGCCGGTGACCCCACTGTGGTCAACGGGATCATCGGCGCCGGCTTCGGCGCGATCCTGTTCACCGGCCTGGCCTGGGTCGACCGGGACTGACACAAAGATCCGGCGGCCGGGCACCACCCCGACCGCCGGCAACGACCCACCCTCACCCCCAAGGTGCGGAAGATCACCGCAAGCGTAGCCCCACCAGCGCGGACGGAGATCACCCGCATGAACACCACCCCGAATGACCCGTACTGCGCCACCGGCGACCGGTGCCGGTCGTACGACAACATCGACAAGCATCCCGGATGGGTTGATGGTTGCCCCCTCTGCGACCCGTGCCTAGCCGCCGCCGTCCGCGACGTCCGCACCCTCGTCTACGACTACCTCGACCTGGAGCAGTTGCAGACCCCGGTCCTGTCGCAGGCAATCAGCAGCCAACCGCGCGGCAAGGCCGCCCCACCGATGCCACTCCGCGGCGAACCCGAAGCGTTGCAGCGGGAAATCCACTACGTCACCACCCTCTGGGCCAACGAGCTGCGCCTACAGGGCAGGCTGACCCCACCGGCGCGGACGATCATCATCGGGGCGTGGCACACCACCGTGTCGAACCCGCCACCGCCGGCGCGGGTCCTTCACGGCGGTGCAGTCCAACGCGCCGTCAACCTGCTCGCCCCGCACCTCGGCACCCTCGCCCGCCTCGAACCCCGCACCGTGTTCCCGTCCGGTGTGGAAGACAACCCAACCGACATGGCCGGCTGGGAAGCCGTCCACCACCTCCAACGGCTCCGGGCCCGCGCCCGCGGCATGCTCGGCTGGACCCAACGTTCCCACTGGGTTCCCGGCGACTGCTGGACCTGCGACGGCCGCGACAACGACCCCAAGGACGGGCCCCTGTACCGGTCCGAACCCCGCCACCGCCCGGACACCGGCCACCCGCACGAGGACGACGACTCCGACCGCATCTGGTGCGACCGGTGCTCCCAGTGGCGCAACTGGGACGACTACCAGGTGTACCTGACCACCCTCCGGTGGCCGCAGTACAACGACACCCCGGACCCCGAGGACGCCGACCGGTGAACGCCTTCGACCGGCTCATCAACCCGGCGTGGCCCAACCCCACCGACGGGCCCGCCCAACGGGCACGGGCGATCGCCCGCATGTACCGCACCCACCTCCGCGCCCAGAACACCCGGCTCTGCGACCAAGCCGACGAGGTTGCCGCCGAGTTCGGTGAGACCTGGATGTTGGAGCGGGAACAGCTCGTCGAGCCGGAACAGGAAGTCACCACGGCGGAGGCCGCCGAGCTCGTCCACGTCCAACCGCACACCATCCGGCAGTGGGCGACCGCGAAACACCCTGAAGACCAGTCGAAAACCCTGCTCCCCCGGTTCGGGCGACGCGGAAAGGAAACCCTCTACCTGGCCGGCGCCGTCCTCGAAGCAGCCCTCGCCGTACGACGCGCCCAACAAAAACGGACCCAGTCCTTGCACTAACACGTGTGATCGTGATACAGATTGGCGCGAGCACCCGTGTCTCAAAAGCCAGCCGTAGACCCAGTCGCGGCTGGCTTTTGCTGTGTCCGACGGGGGTTTGGCATGGCAAACCGGATGCGCCGCGCCCGCACCATCGCCGCCTGGGTTCTCCTCATCGGATCCGTCATCGGCTGGCCCGTCAGCGCCGCCACGGTCTTCGCCGACGAACCCCAAGGCATCCTCGGCCTGAGCTGGCTCGCGATCATCCTGACCGCCACCGACCTCCTCACCTCATCCCAGGTCGCGGAGGACCAGTCGAACGACGGGTAGGTGATCCGGGTGGCCGACGTGCACGTCATGCCGGTCGGCGACCTCGTCGCCCACGACCGAGACGCCGCCTGCGTTTGCGGGCCCACCACCGAACCTGTTCCCACCTCAGACGGGCGGATCGGCTGGGTGATCGTGCACCACTCCCTCGACGGCCGCGAGCACGGCGACCGCCGCCCCACCTGCCCAACCTGCGTCGGCCCCGTCGACCGGATGCAACGCGCGTTCGGGGTCGTCGCCCCCTACCCGTGCGGCCACTGGCTCACCCCCGACCAGGCGCAGGCCATCGCCGACCAGCACCGCGCCACCCGCAGCGTCCCGTAACCCACCGGGAGGCACCCCGTGCACCGCCCCAGCAACCACCCGGACACCGGATCCGGGTGGTCAACCCTCCTCGCCTACCTGAAGGGGCTCGCCCTCATGCCCCTCCTCGTCTACCGAACGGAGCAACACATGGCCACCGCAGCCGAGCAGATCAACGAGCTGTCCACCAAGCTCGACGACCTCATCGCAGACGTCCGCGCCGCTCTCGCCACCCTCACCGAGGAGCGCGAGAACCTGACCGAGACCGGGCAGGCGGCCCTCGACTCCCTGAACGCCAAGGTCGCCGCGTTCGACGCCGAGATCGGCGACGCCGACGGCAGCGAGAACCCCCCGGTCGAGCCCCCGGCCTGACCACGCACCACACCCCCACACTTCCGGCCCGAGCAACCCTCCAGGGCTCGGGCCGGGACAACGCGCTGTGGAGCAGCCCGGTAGCTCGTCTGGCTCATAACCAGAAGGCCGCAGGTTCGAATCCTGCCAGCGCAACCATTTGGCACCTTGCGGGACCGAGAGGAGTTCTCTCGGTCCCGCTTTTTTTGTGTCCCCAACTTGATCTTGGTAGCCGTGCAGGTACACCGAGACCCGCCAACGTAGGAACCAGCCAACATGCCCGCATCCCGCGCCCAACGAGCCGCGACCGCTGAACGCCGCCGCAAGGCGATCGACATGCAGTTGGCCGGGGCCACGTACGACCAGATCGCCGACGAACTCGGATACGCCGACCGGGCCGCCGCCCACAAGGACATCACCCGGGCGATGGAAACCGCCGTGGTCGAGCTACGGGAGTCGGTGGAGGTCCGCCGGCACCGGGAGCTGCAACGCCTCGACTTGATGTGGGCTGAGGCGTGGGCGGTCCTGAAGCGGGACCACGTGGTGGTCAGCCACGGGAAGCTGATCTACGACGAGCGTGAGGGCAACGAGGGCAAGCCGCTCCTCGACGACGGGCCCAAGTTGCAGGCCGTCGTGACCCTCCTCAAGATCCAGGAACGTCGGGCGAAGTACGAGGGTCTGGACGCCCCCACGCGAGTGGAGGCGATCACCATTGACAGTCTCGATGCTGAAATCGCTCGGCTCACCGCCGAGCTTGAAGCAACTGAAGCTGGTCAAACTGCGGGAGGTGCGTCGGCTTAAGGCCGCGCGCGAGGAGCAGGGCCGGGCGGAGGCCCGACGGAAACGTGAGCTGAACCGGGCTCGGTGGCCGTCCCCGTTGGACATGGCCGCCGAGCTGGACCCGTACTACGTGGACGAGGACGGGGAGCCGCACGGCGTAGTCCGTACCCCCGCCCTTGAGCTGATCAACTCCGCGTTGGTGGATCTCGCGGACGGTCGGGAGAACCGGCTGTCGGCGATGATGGCCCCGCAAGAGGGCAAGTCGACCACGGTCTCCTACTGGTTCCCCTTGTGGTTGCTCACCTGCGTCAACCCCGACCTGCGCATCCTGATCGTTTCCTACTCGGATGAGATGGCCCGCCGTTGGGGCGGCGACATCAAAAACGCCCTGGAGCAGTGGTCCGGGGACGAGGGCACCTACGACCTCGGCCTGAGGTTGCGGAAGGACTCCCGGGCGGCCGGCCGGTGGAACATCGCCGGCCACAAGGGGTCGATCTACTGTGCCGGCGTAAACGGATCGATCACCGGTAAGCCCGGTGACGTGATCATCGTGGATGACCCGATCCGGAACATGATCGACGCCCAGTCGGAGAAAATCCGCGAAAAAGCGATGTCCACCTACCAGTCGGTGCTGGTGCCCCGGATGGGCCCGAAGGCCCGGGTCGCGTGGATCCAAACGTGCTGGCACGAAGACGAGCCGATCCGCCGCATCTTGGCCAACGAGGGCGACAAGGCTTCTGGCGGCCGGTGGCGGGTCATCTCCATCCCGGCCGTGGCCGAGTCCGACGACGACATCCTTGGCCGTAAACGCGGTGAGGGCATGGTTTCGGCCCGGGGTGACCGGGACTGGAAGCAGATCGCGAAGACGGTCGGCCCGTACGTGTTCGCCGCCCTGTACCAGCAGCGGCCGGCACCCGCTGAGGGCAACCTGTTCAAGCGGTTGTGGTGGCGGTACTGGTCACCCGGTGTCGACGGGTACCTGCACCTCGGCTCCCGGGTGGTCGCCCTTGAGGACTGCTGGCGGTTCGCGACCGTCGACCTCGCCGCGTCTACGAAGGCGTCGGCGGACTGGACCGTCATCTCCGTGTGGGCGCGTACCCCTGACCGGGACCTGGTCCTGCTGGACCGGGTGCGGGCGCACATCTCGGAAAACGACCACTTCACCCACGCCCAACCTTTGGTGCAGCGGTGGAAGCTCGACACCCTGTTCGTGGAGCGCAGCCAGTACGGCATGACCCTGGTCCGGGAGGCGGCGAACGCCGGGGTGTCGATCACCCCCCTGGACACCGAAACCGACAAGCTGTCCCGGGCGCTTCCCGCATCCGCGTGGGCCGCCGCCGGCCGGGTCTGGTTGCCCGCCGGGGCGTGGTGGACAGCGGTTTGGGTCAACGAACACGCCGCGTTCCCGAACAGCAAGAACGACGACCAGGTGGACACCTTTTCGTACGCGGTCCGGGTTTCGGTCACCCGCGCCGGCCCAACGCCTAAGGGCCCGCCACCGCCACCGGACCCCGCCGGGGTTGTCGACTGGAACACCGTGCCGATGTAGAGGTCGGGGGGTGGGCATGACCGCCCCCATCAAACCACCGCTGCACCCGCTCGGTGTGGTCAACGAACACCAGTACGGCACCCTCGTCGCCGACGTGTACGAACACGTCCCCGACCTGCTGTACCCGAACAGCGTCGAGATCTACTCGATGATGCGCCGGGACCCCCGCCTGGCCGCGGTCCTGGCCGGGTACACGCTGCAACTCCGGCGTGCGCAATGGCAGCTCGACGGGACCGGTTGCCGGCCCGAGGTTGTCCAGTTGGTCGCCGACGGGCTCGGGCTGCACGTCAAAGGGCAGGACACCGAAACTGGCGCGTTCCGGCGCGGCGTGTCGTGGAACGAGCACCTTCGGGCCGCCCTGAACTGCCTGACGTTCGGGCACGCGGGGTTCGAGCTCGTTGCAGATGTGTCGTCGGGCGTGGCTCGGCTCGTAACCCTGGCCGAACGGTTGCCGCAGTCGATCAGCGCGATCCACGCCGACCCACGCACCGGCGCCCTGCTCGGAGTCGACCAGATCTTGACCAGCCAGCAACGGTCGCCGCAGATCCCGGCGGACCGGTTGGCGTGGTACTGCCACGAGCGGGAGGGTTCCGCGTGGCAGGGTGTGTCCCTGCTTCGGCCCGCCTACGCCCCATGGCTGATCAAGCGGGAAATGCAGCGCGTCCACGCGATCAGCAACCGCCGCTGGGGTGCCGGCGTGCCGGTCATGGAAGCCCTGCCTGGCACGGTGCCGACACCGGAGCAGATGCGTCAGGCGCAGGAAATGGCGTCAGCCGCACGCGCGGGGGACACGGCGGGGGCGGCAGCACCACCGGGGTTCACGCTCCGGATCGCCGGCCTGTCTGGTGCGGTGCCGGACACTCTCGCGTTCCTCGACTGGCTCAACCGGGAGATGTCCGCAGGCGCCCTGATGCAACACCTCGACCTCGGTCAAGGCGGCAACGGCGGATCCCGGGCGCTCGGCACCGCGTTCATCGACTCCTGGACCCTGGCGTTGGAGACGATCGGCGAGCAGATCGCCGACACCGCCACCAGGCAGATCGCGGCCCGGATCGTCGACTGGAACTGGGGCCAAGACGAACCAGTGCCGGTTGTCACCGTCGCGGGTGTCGGGTCACGCCGTGAGGTGACCGCCGAGTCGCTGGACCTGCTGCTGTCGTCGGGTGCCCTGTCCGCTGATCCGGCTCTTGAGGCGTGGGTTCGGCGCGAGTACCGGCTTCCGGAGCGCACCGAGCCACCCCCGGCCCCGACCCCACCAGCTCCCGAGCCCGACGACAACTCCCCTGAGCCCGAGCCCGAGCCGGATCCTCCCGCCTCGCCCCCGGCGCCCGCCGTTGTAGCCCGCCGGGCGTCGCGCCGGCCCCGTAAGCAGCCGCCACCGGAACAACTCACCCTTCCGATCCCCGCCGCTGCTGGAACAGGAGGCGGTGACCATGGCTGATGTCAGCGTGCCGGCCCCGCCTGCGCTTCGGCGTATCCCCCGGGTGGAACTCGTTCACGCGGGCACGTGGCCGGTCTCGACCGGGGTGTGGACCGCCACGACGCAGGACCTGCATGCGGCGGTCGCCGCCCTGGCGTGCCCTGCGGTCCGCCGCCCCGGCATCAAGATCGGCCACAGCGACACGCGGTTCACCGACCCCACCGCCGACGGGGACCCGCTCCTCGGGTACGTCGACAACCTCACGGTCACCGACGACGGGCTCACCCTCGTCGGCGACTTCGCCGGGATGCCCGCCTGGCTGGCAGGTGCAGCAGGCGATGAAGGTTCGGTGATCGCCTCCGCGTACCCGGACCGGTCCATTGAGGGCGTCTACGACTTTGTCTGCCAGATCGGGCACACCCACCCGTTCGTGCTGACCGCTGTGGCGCTCCTCGGTGTGACCCCACCGGGTGTCGGCACCCTCCAATCCCTTCAGGACATCGCCGCCCTGTACGGGGTTGCCGCGTCCGCACCGCAGTCCGGGGTGCGGATCCGGGCCACGGTCCGGGCCGAGCCGGTGAAGGCCGCAGCGGCGGCGCACACCGGGGCAATGATCGCCCTGCTCCCCACCGCAGATGATGCGGCCCGGCTCGCCGTTGACGACGGCGAACCCGTTGGGGAGCTGCACACCACCCTCATGTTCTTGGGCAAGGGCGACGCGTGGGGCGACACCGCGCGGGCCGAGGTCATCGCCGCGGCCACGCAGATCGCCGCCAACCTCCCAGCGTTCACCGTTGACGGGTTCGCACCGTCGGTGTTCAACCCCGGAGGCCCCGAACCCTGCCTGGTCCTACTCGTCGGCGGGCCGGGCCTTCAAGAGGCCCACGACGCCGCGATCGGCGCCGTCACGTCGGACGGGGTGCCGGAGCAACGGGCCCCATGGGTCCCGCACATCACCCTCACCTACAGCGGTGACCTCGACACCCTGCCCGACCTGGTCGACCGGACGGGCCCCGTCGCGTTCGACCGCATCCGGGTGGCGTTCGGCGGCGACCACACCGACATCCCCCTCACCACCGCAACAACCACCGAAGCCGCTGCCGGCGGAAGGAGCACCATGCCCAACCCGCACCCAACGCAGGTCGCGGCCGGCGTCACCGTGGAGGACGTCCGCCGCCAGTATTACGACGACGCCCCGTGGTCGTACTGGATCGTCGAGTTCCACCTGGACCCGCTGCAAATGATCGTCGTGGACGACAACAGCGGGAAGCGGTACCGGGTGCCGGTGGAGGTCACCGGCGAGGACACCTTCACCTTCGGTGACGCCGTTGAGGTCCTGACCCGGTACGTGGACGCGACCAACGAGCAGCCGGTGGCGGCGAAGGCCGGCACGCAGTCGCTGGTGTTCGCGTCCCGGTCGGAGTCCCGCCCCGGCAAGGAGCCGAAGGCGTCGGACCCGCCCCCGCCGGTGGAGCCGGAACCGGCCCCTGAACCCACCCCTGTCCCGGAGCCGGCCCCGGCCGATCCCGCCCCCGCCCCTTCCCCGGAGCCGGAGCCCGCGCCTGAGCCGGAACCCGACCCGGACCCCGATCTCCCGGCCGCCGAGCCGGAGCCCATCACCAACCCCACATTGGAGGACCCTGTGTCCGACCTGAGCGAGTTCCGCTCGCGGCTCGGCCTCGCCGACGACGCCGACGAGACCGCTGTCCTGGCCGCGCTCGACGCGCGCTTGGCCGCCCCCGCCCCTACCCCCAACCCGACCCCGGAGCCGGTCGCGGAGCCGGCCCCGGTCGCCGCCTCGATCCCGGCGGAGTACGCCGCCGAGTTGAAGCGGGTGTCCGAGGAGTTGGCCACCATCAAGGCCCGTGAGGCGGCCACCCTCAAGGCGTCCGTCCTCGACGGTGCGGTGAAGGCCGGCAAGATCCGGCCCGCCGACCGGGACAACTGGTCCACCCGGTACGACCAGGCGTCGGACGTCATCACCGACATCCTCGCCTCCATCGCCCCCGGCACCGCCGTCCCGGTCCAGCCGGCCGGCGAGGTCGGCGACCCCGAAGCACTGCTGAGCGGGGACGACCTGTCCGACGAGGCGTTGGCCCGGATCTTCCCCCCTGACGCGTTCGCCGGAAAGGACGCCTGACATGCCCGAGTACGAGCCACTGTTCAAGCCAGGCGACGAGTTCACCATGGTCACGTCCGCCGCCGTCACCGGCGGCCAGGTCGCCATCGTCACCGGATCGTGGACGGCCGGTCCGTCCACCGCGACGACCGCCGCCGGAATCGGACACTTCGCCTACGACGCGCCCCAGGGCGCCGAGGTGAAGATCTTCGGTCGCGGACTCGTCCACGAGGTCGCCGCTTCCGGTGCCATCACCGCCGGCGCCCGGGTCGTCCCTGCTGCGGGCGGTGCGGTCGCCACCAGTTCCGGTCACGTCAACGACCTCGGGGTGGCGCTCACCACCGCCTCCGGCGGGTTCGTCACCTACATGGACATCTGACCCTCTCCTCTTCCCGCCGGTGACTGACTAGCCGGCACCACCCGCTTCACCACCCACAGGCCCCGCGCATCACGCGCTGCGGGCCTTTTCTGCGTGCCCGGAAACCGGGCAACCCGCGAAAGGACCAGCGATGCCCGGTACCTATCCGGCACAACCGCCAACGATGGTGGACAACCTCATCACCACCCACCGGCTGCTCCAGTCGCCGCGTCAGATCAGCCGCCGCCTGCGGACCCTCGCCGAGCTGCGGTTCGTGTCCGACCTGATCCTCACCGGGCGTCTCCGCTCCCAGGGCGGGGCGGTCCTCGCCGAGCAGTCGGAACCGCTCCGGAACGCCCGCGACGCCCGCTCGATCGCCCCCGGCGCCGAGTACCCGCGCGCCACCCCCGGGGTCGGAACCGCGATCCTCGCCGCCGTCCGCAAGTGGGGCCAGGCGGTGCCGATCACCGACGAGCAGATCAAGCGCTCCGTGTACGGCGGTGAGGTCGTCGACCGCGCCCTGCTGAAAACCGTCAACACGGTCATCAGCATGGTCGACGAGATCACCCTGTCGGTCGTCGCCTCGCAGGTAACCGCCGTGCACGAGGCGATCGCCCCGTGGGACGACGACGACGCCGCCCGCATGTGGCGGGACGTGGCCCTGGCCGCAGCGAAGATCAAGGGCCTGAACCAGGGCTACGTGCCGGACACGCTCCTGATGTCCGACACCAAGGCGGCGCTGATGATGACCGACAACATCATCGCCCAGTTGCGCCGCCGGGAGACGACCACCAACCCGATCTACACGGGCGAGCTGGACCAGGTCGGCCCGTACAGGATCCTGACGACCACGGAGCAGAACCTGCCGACGGACGACGTCCTGTTGTTCGACTCCCGGCAGCTCGGCTCGATGGCCGACGAGACCGAGGTCGACCCCGGTTACGCCCAGACCGACCGGGGCGTGCAGGTCAAGGTCATCCGGATCGACAAGACGGACTCCCACGACATCCAGGCCCGCCGGCTGACGGTGCCGATCGTGCAGGAGCCCGGCGCCGGCATCTGGATCACGGACACGGAGGGTAGCTGATGTCGGCCCAGTACCGGGTGACGGCCGCCGTGGTGGTGGTGACAGCGATCACGGCACACGGTCCGGCGCTGAGCTACGTGTACCGGGACGCGTTCGTGCCGGCCGAGGCGAAACCGGCGGAGATCCGGCACCTGCTGCGGCGGGGCATGATCGAACGCGTGGGCCGGTCGGCCCCGCCGGTGGCAGCCCCGCCGGCCGAGGCCAAGCCGGACGAGGCCAAGCCGGACGAGGTTCCCGCCGACGCCCCGGACAGCGCCCCCGTGGCCGAGCCGAACGGGACCGGTGACGCCGCCCAACAGGCGGTTCCGTTCGACGACCCGGACCGGGCCGCCGCGCGGGCGAAGCTGCCCGACGACGGTGCCCTCCCGGACGGTCGTGCCGCTCACGCCGTGTGGATCGAAGCGGCCGTGGCACGCGGCTACGCGTACGAGGCAGCCGCAGCGTCGTCGAAGGACGAGCTGCGGGACCTGCTGAAGCAGTAACCGGGTTGGGGGCGGCATGAGGGCTGAGGTGGCCATTTTGGTGCCGATGCTCGGCCGCCCCCACCGGGTTGCCCCACTCCTGGAGTCGATCGCCGCTACGACACCGGGCGCCGAGGTGCTGTTCGTGGTGTCTCCTGACGACGTTGCGGTTCACGCCGAGATCGACGCCGCCGGCCGGAGACGGGTGACGGTCCCTTGGCGGGGGTGCGGCGACTACCAGCGGAAGATCAATTTTGGGATTCGGGCGACCACCGCCCCACTCCTCTTCACCGCCGCCGACGACCTCCGGTTCCACCCCGGGTGGCTCAACGCCGCACACAAACGGCTGGCAGCAGGCATCGGCGTGGTCGGCACCAACGACCTCGCGAACAAGCGGGTCCTTCGGGGCGATCACGCAACCCACATGCTCGTCACCCGCGAGTACGTGACCGAGTACGGCACCATCGACGAGCCCGGCAAGTTCCTGCACGAGGGCTACCCGCACGAGTGGTGCGACGACGAGGCCGTGGCAACCGCCAAGCACCGCAAGGCGTGGGCGTTCGCGCGTGACGCCGTGGTCGAACACCTCCACCCCACCGTCGGGAAAGCACCGATGGATCCGCTCTACGCCCAGCAGGGACACCGGATGGCGGCCGGGCGCAGCATCTTCAACCGGCGGCGGCGCCTGTGGACGTGACGATCGCCGTCGGCACCTACGGGAACGAGTCGTGGCGGCAGCTCGCCGAAACACGGGCGATACCGTCCGCGCAGGCGTTCGGTGTTCCCGTCGTCCACGTCCACGCCGACTCCCTTCACAGCGCCCGTAACGGTGCGCTCGCCCAGGTGGCCACCGAATGGGTGGTGCACCTCGACGCCGACGACGAGTTGGAGCCGGGCTACCTCGACGCCATGGCCGCCGGCACCGCCGATCTGCGGGCCCCCGCCGTCCGGTACGTCCACGGCCGCCGGGTCGGCGCACCGGGCTTGCCGAGGGTCGCCGGCCACCTCCACATCTGCCACGCCGGATGCCTGCCCCACGGGAATTGGCTGGTCGTCGGTACCGCCGTCCGGACCGGCCTGGTCCGCGCCGTCGGCGGCTGGTGGGACGAACCCCTGTACGAGGACTGGTCGCTGTGGCTGCGGTGCTGGGCCGCCGGCGCGACGGTGGAAGCAATCCCCCGAGCGGTGTACCGGGCGCACGTCCGGCGGGGCAGCCGCAACCGGGCCCCGTCGATGGTCGAGAAGAACCGCGTTCACCACCAGATCGTGAAGGCGGTGCTTGGTTGAGCATCGCCCTCCTCGTCATCACCGACGGCCGCGATGACTACCTCGCCCAGTGCATCTCTTCGCTTGACGCGCTCGAAGGGCCGATCAGCGAGCGGTGGATGTACGACGACACCGGCAACGCCGCCTACCGGGCCCGACTCGCCGCCGTCTGGCCGGAGTTCCGGCACATCAACGGCGGCCCACGGCAAGGGTTCGGTGGGGCGATCCGGGCAGCGTGGTCGCACCTCGCCGCCCACAGCACCGCCGACTGGCTGTTCCACATCGAGCAGGACTTCACCTTTCACCGGCCGGTCGACCTGGCGGCGATGGCCGAAGTGCTTACCGAACGCCCGCACCTGGTGCAGATGGCGCTCCGCCGGCAGTCGTGGAACACAGCCGAGCGGGCCGCAGGGGGCGTTGTCGAACAGCACCCGGAGGCGTACACCGCCTGCCACGACGATCACGGGCACCAGTGGTTGGAGCACCGCCAGTTCTTCACCACCAACCCCTGCCTGTACCGAACGGAGCTGCTTCAGGTGGGCTGGCCGGACCGGGAACAGTCCGAAGGCCACTTCACCAACCGGCTCCTTTCCTCCGGGCTCGGCACCGTGCCGGGCGACCAAGTCCGGTTCGGCTACTGGGGCGCGCGCAGCGACTCACCTTGGGTGGAACACGTCGGTCATCAGCGGATCGGAGTCGGGTACTGATGTACAACGGCTCGTTCTACGACACCATCCGGGCCGGCACCCGGGCATCCGCCGCCGCCGTGGTGCCCGTCGTCGTCGACATCGTCAAACCCGCCACGGTGATCGACGTCGGCTGCGGTGAGGGCTGGTGGGCGGACACGTTCGCCGGCCACGGGTGCGAGGTCATCGGTGTCGACGGCGCCTACGTGACCGGGTCACCGCTCGGCGACCGGTTCATCCCCCACGACCTGGCACTGCCGCTCCCGGCGCACCTGCACGGCCGTTTCGACCTTGCGGTGTGCCTTGAGGTAGCCGAGCACCTTCCCCCGTCCCGGGCCGACAGCCTCGTGGACGACCTGTGCAACCTGGCCCCGACGCTCTTGTTCTCGGCGGCCATCCCCGGCCAAGGCGGTGTGGGGCACGTCAACGAGCAGTGGCCCAACTACTGGGTAACCCGGTTCAAGGCCCACGGGTGGTCGGTGTCCGGTGCGCTCCGCTGGTCGATCTGGAACGACGACCGGGTGGAGAACTGGTACCGCCAGAACCTGCTGGTAGCGACCCGCACACCCGAGCAGTTCCCGGAACTGTTCGACACACCCCTGTCTCCGCCGTGGCCGGTGGTCCACCCCGTGCTCTACGACGCGAGGAGGCACTGACGTGGCCGTATTCGGGATCTCAATGGTTCGCGACGAAGCGGATGTTGTTGAGGGCACCCTGCGGCACATGGCCGACGAGGTCGACCACCTGATCGTCGCCGACAACGGCTCCACCGACGGCACCAGGGACATCCTCGACCGGTTGGCCCGGGAGCTGCCGCTGACCGTGGTCGACGACCCCGAGCCCGCGTACTACCAGTCCCGGAAGATGACGGCTCTGGCTGACCAAGCCGCCGCGCTGCGACCCGGGGAGACCTGGATTGTGCCGTTCGACGCCGACGAGTTGTGGACCGCCGAAGCGGACCGGATCCGCCTGGTGCTTCCCGAACTGGACCGCCCGGTTGCCCAAGCGGCGCTGACCAACCACTTCTGCACATCGGTGGACCCGGACCCGGCCGGTTCCGACCCGTTCCGCACGATGGTGTGGCGACAACGTGAGGCGACTCGGCTGCCGAAGGTCGCGTTCCGGTGGGAACCCGGGGCGGTCATCCACCAAGGCAACCATGGGGTGACTCTCCCGTCCGGTGGCCGGGCGGCGCCGGTGCTTCAGGTGCGGCATTTCCCCTACCGGTCGGCCGACCAGTTCGTGCGGAAGGCGGTCAACGGGGCGGAGGCGTACCGGCGCACCGACCTCCCCGCCGACCAGGGGGCGCACTGGCGGGCCTACGGGGAGATCGCCGAACGGCACGGCGTCGAAGCTCTCGCGGACGTGTTCCGGCAGCACTTCTGGTACCTGTCCCCCACCGACTCCGGCATGGTGCACGACCCGGCCGCGTACCTGCGGTGGCGGCAGTGACCGTCACCGTTCTGGTGCCGTGGCGGCCCGATGGCGGGCACCGGGACCGGGCGTGGGCGTGGGTTCGGCGGTGGTGGGCGGCCACACACCCTGACTGGCAGGTGGTTGCCGGCACCAACGTCGGCGGCCCTTGGGTCAAAGCCAACGCGGTCGGCTACGCCCTCACCCGGGCCGACGGCGACATGCTGGTCATCGCCGACGCGGACGTGATCTGCCACGGCGTCGACCTGGCCGTGGACGCGGTCGAACGTGGTGCCCCGTGGGCGGTACCGCACGGCAACGTGCACCGGTTGACCGAGCTGGCCACCACCGCCGTTTTCAGTGGAGTCAAGCCCGCATCCGTTGCCGGTGCGACGACGCAGGACCCGTACCGCGGCCTCGACGGCGGCGGAATCACCGTCCTTCCGCGCATCGTGTACGAGCAGGTGCCGCTCGACCCCCGATTCCAGGGCTGGGGCGGCGAGGACGAGTCGTGGGCGCTCGCCCTGACATCCCTGGCCGGGCCCAGTTGGCGTGGAACCGCACCCCTGTACCACCTGTGGCACCCGCCGCAGGAGCGCCTGAACCGGCACGTCGGATCCGCACCAAGCCGGGCGTTGCAGGTGCGTTACCAGTACGCCGCCAAGCACGGCCCGGCTGCGGTGCGCGCGCTCCTTGACGAGACACCGCTACCCGCACCTGCGGGGATGTGACCTGCCGCAGTTCCCGGCGCCACCAACCCGTGCCCTTTCCACCGGCGAGTAGGGAGGCGCACCCGTGGCCATCGTCGCCGCCGACATCCTGTTCCACCTCAGCGCACCCGGGGCCTCGGCCGGGTACGTGGCCGCCGGCACCGTCGGGGCCAGCCTCGGCCGGTACGTGGCCACCACCCAAATGGTCGCCGGGGCGAACACCCTGCTCTTGAACGTGACCGCCGCCCAGAACGTGGCGTCGACCATCGACTACGCGTGCGTGTTCGTGCGCAACACCCACGCCACCCTGACCCTCAACGCTGCCGGGGTGTACATCTCCGCCCAGGTCGGCGGCGGCACCACCTGCGCCATCGGGGTCGACCCAACCCCGGTGTCCCCGGTCGGGCAGGCCGGCACCCCGCAGGCGTTGGGGATCGCGAACGCCACCACCGCCCCACCCGGGGTGGTGTTCAGCGTCCCGACCTCCACCGGAACCGCGCTGAGTATCGGCGACATCGCTCCCGGCCGTGTCCGGGCCGTGTGGGTCCGGCGCACCTGCACCAACTCCGCTGCGGTCACCGCTGACGGGCTCACCCTCGCCGTCACCGGCACCACCCTCTGACTGGGGAGGGCGGGCATGCCAGCACCCACCGTGGTCGCCACCGCCTCCGGGGTCGGCTTGACCGACGTCACCATCACCGTCCCCGTGGAGGCGCAGGCCGGTGACCTGCTGCTGGTGGTTGCGTCGACCCACGGCACCGCCCCGCTGATGCAACCGGCCGGGTGGGCAACCGCCGAGGCTGGTTTGACGTTCGGTGACGCACCCGTGGTGCAGGGGTACGCGTGCCTGGCGTGGCGAAGGGTCAACGGCGCCGACCCGACCACCTACACATGGACCGGCGGCACCAGCTCTACCACTGCCGCGATGCTCGTCGTACGCGGCGCCATCGCCACCGGCTCCCCGTTCGACAGCACGTCATCGCAGATCAACTCGACGGTCCCGCCGATCGACTCCTGCTGCCCGGCGATCGTCACCTCCGTCGCGGACACCCTGATCGTCGCCGGGGTCGGGGTCATCGACAACCGGGGCCTGTCCGCGTGGGCGGTCACCGACCCTGGCGCGCTGACCGAGCAGGTCGAGATCCTGACCGTGGAGGGCTTGGACTCCGCCTCCGGTATCGCCACCGCCGCGAAGGCGACAACCGGCAGCACCGGCAACCTGACCGTCAGCTTGGTGTTCTCCTCCTACGTCGCGTTCCTCGCCGCTGTCCTGCCGGTCGGGTCCGTGTCGACACAGGTCACCAAGACCGCCGCGACCACATGGGATGTGGATACCGCCCCGACCACCGTTGTCACCGGCAGCGTCGTCACCACCTGGGACATTGCTGGGCCGGCCGTGGACGTGCCCGGTGCGGCGAGCACCGTACGGACCCGGTACACCCAGGAGTGGCGTGTCCTGTCCGGTGACGTCGCCACAGTAGTCCCACCAACCCCGCCCCGGGACCTGGCCGCGATCCCCGCGACCGGTGAACTGGCGCTGACGTGGGACGCGCCGGCTGACTCCGGTGGTGCCCCGATCGTCGGCTACCACCTTTCGATCCTGCCCGACGACGCGGCACCGGTGACTCTGCCGCCGTCAGCGCGTAACCACACGATCGAGGGCCTGATCAACGGCACCAACTACACGATCACCCTGACTGCGGCGAACGCGTCGCTGGCGTCGGATCCGGCCGAGGTCCTGGCCGTTCCCGCCGGCGAGTGGGTCATCGGCTCGATCGGCCCGATCGTCGGCGCCCCCGATGGTTGGGGCGGCAACGGTGGGGCGAACAACGGCAGGGGCTACTACGGGGCAACCGAGCCGCCTCCGGGTGTCACCAACGGCGCCCAGATGGGCCCGGAGTATTGCGGGGTTCGGCCAGTCTTGGACGCTCAGGGCCGGGACTACACGTACCTGCGGGTGATCGACTACTCGCACGTGGGGCAGCCGTTCATCGACGCCAAAGGATTGGTGTCGGGCACGATCGGACTCGACACGATCACCGGCACACTGGGGCTGGAAATCACCCGGCCCGGGGCGCTGGTCGAGTACATCGACATGGTCGGACAGGTCAAGATCTCCGCCCCGAATGTGACGATGCGGTACTGCCGGATCTCCGGTCGGGAAATTGTCGGGTCCGGGAAGTACGTCATCGCGACAAGCGACACCTACCCCGGTTTCAACATGTCGTACTGCGAGATCGAGTGCGGGCTTTCGGTGTCCGCCGCGATCCCCCCGTACGGGTCGTACACCGCCCGGTACTGCGAGGTGTACCACTGCGGCAATGACGCGTTCAAGACCGGCAAGGACACGCTGATCGAGTTCTGCTGGACCCACAGCCTACAAAAGGCGCCAGGCGGTCACTGCGACTCACACCAAATCACCTCCGGTGACAACGCGGCCGTGCGGTTCAACCGGTTCGACATGTACACAGGCGGCCAGGACACCCCAAGCCCGTTGCTCGCCGACGTGGCGAACGCCATCACCATCGTGGGCCACATGACCGGCGACTGTAGCTGGTTCGCCTTCGACGACAACTACGGCGACGGCTGCAACCTGATCGTCCGGGCCGGGGTCGAGAGTCCCCAGACCGTTTCTCGGGGCACCTTCGTCACCTACAACCTGTTCTACAGGCGCAACCGTTTCGGGCTGAGGTTCATCTCCGGCCCGTGGGCCAACGAAATCACCCCCGGATTCAACCAGATATTCGACGACAGCAACGTGTGGCACATCAGCGGGCAAACGTATCACCGGCAAGGGAAAGCACCCGGACGGTGGTTCTACTCCCACTATGTGACCGAAGGTACGCCCGTGCGGAATTGGACCGCCTCGCACTTTGAGGAGTTCATCCCGTGACCATTGTGGTGCGCGCCGTCGAATCGTCATCGTCGGCCGGGTCGACCTCCACGGCTCTCGGCAACATCCCCGCCAGTACCCAACCGGGTGACCTGCTCGTCGCCACCATCCAGCTTCTGGCCGCCGCCGCGACCCTGGCTCCACCGGCGGGGTGGACGGAGCTCGCGGAGATGGTGCCGGCGTCGACCACCACCGGTTCGCTGCGTGGTGCGCGTCGGCGGGCCCAGGCCGGGGACGCTGGGGCGGCCCTGGAGTTCGGGTTGGGTGCCAGCACCCGGTGGGCCATGAACGTGGCCGCCGTGTACGACACCGGTGGGGCACCCGTGGTGGTCGAGCAGATCACCACCCTGTACTCCGGCACCCAGACCGCCACCCCGAACACCCCTGCGGTCACCCCGGCTGCGGCAACAACGGTGCTCCTCGGGGTCATCGGCGGGGCTTGCAACCTGGCCGGGGCGCAGCCAACGGTGACCCCTGCTGTCGGGTGGACCCTGGCCGGGCAAACGGTGTCGACCACGTTGACGCTCAAGAACGCGGTGCAGGCGCTCGCGACGAAGGCCCTCGGCACCAACGCCCCGGTACCGGCAACCCCACACGGCCTGTCCGAGTCGACCGTGGGCCCCGCCTGCGCGTCGATCATCCTGTCCTCGACGAACGCGCCGCCGATCGCGAATGCAGGCCCTGACCGGTCCGTCCCTCCGGGGGCGACGGTCCACCTGAACGCGTCCGGGTCGACGGACCTTGACGGCACGGTCACCGCCTACCTGTGGGCACAGCAGTCCGGGCCGCCGGTGACTCTCACCGGGGCGGGCACCGTGGACGCCACGTTCACCGCCCCGGCAACCACCACCGGGGCCACCCTGACGTTCAGCCTGACGGTCACCGATGACCGATCCGGGATCGGCATCGACTTCGTGACCATCAGCGTCGCCGCGATGGGCTCCGCCCGCGCCCGGGTCGCCGGGGCGTGGGAACCGCACCCGATCCGGCTACGCGCACAAGACGACTGGCTGTAGCCGACCACGCCCACCGAGGCCGGCCCCACCTCACCACCACCCACATCGGCTCACCGCGAAAGGGGGCCGATGTGCCGGCCCTGACCACAACCGAAGCCAACCGCCTGCTCGATGCCACCATGGGCACCGCCTCCTACACGGCGCCCACCACCCCGATCCGGCTCGCGTTGGTCACCGCGAACGGGTCCGCCACTGCGGCCGGCACCGAAGTCACCGGCGGGTCGTACACGCGGCAAACCATCACCATGACCGCAGCTGCGGCCGGCGCGTCCGCGAGCTCCGGTGCCGTGACGTTCGCCGGCCTGCCTGCGGCAACGGTCGTCGGCGTCGAAGTCTGGGACTCCGCTGGTTCGCCCCGCCGCCTGTGGTGGGGGGCTTTGACCGCCAGCAAGACCGTCGGCGCCGGGGACTCCCTGTCGTTCCCCGCCGGGTCGTTCACCCTCGCCCTGTCCTGAGCGGGGGTTGAGCCGTGGCCGCACCCACCTACGTCGCAGCCACCTCCGCCAGCAGCCTCGGCGGCACCACCGCAGCGATCACCCTCCCGGACGCCGGAGCGGGGGCGCAGGCCGGCCACCTCGCGGTACTCGCCATGGCCATCTCCGCCGGGCTGCCGACCAACGACATGGCCGCCGCCGGCTGGGCCGCCCTACCCGGCACCCCAACCGTCGACACAGCCAGTTCCGGCAACTTCCTCGTGTGGACAAAAACCCTGGCCAGCGGGGATGTTGGTGCCAGCGTCAGCTTCACGATCGATTCGTCGTCCCGGGTCGCAATTGGGTGCGTGGTAGTCACCAGCGCCACTGTAGTCGCCTCTGCTGTTGACGAGACGAACAGCAACGGCACAGTAGTCACCGCCCCGTCGGTAGCCCCCGTGCCGACGTCAACGCTGCTGGTCGCAATCCACGGCGTGATTCTCAACGTCATCAACACCACCGCCACCTGGACCGCCGACGCGGCGACAACGGAACGCGTGGACGTGTGCTCAACGAGCACCACCCAGCGCAACACGACGATGCTGATCGCCACTCAGGAACTGACCGCCGCCGGCCCGACCGGCACACGAGTAGCGACCGCGTCGGCCACCGTGCAGCGGCAGGGCGTGTCCTTGGCGCTGGCCGGGCTGAACCTTGCCGCCGCCGCCCTCGCCGCGTCCTCAACGCTTACCGCCACAGCGGTCCGGGTGGTCCCGGCCGCCGCCGGTCTGGTGTCGGCAACCACGGCGACCGCCGCCCCGGTCGTGACCCGGTACGCCGCCGCCGCGCTGGTCGGATCGTCGACCCTCACCGCAGCTGGTGCCCGGCAGCAGGAAGCCGCCGCCCACCTGTCCGCGAGTTTCACGCTCGGCGGCACCGGTACGGCGACGATGCGGGCGGCTGCCGCGCTCGCCGCGAGCAGCGTCCTCACGGCGACGGCCGCGCTGAACCACTTCGCCGCCGCCGACCTGAGCGCCGGAAGCGTACTCACCGCCGCCGTACCGGAACACCTGCCGCAGTACCGGCCCGGTGTTCATACCGCGTCGAGTAGCCGCCCGTCCCTGACCGCGACCACGAGCAGGGGGTAACTGTGGCCACCGATGTTGGTGTTGGTGATGCCGAAACCCCACGCCTGACGGTGACTCCGTTCGACGGCACCACGGCCGCGACCTTGGTGGTGACCGGTCCGGGCGGCACGACGAGCACTCTCGTGCCGTATGTGGAGGGCACGAACGCAGGTGTCCAGACGTGGATCACCACCCCGGTCACGTACACCTACCCCGGCCGGTGGGTCCTCACGTGGACTGTTACCGGCACGGGGGCCGGCGTTGAGACCCAAGAGGTGTACGTCTCCGCGTCCCCAGTAGCGGGTGGACCCACCTGGACACCCGGGCGGAGCAGGGTGGCGAACTACGTACCGACCCGCACCCTCGTGCGATCGACCGCCACCACCACGACCAAGGCCGACATCTACCCGCACACGTTCGATTCGACCACCCGGCCCGCCGGGGTGCAGGTCGACCGGCTCATCGCCGACGGGGTCGCCTGGGTAACCACCGTCGCCCCAACCGTCACCACGGCGCTCGCCGAAACCGCTTCCGTGGCCGCAGCCCTGTACGCCGCCGCCGCCGTGGAGCGCGGCTGGCCGGACTCGGATGTGTCGCTGAACCGGGCCACCCAGTTGCAGCAGCTCGCCGAGCGCACCCGGGCCGACCTGGTGAGGGCGCTCGCGGATGAGACCGGCACCACCCCCGGCCAGGACCACGCGGTGATGCCCATCTACTCCTTCCCCAGGCCAGTCCCCTGGGGCGACGACTATCTGTGAGGGGGCTGCCGTGACGGTCAAGGTGAAGGTCAAAGTCAGCCGGGTCGGGGTCAACCGGATGGTCCGGGCCGACTTCATGCAGGACGAGATGGTGCGCCGCGCCGAGCTGGTCCGGATCGCGGCCGAGATGAACCCGCCGGTCGTCACCGGCCAGTACGCGTACGGGACCATCGAGCCGGGTGGGTTCGACGTCACCCCGCACCGGTCCCGGACGGGCGCCGGCGCCCGGGTCACGAACCTCGCCCCCCACGGCTACTGGGTGGAGCGCGGCAACAGCCTCGGTGCCCCGGCGCAGCACATCATGCGCGACGCCCTGCGTGCTGCGACCGCCCGGGGGTGACTCGTGGCGCAACCGACGTACGCGGACCCGGAGACCCTGATCGCCGACTGGTTGGTGTCCACCCTCGGGGTCAAGGCGTGGGCTGATCCCCGGTTGCCGCCCGGGTACGACTACACCGCCCCGATCGCCCACGTGCAACGGGGCGGCGACGACGGCGACCAGCAACTCACTCTCGACATCGCCCTGCTCGACGTCAACGTCTACGGGGCCGACGCCGATCGTGTCCGGGCGGTGTCCACCGGTATCCGGGCCGCCCTGCGGCTGCGGCTGCCGAACACCGTCCTCGGCGGGGTGGTCATCAAGTCGGTGACCACCGCCATGTCGCCCACCTGGGCACCTGACCCGGCCGTGTTCCGCCGGGACGCGACCTACCGGGTCGCCCTGCACGGCCTCATCTGACCCCTGTACCAACCTGCGCCGACCCGGCTCCGGGCTCGGCCGTTTCCGCATGCCCGGAGGACCCCATGCCCCGCGTCTCCATTCCTGTCACCGAGGTCACCCGCGCCGGTATCGCACCGGCGGCCGAGACCAACGGCAACGCCACCGACAACCACGTGGTCGCCAACAACGGCAAGGTGATCTTGCTGGTTCGTAACAGCAACGGCGCCGCGACCGCCCGAACCGTCACCGTTCGGTTCGCCCGCGACGTGGACGGCCAAGCCGTCACCCCGCGCACCTACGAGATCCCCGCCGCCGCGTCCCGGTACATCGGCCCGTTCGACCAGGCCACGTACGGGGCTCAGATGCAGGTCGACGTCGACCACGCGGACCTCAAGCTCTCGGCCTACCGGCTGCCCTGATCGGCCACAAGGGACCCGCACACCCCTTTTCCCTCACCCGGCGCGACCGCCGGGCCGTCCCCATGCCCGAAGGAGCTGACCGATGGCGGTCGACGTCTCTCTCATCCGTGCCTACAACAACGGGCTCGTCGCCGTCTCCGCGTTCGGCGACTCGAACCCCACCCTGCCGACCGATGGTGTGGCCGCCCTGTCCGGCGACCTCGCCGAGGTCGGTGCCATCAGCGAGGACGGCGTCACCGAAGCCACCTCCCAGGACCGCACCGACCTGTTCATCTGGCAGGGCTCGACCCTGGCCCGCCGGATCCCCGGCCAGTTCGTCAAGACCTTCACCTTCGCCGCCGCCGAGACCAACCTGACCACGATCGGTGTCCAGTTCCCCGGCTCGACGATCACCCAGACCGCGACCGGGGTCACCGTCGAAGAGGTCGCCCCCGTCACGGACATCCGGTCCTGGGTGCTCCACGGTATCGACGGCACCCGTGGCCTGCGGATCGTCGTCCCCCTCGGCGAGGTCACCGAGCGCGGCGACGTCGTCTGGTCCAACTCCGAGATCACCGTCTACGAGTGGACCTTGTCCTGCTACGTGGATCAGTCCGGCGTCGTCGCCTACCGGTACTACGTGGACGACGCGCTCTCCTCGTAGACCCCCTGTACGGCGCTGGCCGGAGTCCGTGCGGGTCGCCGGCCAGCGTCCCCAACCTCACCACCCGAACCCGCACAAGACCCGCACGAAGGAGACCCGCATGCCCATGACCGCAGGCGGATCCGGTGGACAGGTGTCGGTGGTCATCACCGAACGCGCCGCCCGCCGGAACGCCGACTACACCCAGAAGCTCGCCGGCCTCGGCCACCTGCCCGCCGACGCCGAACCGAAGGCCGAACCTAAGGCCGAACTGCCCGGCCCGCCGACCTTCGACGTCCGCGTCAACGGGGTCCTGATCCCGGCGGTGGTGCGCGGCTACGAGATCGGCCACAGCCCGACCGGCACCGTCGTCGTCTTCACCGTGGACGCCGACCAGGTGTCGATCGGGCGGGCCGCGCCCGTGACTACCCCGGAAGGGCGGGCCTCCCGGTCGTGGGGCAACCCTGCCCAGCGGGATCCCCGGGAGAGCATCCCCGGCTGGACCCCGGAGGTCGTCGGTGGCTGAACCACGCGGGGCGGTCATCGAGATCGTCGAGAAGCGGCGCGAGCCGATGGACACACCGGCCGGGGACGTCATCGTCCCGAACGAGGTCCGGATCAACGGTCAGCCCCTGCTGGTCCCCGAAGGCCACCCGGTCAAGGTCCACGGGATCGAGCTGGTCAACCGCGATGAGGTGCTGGTGACCCTCACCCTGTTCGCCCGGCACGTCGTGATCAGCGCCGAGGAACCCACCGAAACCGAAGAGGAGGTGCAGCAGCATGTCTGAGCAGCCGTACGACGACGAAGACGAGGTGTACGACCTCGACGCCGCGTTCCAGGCCGTCAGGAAGCGCCCGTTCAAGTTCCGCTTCGGCGGGGTGAAGTGGGAACTGCCGCACTTCTCCGAGATCGACTACCGGGCCGCCGGGCTGATGGACGAACTCAGCGCGATCACCGGTGCCGACAACGTCGCCAACGTCGACCTCGACATCCTGCGGAAGATCTTCTCCTACGGGTTCGACCCGGCGCAGCGCGCCCGGTGGGACGACCAGTACCAACCAAGCCCCGCCATCGGTCTGCTGTTCGAACAGTGGCAGCAGCACTCCGGAGAAGACCTGGGGGAATCCTCGGGCTCCACCAACTCCTCCGGGAGCACGGCGGAGCCATTGAGTCAGACCTCAGCCAGTTCCACCACATCCGGCTCAAAAAGGCGCTCCACGGTCGCCCGTCGGAACGGTACACAGCGCGGGAGCTGATGGTCCTCATCCGGCGACTGGGCCGTGACTCGGCCCTGTACCGGGAACTCGCTGGCGACAACGCTGACGTCGACTTGGGCGATCACCTGCTCGCCCACATCGGCACCCTGCTCGCCGGCGCGAACTGGCAGCGTGGCGGCGGCAAGGGCAGCAGGCCGAAGCCGGTCAAGGTCGGCGCCGACACGGCCAAGCAGCCGGCGGACCGGCCGGTGAAAACCCGGCAGCAGCGCGGCGACGACTACGCCGCCCGGCTCGCGAACCTCGGTTTGATCCCCGCCACCTGACGAGTGCTGGGGGAGGTCAACCGTGACCTCCCCCATCCTCGTCGGCAGCGTTGCATCAAATAGGTGAACGTCATGCATCTCGCTATGATTGGTAAGTGAAATGCTCCGCACACGGGTGCTCGGAAAATCGTGGGTACCGTGGCTCATCGAACTGCCCTGAGCACTACAACAGCAGGCCACGTTGTCAGCACGGCGGTTGTAGTCTCGTCGCACGTGGATCGCATCCGTTCTGCTATAAGCACGCGGTACCGAGACACCTCGGCGAATACAAAGTCTGCTATTTCGCGGACTGCGACCGCAGGGCGTCGACACGAGGGCTATGCACTCCACACGGAGTGCAACTCCGACGCAACGGCGTCCTGAAGCCGCTCAGGGTTCGGGAGCGCCGGTCGTCACCGTCCTGTGAATTCAGTGGATGCGACCGTGCGATCAGCAACCGGGGCCTGTGTGACACTCACGCAAAGCAACGCGCTCGCGGCGAAGACCTCAAGCCCATTTTGGTCGACCGCCGAAGGGCCTCGCGACCTCGACCACCCTGCCGCTTCGACGGCTGCGACCGACCAGCCAAGGGAACCAGTCAGGGCAGTGCCCTGTGCTCGGGGCACGACAGCCAACAGCGTGAAGGAAAACCTCTCCGACCCCTGTACGGGTCGGCGGGCAGCAAGGGCCACGTCAAGCCAAACGGCTACCGGGTTATCTCGATCAACGGGCGACTCGTAGGCGAGCACCGGCTAGTCATGGAAAGCGTGCTTGGTCGGTCGCTGAGCCGACGCGAATCGGTTCATCACAAGAATGGCGACCGACTTGACAACAGGCCCGAGAATCTTGAGTTGTGGGTAACTCCCCATCTTCGTGGGCAACGTGTTGCCGATCTGGTCGACTTCATTGTCTCGACCTACCCTGACGCAGTCCGTGAACGACTGGCGCAGCAGGACGTAGCAACCTAGCGCGGCCGGTCGGGGGTGTCTCATGACATCCCCGATCCTTGTAGGAAGCGTCACGGTCGAAGTCAACGCATCCGCTAAGGGGTTCGCCGCCCGGCTCCGCAAAGAGGTCGTCGCCGCCTTCAAGAAGGCCGGCTTGGACAAGGAGATCGGCGACGCCCTCAGCGGTGTGAAGGTCAAGATCCGGCCGGACATCGACCCGTCCGACCTGCCCAGCGAGATCCCCACCAAGAACCCGCCTCGGGCGCGGGTGCAGCTCGACCCGATGACCCGCGCCTTTTTGGACAAGGTCAAGGCGGACACCGCCCGGATCGCCCGCCAGGTCGAAACGAAGATCCCGGTCACCGCCGAAACCGGGCGCCTTCGCGCCGAGTTGGGTGCGCAGCTCGCCGACCTGCAACGCCGGGTCAAGGTCACCGTGCCGACCGAGCCGGCCAAGCGGGCCAAGTACGAGGCCGAGCTTCGGGCCTTGGTCGAGCAGGTGCAGCGGCGGGTTCAGGCCACCATCCCCGTCAAGATCGATGACAAGAACGTTCGGAAGCAGACCCGCGCCGCTGTCACGAAGGCGCAGAAGTCCATGCCGACCCTGCGGGTGCCGCTCACCGTCGACCGGCGCGCGATCGCCAACGTCACCAGGCAGATCACCGACCTGTTCACCGGCGGGGTCGCCGCCGCGTTGAAAACCGCTGCGATCACCGCCGGGGCCGCCATTGCCGCGTCCGCCCTGTTCGGACTGGCCGGTGCCGCCGTGGCCGCGATCCCCGCCCTGGTGCAACTTGGCGCCACCGTTGTCACCGCGGCCGGGGCGCTGGTTGCGATCCCCGGTGCTGTGGCGATCGCCGCCGCCGCGATCGGCACGATCCGTCTCGGCACGGTGGGCCTGGGTGAGGCGTTCAAGGCCGTCGGTGAGGGCGACGCGAAGGCCCTGGCGGAGGCGCTGAAGGAGTTGGCCCCGAACGCGGCTGCGTTCGTCAAAGAGGTCAACAAGATCAAGCCTGCGTTCGACAAGCTCCGGCTCAAGATTCAGAACGAGCTGTTCGCCGACACCGCCCGCACCCTGCGCGACTTGGCGAAGACCGGGCTTCCCGTCCTCGCCACCGGCATGACCCGGCTCGCCGACACCATCAACCGGGCCGTCGTCACCGCCCTACGCGGTCTGAACACCGAAGCCAACCGCAACAACATCGCCCAGACGTTCTCCGCCGCGAACAGTGTGGTCGGCGAACTCGGGCGGGCCCTGCGCCCCGTCGCGCAGGCACTCCTCGACGTGGTCCGGGCCGGCTCCCAAGCCGTCGCCGTGTTCACCGTCGGCCTCGGCGCTGCCGTCACCGACCTCGCCACCCGCATCTCCGCCATGGCGAACTCCGGCGAGTTGCAGCGCATGTTCTTCGACGGGCTCAACGCCGCAGGCGAACTCCTCAAGCTGGCCCGCGACATCTTCGGGATCTTCTCGGGCATCAGCAAGGCTGCCGGGGAGGCCGGCGAGGGCGTGTTTGGCCTGTTCCGGCGGATCAACGAGGCGATCAACTCGGTTGAGGGTCAGCAAAACCTGACCCACTTCTTCTCCGAGCTGACCAGCACGGCGAACTCCCTGGCCCCGGCCGCGACCGCCCTGTTCTTGGCGTTGAGCCCACTCGCGTCGGCGGTCGCCGACGTGGCCCAGGCGTTTTCACCCGGCCTGACACAACTCGTGGAAGCCCTGGCGGTCGGGATCGCATCCCTGTCCCCCGCTGTGTCTTCGCTGGCGCCGGTCCTGACCGCCGTCGCGGCAGCAATTCAGCCGCTCGCGCAGGTGTTCGGGCAGCTCCTTGCCGGGCTGTCGCCTGGTCTGGTGGCGGCCGTCGAGTCGATCAGCTCGGCTTTGAGCGGGCTCGGCCAGGTTGCCACAGTTGCCGGGTCCGGGTTCGGGTCGGCGTTTGGCCCGGGATCCGGGTTCGGGTCGGTCGCGTCGGTCGCGTCGCAGGTCGGCAAGGCACTGGGGAGCGTCGCCGCGGCTGCGGCCCCGGTGTTGGGTCAGATCGCGGTCATCGTCGCCGAGTTGGTTACCCGGTTGGCGCCCGGGGTGACCGTGTTCCTGTCCGCGTTGGCGGACGGGTTGCGGCCGTTGGCGGCCGTCGCCCCGCTAGTCGGTAACGCGCTCGGTTCCCTGCTGGCTGCGGTGGCCCCGCTGCTTCCGGTGCTGGGCAACGGACTCGCCGCCGCATTGACGTTTGTCGCTACCGCGTTGACGGCGTTGGCGACCGAACTCGGACCCGTCATCTCGCTCCTGACCGGCGGTCTCGTCAGCGCACTCCAGGTGTTCCTGCCCGTCCTCACCCAACTCGCGGCCACAGTCCTGCCGCTCGCGGCGCGGGCCGGCGCCGCGTTCGCTGCCGCGCTCGCCCCGCTCGTCCCGGCGCTGGTTTCCGTCGCCGAGGTGCTGGCAGGGCGTCTCCTGGCCGCCCTACCGCAGTTCGTGGCGCTCGCGGAAACCCTGCTGCCGATCGGGGTGCAACTCGCCACAAACTTCGCCGCCTGGGGTGTGCGGATCCTGCCGCTCGTCGCGCAGGCCGTCATGGGACTGGCTCAGGCACTCGCCCCGCTGCTGCCCGCCTTGGTCGGTGTCGCCACAACCATCGCCCAGCAACTCCTGGCGCACATGCCGCTATTCGCGAGCATGGCGGCCCAGTTGGTGCCGGTGATCATTGCCGTGGCTCAGGCGTTCAGCGCCAACCTCATGGTTGCCTTGACCGCCCTGATGCCGCTGCTGCCGGACCTCATTGCCTCCGGGTTGCAGCTCATGATGGCGTTCAGCCAACTCATGATCGCCGTCCTGCCGCTGCTGCCGGTGATGATGCAACTGGCCGGTCAGCTCATCACCCTGGCCGTCCAGTCGGGATCCCTCAAGGCCGCGATGGCGATCCTCTCCACGATCGTCGGTGGGGCGACCGTGGCCCTCATGCTGATCCGCAACGCTGTTGCCGGCGCTGTTGCGATCATCCAGGTAGCCGCGGCAGCGACCACCGCGTTCGGGCGGGCTGTGAAAGACGGCATCGGCGCCACGATCCGCGAGTTCCAGCGGGCCGGCGAAACGATCCGGAACGCGGTCGACGGCTTCGGGAACTTGCTGCGAGACGCCGGCCGGAACCTGATCAGCGGCCTGATTCAGGGCATCCGGGACAAACTCGGTGACCTCGGCAGCACCATGGCCGGGGTCGCGTCGAAGATCCGTGGGTTCCTCCCCTTCTCGCCCGCCAAGGAAGGCCCACTGTCGGGGAAGGGCAACCCCCGGTACAGCGGCCGGTCGATCGCCCAACTCCTGGCCGGGGGTATGGACGAGCGCACCCCGCTCGTTGCTGCCGCCGCCGGCCGGCTTGCCGCCGCCGTGCAGTTTCCGGTCGACGGGGTCGGTGGGCTCACCCCCGCCCCGGCACCGGTCCGGGGAGGGGACCACTTCGAAGCCACGTTGATCAACTCCGAGGCGACGTTGGCGCAGCTCGCGGCGCTACAGCAGCGGCAGGCGATCGAAGCGCGACTCGGGAGGGCCAGGTAGCCCATGCCAGTCCTCATCGGTACCGCCCGCCCACCATCACCACCACGGCTGTACCAAGCCGGCGTTGATGTTGGGCGGGCTCGTGCAACGTACATCGCCCCGGACGGGTCGGTGTGGCCGTTGGATGAGCCGGACCGCGGCTACTGCACCCTCAACGACGTCACCGGGCTGGGTGCGACCGAGGGCGAACTGACCGCCGACCCGCACCCGTGGGGTGGCACCACCATCCGCCACTTCTTCAAAAGTGAGCGGATCATCAACTGGCCGCTCGCCGTGTACGCCCACACCCACCGGGACTACAACAACCTGTGGCAAAGCCTCGTGCGGGTCCTCGCGATGACCCGCACGAGGGGGCCGGGCCTCCTTCAGATCGCACAGCCCGAAGGCACCGTCCGGGAGATCGAGGTCGTCTGCACCGCAGGGTTGAAGGTAGCCCCGGGCCACGGCCGAAACAGCAACATCGCGGTCCTCGCCCTGTACTGCGCTGACCCGCACTGGCGGGACCCCGAACCGACCGTGGTGGAGCGGGAATTCGCCGTCGGCGGGTCCCCGTACCTCGCCCCGTACCCGTCGATCAGCTCGTCGCGGGTCCTCGGCGACACCACAATCGACAACCCCGGCGAGGTAGAGGCGTGGCCGGAATGGGAGATCGACGGGCCCGCCTCCAGCATCGTCGCCACGAACCTCACCACAGGGTTGTCGTTCACCCTGAACCCGGACTGGAACGGCGATGGGCCGCTCGCCGCCGGGGAGACGGTCACCATCACCACGTTCCCGCCGAGGTTGCGCGGCCCGGCCGGGCAGGTGTGGACCGGCGCACTCGACTGGACCGGGGCGCGGCTGTGGCCGCTGGCGCCGGGCACGAACTCGGTGCGTTTCGAGGTGGCCGGCGCGAACGTCGGCACACGGATCAGCTTGTCGTTCCGTGCCCGGTACGAAACCGAGTAACGCGGTGGGCGGTGACGTGTGGACGTCACCCTCATCACCACCGATGCGAACCTGGTGCCGGTCGGCGACCCGATCGCCGACTGGACCAACCTCGATGTGACGTTGCGGTACAACGAGCCGGGCACCGCCACCGTCAGCCTTCCCCGGACGGCGGTCACCGCCGACCAGGTCGCCCCCGGCAGCCGCATGGTCATGTACCGCGACGGCAAGGTGTTCTGCGCCGGCCGGATCGAGGTCCCGGGGGTTGAGGAGTGGTCCGTTGAGGGGCCGAACTCCGAACCGGGCACCACCCAAATCACCTGGTCCGATGACCTCGCGTGGCTGGTGGCCCGCCGCACGTACCCCACACCGGCGGTGCCGGTCACCGCCCAGACCGACGCCCGGTGGACCGCCACCGGAAACGCCGAAGACATCCTCCGCGCTTTGGTCAACCTCAACGCGGGCCCGTCCGCGCTTGCCGCCCGCCGCTTGCCCCGCCTGGTCCTCGGCCCGGACATGGGCGTCGGCACCAACGTCACCTTCGGCACCCGGTTCGAATCCCTCGGGGATGCGCTCCGCTCCGTGGCTCTGGCCGGTGGTCTCGGGTTCCGCACCACGCAGGTCCCCGGGCGCCTGATCGAGTTTCAGGTGTACCGGCCCCGCGACCTGCGGGGCGTGGTGCGGTTCAGCCAGGGCCTGTCGAACCTGCGGTCGTACCGGTACGAACCGCAAGCCCCCACCGCCACGGTGGCGATCGTCGGCGGCCAGGACGAGGGCGTCGACCGGGTCATCGTCGAGCGAGTCAACACCGCCGCAGTCGCCCTGTGGGGCCGGCTTGAGACGTTCGTCGACCGCCGCCAATCCGACGACACGGTGGGCAACACCGCCGAACTACAGCAGGCCGGCGACGAAGCGTTGGCCGAAGGCGCCGAAACCGCACGCCTGTCCGCCGTGACCATCGACATCCCCGAGCAGCGGTTCGGTGTCGATTACGGGCTCGGCGACATCGTCTCGATCGAGCTGGCCTCCGGTATCGAGGTCGCCGACATCGTCCGGGGCGCCCACTACCAGGCCACCCCGAAGACCGGCGAGTACGTCACCGCCCTCGTCGGCTCCCAATCCGCGTCCGCCGACCCCCTGTGGGTCGCGTACCTGCGTGACCTGTCCCGCCGCATGGACCGTTTGGAGGTGCGCTGACACATGGCCAGTAAGAGCTACCCCCGGTCTGGCTACGCCGGTGGACACATCACCGAGCTCGAACACGAACGGCTGGTGCATGCGTGGGCACCAGACGGACTGCAAGGGGTGCCATCCGACCCGCCTGTGGCGTACGCGGACAACACCGCGACAAGGATCGTCAAGCTCCGGGCGAACCGCCGGGTCAACCTCCGCGGCACCTTGTGGGATTCCGGTCCCGACGACATCAGCATGCCGTCCCTGGCTGCGAATGTGAGCGGCACCCAGCGGATCGACCTGATCGTGGTGCGGCTCAACCGGGCCGACTACAGCGCCTACGAGACGGTCATCACCGGTACACCCGGGCAAGGTGTGCCGGCGCCGCTGAACACCAACTCTCTCTTTGACATCCCCCTGGCTCGGGTAGCCGTCGACCCCGGCGTCAACGCGATCGCGGCGAACAGGGTCGTCCCCTTGGCCTGGTACGCCGGCGACGACGGGCAAATCCTGTGCACCCAGACGACGCGCCCACCGCACTACCCGGGCCGCCTGGCGTATGAGACCGACACCGGCCGGCAACTTCAATCGACCGGGCTGGCGTGGACGGTGCTCTACCAGGACACCGGTGAGGTGCCCGTGGCGGCGACCCCCGGTGCCGGGTGGACAACGCTCGCGTCGACCGTCTGCCGGCTCGGCGGCACGGTGTTCGTGAACCTTTGCTACGGGCGTGCGGGCACAGGGCTCGGATCCGGTGTTTCCCAGTCCATGTGCCAGTTGCCGGCCGGTTTCCGGCCCCGCGCCGACCGCCCCGTGTTCGGGCGAATGGTGTCCGCCACGAACGGGTCTCTCGCCGCCGCAATGGTCACCGCAAGCAACGGTCTCGTCACCCTCGTCTCCCACGGCGGCCTCGGCAGCACCTCGCAGGTGTGGATCGCCGGGTCGTTCCCCGCCGCCTCGTAAGGAGCTACCAATGGCACGTTTTCAGTTCGGTGGCGGCATCGCCGACTGGACGTTCGCGGCGATCGACAATGTGGACGGTGAGGACGAAATCGTCGGCTTGGCCGGTGGTGTCGTGGTTACCTTCTGGAACGCCGAGACCGGTGGGGCGCAACTCACCGACCTCCTCGACTCCGACGGCACCACCCCCATCGTCTCCGTGGTTTCGTCTCTCGGCGGCGACGGCCGCGGCGTAGGCCAGATCCCCACCTTTTTCGGCCCGGACGGGTTGGACCGGTTGTGGGCGCAGGGCGATGACGGGCCCCGGGTCCTCATGTCCGCCGTCGGTATCGGATCCGTGGACGACCTCGATGGCCGGTTCGTGACGACCGAGTTGTACATCGAGCAAGGCACTGTCCTTGTTGGCGCCTCAGCGGGTGTGCCGACCCCGGTCAGTGTCGGGTCCGACGGGCAGGTGTTGACCGCCGACTCGGCGCAGCCGTCCGGTGTGCGGTGGACCAGCCCCGCCGGGACGAATGGGAACGTCCTGTACTGGTCCGGATCCGACTACGTGCCTACCGGGCTGAAAGCGGCGGTAGACCCCGAGGTCCCGCGCATTTTCATCGGCCCGGTCGACCCTGCCAGCGTGACTGGGGTGGTCCTCTCCCCGATCGACTGGCACGACACCTGGATCGGCACCTAACCCGAAGGAGGAGCGCCATGGGGCGCTGGACAGACCTCGCCCAGTGGCGGGGAGCAACGGTCAACTCGGGTGACGGGGATGGCAAAACCGGTGAGGCGGCCGACCGGCTGGCTGAACACCGGGGCGTGATCATCCACATCGCTGAGGGCTACTTCGAGGGCACCATCTCGTGGCAGAAGAACCCGTCCGCCGACGTGTCGTCGCACTTCGTGGTGGCCAAGGACGGCCGGATCGCCCAGGTGGTCGACACCGCAGAGCGGGCGTGGACGCAGCGGACGGGCAACTCAAGCTGGCTGAGCATCGAAAACGAGGGGTTCATCCCCGGTGCGCTCACCCCAGCGCAGGTGACAGCCAACGCGAAGATCCTGGCCCGTGCTCACCGCGAACACGGGATCCCGTTGCAGCTCGCGAACAGCCCGGCCGGGCGCGGTTTGGGTCACCACAGCATGGGCGCCGAGTCCGGCTACGACTGGGGCCACTCCCAGTGCCCCGGACCGGCGATCAAGGCGCAGAAGGCCGAGATCCTTCGGCAAGCCGTCGCCCTCGTAGGCGACGGCCAGACAACCGACGACGAGGAGGACTTCATGGCCGAGTTGAGCGCGACCGAACAGCGGCAGGTGTACACCTGGCTCAAAGACATCAGCTACCTGCTGTGGCAGGGTGCCCAGCGGCGTGACGGGGGCGGCCGTACCGACGTCCGCGAGGAGTTCTACAAGATCCACGACAAGTTGGCGGTCATCGTTGCGAACCTCGGCGACGGCGTGGACGAGTCCGCGATCCTCGCCCGCATCGACCAGCAGGCAAGGGAAATCCGCAGCGGCGTCGTCGCCGACATCATGGCCCGGCTGCCGCAGCAGGGCCCCGTAGACCGTGACGACCTCGTCGCCGCACTCACCACCGTCCTCGGTTCCGTGGACGGCGCCACCCCAACGGGCGGGTGATCGGTGCCGCCCGTCCTCGTCACCTCCGGTAGGCAGCCGTTCGAGACGACGTTCCTGCTTCGCCGGGTCGCGGCCACCCCCGCGCGAGCTGACCACCGCCCAACCCACTCGTAACCCGGAAGGCGGGGCCCCGTGTCGACCGCCCGTAGCCGCGCCGAGCAGGTCCGGGACCTGATCATGCTGGTCATCCTCGGCATCTGGACCATCTACGCCGGCGCAGCCGTCATCCAGCTCTTTAGCTCCGGCGCCAAGGTGCTGGAGTCCCTGCCACCATTTTGGTTCTGGGGGATTCCGTTGGCGCCTTACAGCGCGTTGTACACCCCCTGGCAGCGGACCGGACCAGTCGGAACCCCGCCGATCGAACCGGCCACGCCCGCGATTCCCCAACCCCCGGAGCCCACCCCATGAGCCCGGATCTCGACCTAGCCGTCTACGTCGTCCTCGCCGTCGCCTCCGGTGTCGTCTGGTGGATGACCGGCCGGGCGGCCCGCCGCGCCTACGACCAAAAAGCCCGACAGCAAGGGGGACGACAATGACAGTGCCCGGTGCTGCCAGCCGGCGGCGGGTGTGGATGTGGCTCGGCTCTCCCGGGTCCGTCCGGGCGATCACGGTCGGGATGATCGCCTACGCGCTCATCATCGGTGCCCTGGTCGTCGGGTACGCCCGGGTGTCCGGGTGCCTCGCCCGGTACGCGGAGGCGTCCGCGTCGTCGACCGCGGCTAGGGCGCAGGCGGCGTCCGAGGACCGGGCCATCGACCTGGCCGACCGGCAAATCGCCGAAGTTGACCGGGCGGCAACGGCCCGTGCCGATGACGCGTTGGGTGTGCTGTTGCAGGCGATGGCCGGGCAGGACCGGCAGGCCACCCTGACTGCGTTCGAGACGTTGTTGAAGGTGCGCACCGAGGTTGCCGATGTGCGCGCCGAGAACGCGGAGGCCCGCCGGCTGAACAGCGATCGCCGGGCGGAGATCGAACGGGCGCGGCTCAGTAACCCGGTGCCGCCGCCGCCGTCTCAGAGCTGCTGACCGGCCCTGACCCTGGCCCGTAGAACGGGGCCGCGCCGGTCGGGTCGTGGGGTGGCCACTCTGCTGGCCGGTCGCATCCCTCGACGGTCCACGTCCGGTGGGTGCCGGTCGGTGAGCACGTGCATGCCCAGGTGCCGATCAGGACGTGACCGGCCCGGACCGGGTGTTGCCCGCAGCCGCACGTCTTCGGGGCCGGTTCGACCCATTCCAGCATCCCGTTCGGGCCGACCCGGGCGAGGTGGACGGCCCGCATGCAGTACGGGCACGACGGCACGAGCTCGGGCCTCGGTTCCACGATCCCGTCGGCCGGGCACGCCCACTGCCCTGGCCGGGCTCGGATCTTTCCCCAGTCGGCCGGCTTCCGCTCGCTCACCCGGGCAGCGTACGCCGGCTGTTTTCCTGAATCCCGCACACCCTGAAAGGCCCACCATGAGTGACGTAACACCCAAACCGGTCACGATCTTCGGGCGCGAACCGGCCACCATCATCGCCGCCATCGCAGCCGTACTCGCCGTCGTCATCGGCTTCATGCCAGACGCCCTGACCGTCAACCAGTCCGGCGCGATCACCGCCGTCCTGACCGCGCTCGCCGGTGTGTGGACCGCGTTCAAGGTCCGGCCGATCGCCCCCACGATCTTCACCACCCTGATCACCACCGGCGCCACCCTCCTCGGCACCTACGGCTTCGACCTCACCCAATCGCAGGTCGGTGTCCTGTCCGCCGCGTCCGTGGCCCTGATGACCGCAATCGTGGTGTGGCCGCAGTCGACACCGGCCGCCGACCCGCGCCCCACCGGTGTCGTACCGGCGGCATCCCCCACGATGACCCTCACGCCGACCGAGGTGTCACTTGAGGCGCTGGAACGCACCCAGCGCAGGCAGGCGCAGTGATCGACACCTTCCTCCGGTGGGCCAAGCGGAACCTACACCGGACTGCCACCGCACCGGCACCCGTAACTTTCGCCCGGCTGAGCAGCAACGACCCGAAGGCGCTCGGCTGGCAATGCCGGCACACGGCTTTCCCGAAGCCGCTGGGCATCCCCGCAATGATCGTGTCCACCCCGTGCGGATGCGTCATGCACCCGACTTACGCCGGGGACGCGAGGCCGTGATCGCGGTTCTGCTCCTCGCCGCCGCCGTGGTCCTGGCCGTACTCCACGCAGTCGGCGTCGGCGGACGAGTGCACCTCGGTTGGCTCGCGTTCGCCTGCGTCATCGCCTCGATCCCCGCAGGCGCTGCCGCCCTCTAAGGCGTAACATCGACCATGTTGGTGCGATGCCGAGAAGCGCCGGGTAACCGGACGGGGACGGGCCACCAACACGCGGGTGCGATGCCGACAGCCGGACGCGAAGGGCCACCCGCCACCTACTCCTAAAAATGAGGCCCCGCCGTGGACATGGGGCCCTCGCGGCGCAACCGGACGTAGCCACGTGCGTCCGCGCCAACCGCACCAGCGGTGAACCTGGTGACCGAGCCTGCGGGTGCCACAGCAGGCAACGGCCCCCACTCGGCCTCTTCGGAGGTCCGGGTGGGGGCCGTTTCGGCGTGCCCGGGTTACGCCACCTCGATCGGGTGCGGGATAACGAGGGGTTCAGCAAGGACGGCACCCTGATGAGGTGGGACGCGGCCGTAATCTTCGGGGTGGCGCTCGCCCAGCGCGCCCAGAACGCGGAGGTGGTGTCGTTCTCGTCGACCGCCCGCTACTGGGGTGATGTCGCCGGGGCCCACACGAAGGTGTTCCCGCTGACCGGTGGTGAGTCGCTGCTTCGGTCGATCGACCGGTGGAAGTCCGGCGGCTGGTTCCTCGGCGGCGGGACGGCCACCGCGGCTGCGGTACGCAAGCACTTCGCCGGCCACGACCGGGTGGTCATCCTGACCGATGAGCAGGCGGGTCAGGACTTGAGCGAGGTCGACCGGGCCGTACCGGAGTCTGTTCCGATGTACACGTGGAACCTGGCCGGGTACCAGCACGGCCACGCCTCGTCGGGGGTGGCGAACCGGCACACGTTCGGGGGGTTGACCGATCAGGGCTTCGGCATGATCCCGCTCCTCGAAGCCCGGCGGAACGGCACCTGGCCTTTCTGACCCCGCGCCCAAAGCGGCCCCGCACAGTCAGGTGCGGGGCCGCTTTCGCGTGTCAGGCGTCGACACGGATCGGGTACGGGCTGCCCCCAACCCACATGGCCAACCTCCCGTCTTCCTCCGTGATCGAGCCATCCTCGTCCGGGCCGAGTTCACGAAGAAGATCCAAACGGATGATTCTCGCGCCGCCGTCGATCCGCTCAGCGACCTGCTGGCCACCAAACCTGGTGGCGAGGCTGGTGCCCATGCTCGGGCTGGTGAGCCAGTCGAGCAGGTCTTCGTCCGTCGTCTCCAGCACAAAGCCGCCGGCGGGGTTTTCCGCCCCGGTAGCCCGCTGCTCACCTCGCCGCAGCCCCGCTTGAACAGCGGCCACCCCGAGCTCAGCGTTCATGAAAATGTCGGCGTACGCGGCCCGGCGGGTCTGCCAGTTGTCGATCGACTCCTTGGCCCCGTAGAGCGTCAGACCGCCGTCGCTGTACTGGACGAGTTGGTGCGCGGCGGTGGCCCGGTCGAGTAGGCCGGCGTCAACGGCCGCACCCAACTCTTCGATCTTGTCGATAAGGCTCATGCCTTCACCTCGTCCGAAACGTCGTAGCCGGCCGGCAGGATGACGTCCTGCCACTCGTTGATGCCGGTGTAGGCCCTGCGGCCATCGTGGTCTCCTCTGTGGTCGTCAATCCGGCTCGGGAAGTGTCTGCTTACGTGGCCGACCCGGCTGCCAATCTCGGCTGTCGTGCCACTGGCGGACCATCCACCGGGACCAGACCGGGCCGGTCGACAGCGTGGCCAGGGGGCGAGGAAAGTCGGGGTAGCGGGCCGCCCAGTTCGAGATCGTCGCGTTGTTGACCTCGAACTCGCTGGCGAGGTCACCGGTAGCGGCCAGGTCCGAAAGGTCCCAGTAGGCCGGCGGTGATCCCATCAGCGCTCCCCCGCCGGCACCCTCGCTGCTGGGACAAGCCCGAGTGCAATCTTGACGCCGTACCGATCGGTGTAGGCGTCCTCATTCATCCCGGGCGGCATCGGCGCCATCCCGACGCACAGCACTACCTGCCCGCGCTCGTGCGCGATCTGCGCCCACTCTGCCGCGACCGGCCGGGTAAAGCGCTCGCCACCGGGGGTGTGCAGGGTGGCCCACCCGTCGGCCCCGATCTCGACCCGCACCTCCGGGTCCGGGCGCTCGGTCACCGTGCCGGCCGCACCGAGCCCGAGGGTCGCAGCGACCACGGGCATCGTCAGCGCCGCCCGCTTGTCGGGGGTGGTCAAGAGAAAGAACGCCTCGTCGTGGCCTGTCGGTGCGGGCGCAATCCAGCCCCCGAGCACCAGGGTTCCAAGCCGTCCTTCGATCGGGTCAGACACAGCGCGAGCACTCCCCACAGTTGTCGCACGCCGGCACCATCGCCCGGCCGCGGTCCTCTGCTTGCATGGCAGCGATCCTGCCTTGAGCGGCCCGATCGCGGTACAACTCGGAGAGCTGTGGCGCGTCGCCCATCCGGGCGGTGTCGACCCAGGCGTAGTGGATGTCACCGTGCACCGGGTGGGGCACGGTACGGGCGATGTCGGCGCCGTCGCGCGGAGCGAGGTACACGGTGTCGCCGGTGGCGTGCTTGCCGGTGATGGTGAGCGGCTGCGCCCCACGTAGGGCCGCCTGGATGGTGTCGGCGGGGCCGGCGCAGACCGGGTGCCCGTCGACCGCGTTGACGATGATCGGTGCTGTCATGCCTCAAGACCTCCGGTCTGCGCGTGGGTAGATGCCGGGGACGGCGCTCGCCAGGTCGCGTAGTGGTCCCGCAACCAGCGCTCGGTGAACCCGCGCAGGCCGTTGCGGTGACCGACCGGGTTGGCCAGCCATGCGGCAAGAATCTCGTCGACCATCGCCTCCACCTCGGCGGCGCCGTCCAACCGCTGCTGGTCCATCGGCTCGTCGTACGCCATCACCTCGGCGCGGATCCGAGGTCGGGCCGTCTCGGGCGAACGCTCAATACTCAGCCGGCGTCGCCGGTTCGCTGCGGTGGAGCGGGATCGCACTTGCGGTTCGATCCGACCCGTCGCCTCCAGCCACGGCACGATGTCCACCGCCCAGTCCCACGCCGGCCGACCGCCCACCGTCCACCGGCGCTCGGGCCACGTGTCGGCGTGACGCTCCTGCCACCGCTCCACAGCAGGCCGCCCCACCCCGGCCCGTTCGGCGATTTCCGTGGCCCCTACCGGGTCGGCTTCATCTACCGACACCGGTTCGCGCTTCGTCACCGCTGGAACTCCTTTACCGCGTAGGCTCCCCGGCGGCGGTCTCCACCGGCGATGATGGCGCGCACTCGCGCGATCAACTCCGGATCATCCACCCGGCCTTCTGTACGGACATAGTCGTCGTACCAACCCGGGTGCTGGTACCACACCTCGTCGGTGGGGGTGACGGTGATCTGCCCGCCGTGGATGGTCATCCCGCCGGCTGAGTCCTCGGTGATCGTCGCCCCTTCCAGGTTGGTCAACGAGTCAACAGCTTGGCGCGGGGTGCGATCCGCAAGCTTCATGACCTCCGCCAATTCGGTCAGGTCGTCCTGCTCGGCTTTCTCCTGGCGGTCAGCCTCGACCTCCTCGGCGGTCGGCTCCACCACAACGAAGTTGTAGTTGTAGAACCAGCCGGGGTCCTCCCACAGGTTGACGCCCGCCGCGAGCCCGTCATCGATCGCGTCCTGGGAGGCGAACCACACCTCACTGTTCAGGACGAGCACCCGGCGGCCGTCCCGCAGTTTGCGGACGTCTCCGGGTTGAGGTTTGCGCTGCTCCGCTTCCGGCCGGCGCATCCACCCGTGTAGGCGCTGCGATCGGACCTGTCCCCGATCCTCCATGATGGTGCGCCCCGACGAGGCGATCAGGCGTTCTTCCCGGGATGCCTTGGCCGCGGCTGCTGCGTCCCGACCTTCACGCTCGGCCGCCGCGCGCGCTTCCTTCTCGGCCTCTCGTTCGGCTTGCCGCTTCGCCTCGACCGCTGCGGTCCAGTCGTGGACGCGCTGGTGAACGTCGGCCAGGGTATCGGCGCTGGGCATTGCCCACCGCTTGGTCGGCTTGTCGTACTTGCCGCCGAGGCTTTGGGCGTGCTCCCGGATCGCCTCGGCCTCGTACGGAATGGCGATCCAGCGGCCGGCGGTCTTGATGGCGGTCGCGGCGGCGATGCGTTCGACGTGGGCTTGCACCAGTGGGAGCACGGCGTCTCGGCGGGTGGTGCCGACGTACCGGGCGCCAACGTCGCCGTCCCACTTCGCGTTGATTTCCAGGAGTTGCTTGTTCAGGTTGCTGTTGTAGCCGCATCTGATGTAGATGCGGCGGCCTTCCTGCCAGGCAACGTCAGTGGGTATGCCGTCGGTGACGGGCTTACGGTCGGTCATGTTCGCTCACCTCTCCTCCCGCGTCTGTTGTGGTTACAGTAACACTCCTGTTGTGGTAACCACAACGGTCTTCGTTAGGTTACGGGGCCGACTTCCGTACGTCCTCGGGGACGGATACCCCCCGAGCATTGAGATCGTCGGCGATGTCATCCAGGCCGTGGCCCTTGGACACACGGTCGGCGATCTCTCGCACAACGGCGCCCTCTCCGGCGCTGACCTTGGCGATGTTCTGCACCTGTGTGTGCGACACACCCGCGAGCATCCCGATCGACCGGTCAGAGTCGACGTCCCAGGACCGGATCCGGCGGATCAACTTGTCGCGGCGAGCCGTCAGCCGTGCCCGCTGGTCAGCTACCTCGCTAAGCTCCGCCCGGACGGCATCCCGGAGCCCGTCACGTACCTCGCGCAGGTAGTCCAGCACGCCCGTTGGGACGTACGTGGCGTCGGCGCTCGCCTCGATTTCGGCGGCGATCTCAACGGCCACCCGGTCCAGCTTGGCATCGTCGGAGGATGCGGTGATGCCCCAGTCGTCGGCGATCTCGGTGGGCTCCTCGTCGGCGTGCCATGTGGCCGCCGGCATCTCGCTGATGGTGGGGGCGCCCTGGTAGGTCTGGATCAGCACGTCAAGTTCGTCATCGGCCGCGCGGGCGTCGTCGTTCAGGGTGGCGACGCCTTCGGCGCTGGAGTCGCGAGTGCGGCGGATGTCGACGCCGTTGAGGATCCTCTGAGCCAGCGGGCCGGCTTCGGTGAGCAGGGCGTTCGCGGCCTCGGCGGTCAGTAGCGGGATGAGCCACCGCCGCACCCGTCCTTCGAGCGCGCTGCCGGGTATGGCTCGTTCCGGCGGGTCGTTGGTGGTCTCCTCGGCGATTGCCTCCAGTGCTCCGTTCTGCAAGTTGAGCTGGAGGTAGGTGGGCATGACCTTGTTGTTGGCGTGGCGGTAGAGCGCCGTGGGCTTTTCAAGGGGGGCGATTCGAACCGTCGTCATGGCAAATATGTTGCCAGCCCGATCGGGCAAGTCAAGGAGGCTGGCAACAAATTTGCCGCGTGTGGCGATTTCTCGGCTCAGGCAGCCAGCACGTAATCCGCGTGCGGCACCGCCAACTCCCACACCTGCTCGAACGCCTCCGCGTGCATCGCCGCCAGCGCCGGTTTGCGCAGGATCTCCACCTCCACGAGCTGCCCGTCACCGCCGTGGTGCGCGACCGCAAGCACCTCGCCGTCCAACAGCCAGAAGTCATGGACCGGCACGAGCAGCCCGGTGGCCAGCCGGCGAGGAAGCCACCGGACATCCTCCCCCGCAGCAAAGGTTGCGCCAGGTGGTGGAGTGCTCCCAACGGATGTACTCGGACACCGGCTCATCAACCATCCGTGCCCGGCGCACGGTCACCTTGCGCTTTCTCGCGGCATCCACATCATTGAGCCACGGCGTCCACCAGGTCGACCGGACGGCCGGGTCGGGATGGATTTCGCTCTGACGCCGGGGGGCGTCGATCTCGTAGCTGTTGCGGAGTTCAAGGTGGACCGCTGAGTGTCGGGTGGCGCGGAACAGCTCTCGGAATTCGGCTTGCGACATGAGACCTTCCCTCGGAATACCAGAAGGGGCGCACCCAACCGGGACGCCCCTTCTGGCTCGCCGCCTCTCGGGTCGGCGGCGATCGTCGAAACTAGCTTGCGGCGGGGATCAGGACGCTCCCCAGGATCACGCACACCGGCACGGTCGCCTGGTAGTGGGCGACCAAGGTCTCTCGGTCACGGTCGGGCTGCGCCACACCGATCTCCACACACCCAAGCCCCGGCTGCGCCCCCACGCTCCGGATCTCGATACCTCGGCCCTTCCAGTCGGCGATGTCTCCGCTGATGTCGGTCACACCGGTGGCCAACTGGTCCGCGCTCAGGGGCACCTCCCGGAGCCACAGCCGTTGCTCCGGTACGACAGCTCGTACCGCTGCGGCGAACGTGGAGGACTCGCGACTGTGGACAAGTAGCCGGTTTCCGGAGATGTCGGTCTCCACCCCGGCGTACACGGAGCGGTACTCAGGGCGTTCGCCGAGCGCCTGTACCTGCTCCGCGTATTTGGTCAGCTCTGACTGCACGGGGGAGTTCGACGGGGGCGGGGTGGTCGGGCGGGGTATTGGGTACTCCGTCGACTGCGGGGGCACCGGGGCCGATTCGTTGGCGGCCGTAGCTTGCCCGCATCCTCCGAGCGTCACGATCGCCAGCAGCATGCAGGCGCCGACGGTAAGCGGTGTGCGTGTGCGCATGATCACCTCTTGATAGTTGTTCCTATACGGAGAGTAAAGCCGTTCGGGGAGTATGACGGGCATACTGCCCCGAACGGCTCCACCGATTGGTTACCCGGTCACGATTCCCACACCGAGTGCGGACATCGACGCAGGCACGGATGAGAACGCAATCCGGGAGGAGCAGAGGCGACCGCCGAGTCCTTGGCAGGGCACCAGGCGGCTGGTGCTGATCTGCTTGAGTTGGCCACGCATGATCACCTTTGCTCCGGTCAGGTCGTAGATCGGGGCGCCGGAGTCACCCTGCCCGCCGGCAGGCAGAGTGGCCACGTCTTTGTCGCCGAGCGCGAGCGGGCCGATCCCGCCGCGCATGGCGAAACCCTCGGTCATCTGGATGGTGCAGATGATGCCCGAATGGCTACCCGACGAGCAGTACCAGTTACCGAGGACCGGGGCGCCCGCGCTGGCGACCGCCTTGGCCTGGGTTGACTGGACCGGGCCGTCCCATGTCCAGCCCCTGCCCAAAATGTTGGGGACAATAAGCGAGTGATCGGCCGTGGCGTTGGCGTCTTCGACCGTGCCGATTAGCTCACCGTTGTTGTCGAACACCTGCGTGCCGTTGCCGCCACAATGGGCCGCGAACATAATCCGGATCGCGGACGTCCCCCGGCGTACAACCGGGCCGGTGGTGCAGTCGTCGGTACGCGCACCGGCCGACCATGGCGAGCTGTCGTTCTGCCGGGTCGCGGGGATCATCTTGTCGGCCGGTGCGGTGCTGTACCGAACAGCGACACCGGGGGACGTTGTCGACACCCACTGGCGTACGGCCGCGCCGGGGGCGCCGTCGTGACCCTGAATGACCAGGCCGCTTCCGTCGGCGGCCGGGCCGACGACGGCAATCTCCCGGTTGGCGCTGAGACGCTGGGCCTCAGCCAGCAGTTCAGCCTCCGTGTACCGGGCCGGGATGACGCTGATCGGCACGCGCTTGCGGTGCTCGACCAGGGCGGCCTGCGCTGCCGGCGACATCTCACCGCGCCAGTAGATGACCAACGCGTCTTTGGAGGGGTCGGCGACCGCGCCGCCGTAGTTGTCGACCGGGTCGGCGGCCCGGATCGCGTCGAGAGCGCTGTTCATCAGGGCCTGCCGCGCGAAAAGCGCGTCCCAGCTTGCGAATGGGGCGGGGACTGGGCCGGTGATCGCGCTGCTGGAGATCGTCGATTCGGCAGGGGGCGTGAAGGAGGCCGATGCCGCTACGGCGGGGTTGCCGATAACCGTGAGGGCGGTTACGACGGCGAGGGTCGCCGCGATTGCGCGGCGGCTGAGTGTTCTCATAGCGAAGGACATTAGAGGGCCAGTCTTCCATCAGTCAATAGACACACATGAATGTAAGTCGTGTTTCTGTTGTGCAAAAAAAGAACAGCACTCATCAACCGGCGAACCGGCAACCACCCCGCCAACTCAAACGAAATACACGTCCGCGACCGACCCGTCATCCCGCATCACACGCATATGCCCATCCGGCGCAATACGATGCACCATCGCGGCAACACGCAACGCCCGATCCACCGCCCTCGTCCTCGTCACCCGCCACCCCGCAACCAACTCGTCCCGGGCATCAAGCGCACCCGGCGTCAGGTTGTAGGTGACCTTCGTCAACCCCGCGCCGTCCTCATCGGTCACAGGGCGACTGCCAACCGATCAACCGGCTGATGCTGCGGTTCCGGGTACACCGCGCTCCGGCCGGCCCGGATCGCCACCGCCCACGCGAGCTGGGCGCACCCGTCCGGGGTACAGCAGGCGCAAGTACCGGGGGCATAGGAGGTGCCCCGGCCCTCGTGCTGGGCGATCGTCATCGCCGCCGCCTCCCAGATCGCGGCCCGGGTCAACGGCTCATCAACGCGGCTCATGATCCCGCCAACGCCACAAGCGCGGTCAGGACAGCCCTAGCCTCCACCAGCACCTCCGCGCATGGCGGATGCGGCGGCACCGACTCCCACCCGCACTCCAACCAGTGGCCGGTAACCCACACCTGGGTTCCGTTCGGGTCCGCCCGGTCGGTATGCACCCGCAGGACCCTCACGTTCGTGGTCAGCGTCTGCGTCGTACGCCCGTCGGACCAGTCCCCCGGCGCCAGGTGCACCACCGTGCCGTCCGGTACTGCGGGCAGGTCGCCGACCGTAACCGGTCGTGTTCCAGACTCGGCGGCACGCTCGACCGCGAGCATCACCGGGTCGGCGAGCATCCGGTTCGCCCACGCCAACCGGGCGCACTCGCCCCGCCGATACGCCGGGCACAGTCCACACTCCTGCTCGTTGAGGTGCGCTTCGACGATCGCCCTCGCGTTGCCGAGCATCGCCGGCCACACCTGCGGCGGCATGATCGTGCCGTGCGGGCGGGAGTCCTCCACGGCCATCATCCGATCCGCCGCCAGCGCCGACTGCGGTTGCGGCTGATCAGAGCCTGGGCGTGCGGGGTGCCGGAGCGTCCCATGACCATCGTGGCGGCGATGAGGCTAACCACGTCGGCCGGCGGCTCGACCACCGGCGGCGGGGACGGTGCGGGCTTGGGGGTTGGTGGGGTTTCCGGTTCGGGCAGCGGCCCGCTCTCGGGCTCCTGCCCGTCGTTGAAGTATTTTCGCCTGCTGCTGTTCGTCATTCGCCCACCTCGGTCGCGGGTGGGGGTGACGCCCGTCTGCTCCCCCACCAAAGGGAAGCGCCGGGCCCACCACGGGGGAAGTCGGCCCGGCGCCGATCGGGAGGCGCGGCGACTACGTACCCCTCACGGAACTAGTCGCCGCGCCTACTCCGATCGTCCCCAGACGATCACAGAAGGTGAAGGGACGGTGCGTACCACTTCGTGTACGCACCGTCCCAACTGGTACATGCGGTACAGGTTTCCCTGGTCAGACGTCTACACCGACCAGCTTCGCCAAGTCCGCCATCTCCTGCGTCATCGCCCTGCGTCGCACATCCCGAATGGATTCCACGATGTCTCGGGCATACCGCTGCTGACGAATCCACGCGGGAGCCTGCTCCCGAATCTCCAGCAGCACACCGGTCGCCTCGGCGTACTGCCCCGTTTGGGCGTACGACGACGCAACGTCAAGACGATGCCGCTGGCGGGACGACGGGGTGACCTGCGGAGACCGCTCAATGCCGGTAGAGAGCGTCAACGCCCGATCCGGGCGGCCCGCGATCACCGCAGCCTCCACCCTCATCATCGCCACCGACCCGGTCGACAGGTCGATTCCACCGGTTGCGATGACCTCATCGGTTTCGTCGCCGAGGCGCTGCGCCGCTGTGGCAGCAAGGTCCAACATCTGATCGGCGTCGTTGTCCCGGTTGTCCCGTACCGCGGCTGCCGCCGCCCGCACGTACATCTCACCCCACAGGGCGACCTCAGCAGGCCGAGCCCGGGACATACGAGGTTCGATTCGGTCGGCTGTACTGATGGCCAACTGCTCAGTCTCGCCGAGCCGCCCCTGCCGCAGCAGCAGCCAGCACATGGGGCCGATAGCTGCCGCGCCGGTGAGTTCGTCACCGGACTGGTCGGCGTGGTCGAGCGCCAACGTCAGGGCGGCGTGCGCCAGGTCAACCTGACGCATTTGGATCATCAGCCTGCCTGCGAGTTGATGCGCGCGGGCGGCAAGGATGTGCGCGGTCAGGCGCTCGTCCCCATCGGTGATGTCGACCAGCATTCGGGCCTCACCAAGCAGGCCAGGCAGCACCATCAGCGTGTTCGTGTAGTCGTTGGCGTGGTACATCCGGTTAGCGGTCAGGATCGCGTCCCGAACATCATCCAAGGCGGGGGCGGTTTGCTCGGGGCCCGCCTCAACGAGTTGCCCGCCGAGGCCGCGTACCGGTGTCAGTGCTCGCCGCATGTCGACGAGACCGAGGGGTATCGAGTCGGGCTCCCGGTTGGCTGCACCTCGGGCCACGTTGCCGAGCAGGGTGGATGTGGCAACCCCCAGAACACGGGCGATCTTGTTCAAGGTCGACATCCGCGCGGCCGTGCGCTCATTCCGTTCGAGCTTGCGGATCGTTTCGACGCTGAGGCCGGCAGCTTCGGCAAGGTGTTCCTGGGTGATCGTTCGCTGCTTACGAATCCGGGCGATGTTATCCCCGATGGTCTGCACTGATCCTGCCCTCCTGGACGAGGGTGATGGGCGGGACCCTGGACGGTCCCGTTAGGTGTTGTCGACGGTACTGCTCGTGGTCGACGGCTGCTAGCCTGACACCTGCGCGCATTGAAGGGGCCGGTCTGGACGCCGGCCCCTCTCGCGTTTCCGAGGTGCACCATCTGGGGTGACTCGATCGGCCGGTCGCAGGGTTTCCAGCCACTCATCACCGGTGGCGACCGCCTCAATCCGGTGCTTGGTTGACCAGGCTCGGATCTGTACACCAGCCAACTGGTCGTAGTCGGGGGCGGCGGCCCACACGAGTTGGGCCATCTGATTCATCACCCACAGGCCGATGGCGCGGGCTTGGTCTTCGGGGGTGCCCCACATCGGTTCGGACCCGTGAGCGCGGACTGTGCCCTGCGCGTCACGGGTCTCCCAATGCCAACCATCGGCCACCGCATCAGCTTCCTGTGAGGACGTAGCTGGTGCCGCCGATCGAGCTGAACAGCAGAAACCACCACACCACACGCTCCACTGTATCGCCAGTGGTGAATCTCAACGGTTCCCACATGCCGACACGCGCCCACCGGCACCCGCGAATCCGGGCCGGCCACCACAGTGGCGCCCCGTACTTCGTGGCCGCGTCGCCGAGGGAGTGGGCGAACGTTCCCCACGCGACTGGCCCACCGAGCCACCACCACGGCATCTCGGTAGTGACCGCAACCGCGGCTGTGACCACCGAGGCGATCAACACGGCGCCGAGGGTGCCGCGCTGCCGGCGGGACAGGAGCACCCGGGCGGCGAGCCCAACCGCAACCCACACGACGACCAGGCCGACGCGCGCCCCGGCCAGCCAGCCGGCGAGGCTGACCAGCCCGCCGAGGGCGAGGGCAAACAGAGCGGTGTGGGTGAGCTGCCGGTGCCCGCCCTTCCGCCGGCCGGTGGCGCAGTGGTCACACGACGCGGATCGGAGCCGGGACGCCCCGGCGGCGATGCCCCGGGCCACCAGGCCGGTGACCGGGCCGAGGGTGCGGGCGATCGTCGACTGCGGGTGGTCGATGTCGGGGAAGATCGCCATGCCGGCGGACACCAACCCGCCGACGACCATCACCTGCATCGAGGGCGCCGCCCCGACGGCGGTCGCTGCGGCGCAGCCGGCTACCCAGCCGGTCGCGCCGCTCAGCGCATGAGTCCGCCCGAGCATCAGTTCGTCTCAAGCTTCCAGCGGCCGTGTTCCCGGTTGTGGACCTTGCCGGCGTCGCGGAGAGCCCGCAACCGGGTGTGGAGTGTGTCCCGGCTGGTGACGATGCCGTGCTGCTCCTTCAACTGGTTCAGCAGGTCCCGAGGGCGGGCACCGGTCGGGCCGGCATCACGGATCAGGTTGAGCAGCTTGTCCTCGTCGTCGGGCTGCGGTGCGCTCTCCACCAGCGTTGCCCAGTTGTCCGGGTCACCCCAGTCCACATCAGTGCCGAACCCTTCGGCTTCGAGAATGGCATCGAAATCGGCGTGCAGTTGCGGGTCATACGGGGGCAGGTTGGCATCCTCGCCGTGCTCGGCCTTGGCCTTGGCGACCGCCTCCTGAAGAGTGGCCATCGTGGCGGCGAGGTCGGAAAGCGCCTGCGCCTGAGACACGACCGGCCCGGCCGGCGGCGTCGGCAGCTCGTCGCCCTCGCTGCGCACACCCTGGGCGGCGTTCGACTCGACATCGTCGGCCGGCGGCGTCGGCAGCCCCGGCTGCGACGGGTGGTCACCGCCGAACCGGTCCCGGAACCTCTCCCACCTAGTCGAGTAGCAGTCCAGGTCACCGGGGAGGAGCCCCTGCATCGGTGTCCCGTCCGGGTTCCGTCCGTCGAGTGCCAGCCGGGTCAGTTCGTCCATCTGTGGCTGAATACCGTCCACGGCCATGCCTACCTCCATCAACTGCTTGGGGCGCAGCCTGCGCCACTTCTCCGGGATTGGCTTCGCCCCGGACTCCAATGAGATGAAGCCGCACCCAGGGTGGGGTGCGCCTTCCACGGTGGCGCCGGAGTGCCACCCGAACGCCCACGCGTACTCGGCGTCGGACTTGGCCCGGGTCACCGCGATCACACCGCACTGGGCCTGGATGCCGGTGTCGACGATGTCCGCTGTGGCCCGGAGCCCGAGGAGGACTTCCCGGAAGGCCGCCGCACGCCCCTCAAAAATGATGTCGCTGAGGTGCTGCTTGAGTTCGGGGTACTCGGAGGGGGCACCGGTGATGCGTTTGATCTCGTCCGCCCGGATGACCACCTCGGGCACCTCCGCCGACACGGGGATCTTGTCGTCATCGACCTCGCGCATCAGCTCCAGGTAGCCGGACTTCCGAGCCCGGTGGCCGCGCATCGCCGCGCGGGTCATCAGCAGGGCTTCGTGTTCGTCCCACGCCGCCCAGTCGACTGCCGGCTGCTTGGCCTTGCCTGCCATGAACGCGGCGAGGAGGTTGAGGTACAGGCCGGCAGTGAAATCGATGTCCCACAGCAGGGCGTCGCGGCAGCGGGCCACGCCTACGCCGATGACGTTGCCGGCGTTGGTCTTACCGGACCCGGTTTCGCCGACGAGGAGCATGCACTTCGACCGCAGTTCGGGGCCGATCTCCGTGCCGTCATCGCGTACGGCACCGGGGAGTGGGTCGTAGATCGACAGAGGGCTGTAGTCGTCCCCGTACGGTTGGTCCTCCCCTAAGGTCGATTGGGTCATCACCTCGATGAGCGCGACCCGACGGGACGGCCCCATCTCGACGTTCAGGCGGCACCCTTCGTCAAGGTCGAGGTCGTTGGCGAGCGAGTCGGCCGCTTGGTTGACCGTCTTCCACGACAACCCACCAACGGCCGGCATGACCGCTTCCACGGTGTACCCGTTGCCCTTGGGCCACAGTTCGACGTTTGGCACCTGCACGGTGCTGCCCTTCGGCACGTCGCACAGCCGGTTGAGCCGTTCTTCCCACTCGATCGCGAGGGCGTTGCGTTTTGGCAGGGTCTCGTCCGGGTTCCCGTCGGGGCCGACGGTCGGCCGAGCTGGAACCTCCTCCTCCTTCTTCTCGTCGTCTGCCGGGGGTGGGTCGTCGGACGCGAGCCCGGCGAGCACCCCGGCGACGATGGCCGCGAACGCGAGGGCGGCGACACCGGAGATCACCGACCGCCATGTCCACTGGTCGGCCGCGTACATGAACATGACCCAGATGCCGGCGCCGACCATGCAGCACACCTGGTAGAAGACGGTCGCGCCCGGTGTGCCGGTCTTCCGTACCGCCGCCCGGCCGAGAACGGCGACGACGGCGAGCACGGTCAGCGCAGCGGCGAACAGCAGCATCGGGGTTTCCCGGATCGGCCACCAGCCCTGCACGTACCGGCCGACGACCGCCACGGACACCACCGTGAGGCAGGCGTTGACGGTGCCCCAGGCGGTGCCGTGCCGGCCAGCCCAGTCGAGCTGCCAGTTCTTGTTCTGGCGTCGCTTGCTCGTCGTCATCGTCGTCGTCCGATCAGGGCTTGTTGTTGACGGTGTCCCACATGTCCTCGCCGACCTTCGGCTGCAACAGCCGGCGGACCTGGACGGAGTGGAGTGCGTCGAAGGCGGGGGCGAGGTGGCGGGACGCCTGGGCGGCGGACTCGACCGTGGCGGCGACCTGCATGACCGCAGCGGCGTACGCCGGCTCCAGGGGCTCCTGGGAGGTGTGGGTCTGGGCGAGGAGCCGCAGACCGGCGGCGATCTCACCGAGCGCGGCGGGCATCTCGAATGCCTCCTGCCGGCGGGCGAGCATGCCACGGGGCTTGTGCTGGGCTGCGGTGGCGTGGACCTGCCGGGCCGCCGCCCAGAATGGGCTGGTGCTCTGCTGTGCGTTGTTGTTACCCATGAGAGGGTTCCTTTCGGTGGTGCGGGCGGCCCGGTTGGTCGCCGGCTTGCTCGGGTTCTGGTTGGTGGCGTCGGGCGCCTGACCGCGGCGGACCTTGTCGCCGGTCACGCGCGGGGCTTCGGGTTTCGTCGTGGGTGTCTTAGCGGCCGGCTTGGGCTGGTCCTTCTTTCCGAGGACCCGGCGCGTGATCTTCCGCGCCCACCCCCACGCCTTCTGAGGCTTCGTCTTCTTGCCGGCGGCAGCGCGGTCTTGCTTCTTCTTCGCGGCTGCGGTCCGTTGTGCTTTGACCGCGTTCCACAGCCCTCGTGCTGCGCTGGCTGCGGCCCGGCCGGCGGCCCGGCTCATCTTGCTTGCCGGCCCTCCAGTGGTGCGCTTGTTGCGCCCGCCCCCACCGCCCGGTGACTTGTCTCCGCCGGGTTTGCGGCCCAGCCGGTCCAGGAGGCTGCGGCCCGCCGACTTCGCCCTCTGCGCTGCGGTGCGCGAGGAGCCACCCGACCGGTCCGACCGACCACCGCTCGTACCGCCAGACCCGGCCCGGTTCGACGCCCCTCCCCCGGCACGCGAGCCCTTGTTACGCCCCCCGCCGGCAGGTGGCCGGCCACTGAACAGAGGACCGACACCCGGGGTCCCGCCGCCGTCAGCCTTCGCGTTGCGGCGGATCACCGCCCGGCGGACGGTGTACCCGGCGACCGCGCCACCGGCTACGACGGCGGCGACAGCCCAACCAACCGGGCCGGCGGCAGCGGCTGCGGTGCCGCCGATTGCGACCACGTTGGCGCCGGTAACCGCAGCCGGCTTCGCGGGCACGGTGAGGACGGTGGTGGGCTTGTCGGCGGTGGGTTGCGCCTTGGGTGCCTTGGCAGGGCTTGGCTTCTCCACCGCTGGTGGGGTCGCGACTTCGGTAGTCATGGACCCTCCTTCTGTGACGCTACGTGTTGTCGGGTTGTCGGTTGTCGGGCTGTCGGTTGTGTTGTCGACCCGCCAGGGTTGGGGTCTGACCTGGAGACGGAGTACCCACATCGGCTTGTCGGGTTGTCGGACCGACAACCCGACAATCACCTAGAGTGACCGCCAGAGGCCGAGGAGGAATCCAGCCAGGAGAACGACGAGGATCGCCGCCAGTAGCCCGTAGATCAGGGGTGCCGCCGGTCGGTTTTGGTGCGGTTCGATCTCGGTGCGTCTCACGGCCGCCGCTCCTTGATTCGCTCGGCGACCGCTGTGATCAGCAGTAGCGCCATGACCGAGAGGACGATTGCGGCCTGTTCGGGCCGATTTGCGTAGACGGACACCGCTCCAAGGACCCCGACGACGCCACTCACGCTGAACAGGCCGGTCGACAGAGGGAGCGGGCTTGGGGCCGGGGGCGCCTGTCGGCGCTTGGACCGGACGGCGTCAACCGTGACGGGTGTGTTCTCCATGTAGGTCTCCTTCACTTCTCGGTGTTGACGTGGGTGCCGTTCGTGCCGGCGGTCACGGGCTGACGGGGGTCCGGGAGCGGGAGTGTCGGCACCGCCGGAGCGAGAGTCTTGGCCGCTTCCTTGCGGCGCTGGAACCACCGGAAGACGGTGCTCTCACCCACACCGATCTGATCGGCGATGTCCTTCACGGTGAGAGCCGGGTTGCTGTCGCGGAGTTTGAACGCCTGCAACTGCTGATCGGTCCACTCCGGTGAGCGAGAGTCGCCCCCGCTCTTGGGAGTCCTCTCACCGCTGTCCCGGCGGGCGGGTGCTGGGCGGTCCCGGCGAGAGGCGAGAGCTTCCTCTCGGGCGGTCGCGACGGCGGCTGCCCTCTCGGCGCTCATTCGGCCGATGGTGGCGTCCAGCTCCCGGCGATGCAGTGCTTCCTGGTCGGCGAGGCGTTCCCGCAGGTCGGCGATGGTCTGCTTGGCGTGAGAGGTGAGAGCGCGCGTCTCGATGAGTTGCCGGTCGAGTTCCTGAACCCGCCGGGCAGTCTCGTCGGTCTCAGCTCGTACGGCGGCGACCCGGGCGGCAACGGCTGCCCTCTCGCGTTCGATCGCAGCGGTGACCTCTGCCCGCACCCTCTCAATCTCTCGTCGACTCTCGGACGCGTCCCTCTCGGCAGCGCGCTGGGCGTTGAGAGCCTGAGTGGCCTTCTCACTCTCTCGCTGCGCCTCAGTGGAGGCGGTCTCGAACAGCTCGGTCATCTCGGCGAGAGACCCACTCACCCGTTCGGTCTCGGCGTGAGCGGCGGCCAGGGTTGCGGCTGCGTTCGCTTGCTCGGTGGCCAGTACGGCAGCGAGCCGGCGAACCCGTCGGTGCGGCAGGATGCCCTCCCACCATGCGGCCGGCACGGTGACGGCCGCGGTGAGCCGGGTGTGTGGCTGGATCAGGATGCGGCCGAAGATCTGTTCTTGGACGGTGGCGCCTCGCCGGTACCGCTCGGCGACCTCGGTCACCACGTCTTCGTCGTCGGTGGCGAGGCGGCTCAGCTTGTCGGCGAGCTTCTGGCCGCGGACCGGGTCGGCGGTGACGAGGCCGGCGGCGACCCGGAGCATGGTGTTGACCCGATGCTCCCGGGCGGCCACGTTGATGTCCTGCTCGCCGGGCCGGATGAGCTTAAGGCGGATGCAGATCTCTCGCGGGGTGTAAATCCACGTGGACCGGGGCCGGGTGGTGGTCGTCGCCGGCCGGTCGGCCATGAGGTTGATCCACCAGACCAGGCCGGCGGCGCAGGGGCTCACGAGGCGGAGCAGGACTTCGGTGAGGTTGTTGCCGGCGGTGCAGGCGATGATTCCGGAGACGATGGCTACGGCCCACAGCCCGCTCATGTAGCGGGCGATGTCGGCGAGCGGGTCGAGCTTGCGCTTGTGGCGGGCGAGCGCCCCCAACCAGGCGGCAAGGATCTCGAAGGTCGCGCAGAACACGACGGCGAGCGCCAAGGTGAGGTCGAGTCGGTGTCGGGCGACCTCGAACATGCCTTCCATGGCGAAGCCGGTGGCGAGTAGGACCGCGAGGTTGCCGAGCTTTTTGTGGGCGTGCCCGGTGCGGAGGAACTTGGCGAGCATGGTGATGGCGAGCACCGCCCCGACCGCTCCGGCTCCGAAGAGGAACGCGGATGCGTACGTCGCAACGAAGTCGGCGACGGGAGTCAGCCAACCGGGGATGCCGGGGCTCGACTGGGCCGTGGCGGTCTGGATCACGGGCCTTCCTCCTCATCGCTTGGGTCTGGGTTCGTGGGGGTCTTCCTTGTCGAAGTGTGCCACACTCGGGATGATCGGGCTATCCGGGATACTCGGCATGACAGAGATGAGCGGTACACTGATTCACCGTGACACCCGCAGCGTCGAGCCGTCCGGCTGTACGCCTCGCCCCGAAGTCGCGGTTAAGATCACCGCCAACACGGGTGAGGGGGCGAAGCGTGGACGAAGAGAACGCGGCCGATGTCGAGCGGCGGCTGAACGAGGGCGAAGAGGTCAAGATCGGTGACCTGATGATCCTGTTCGGGCGTCCCGGCAAACCGGCATCGCGGTCCAGCGTCGACCGCTGGCTCACCAAGGGCGCCCGATTCGGCGCGAAGCGGATCCTGATCCGATACCGACTCGACCCATCCGGCGACCGGCTGTGCCACCCCGAGGATGTGCTCGCGGTGCTGGCCGAGTCGCGAAAGTGGCGCGACGCCGACCACCCCGATGGCTTGTAGGACCACGTTCCACTCCCGCCCTGCCGTTGATCACCTGCTGATGTCCACCGTGATCCGGTCGAGCGCCGCAGGGAACGGCATTTGCACCGCAGCCGGTCAGCAGCCCATGCGCATTGCTGAATGGCTGCCCATACGCTGGTGTCGGATTGCTGATCCGATGAGCGCACCGAGGCGGTGAACATGAACGGGACACCGAACCGACTTAGCGAGCTGCGCGAAAGCAAGGGGCTTACCCAGGAGGGCCTGGCGGACGAGATCAACCGTCTTGCGGGCCGCAGTAGCGCGGTTACGGGCCGGTCGGTGTCACGGTGGGAAACAGGTGTCGTGCAGCCAGGGGTCCGGAACCGCGGTCACCTTGCGACCGCCCTCGGGACCACGGTCGACCAGCTTGGCCTGTCCTCCCCCACCGTGCCGAAACCTCGGAAGCCTCACGATTGGGAGTTCATGACCGACGAGTTGGATCCGCGTGTCGCCGACAGCCAACAGCAGTGGCGGACCACCCGGGCCGCGCTCAACGGCAACCGGCGGCGCCTGGCCCTGGCCGCTGCCGGCTTGTACGGGTCGACTGCGCTCGGCGACACCGGCCTGATCGCCGGGCCCGGGTGGTTGCCGGACGGCCCGGTCGACCTGCGGGACGTCGAGCTCCGCGCGGACCCGGCCGCGATGCCGCCGGTGCTGGACGGGACGGAGGAGGCGTCGGCGCTGGTGCGGCCGATGAACACCCTGGTCCGCCGGTACCCCCGGTACACGCACGCGATCCGGGACTTGTCCCAGCCGAGGTTGTTTGAGAACCGCATGTGCTGGCGGCTGACCGACATCGGCTGGGCCGGCGGTTCGGGGCAGATGGCGTACGCCGACAGCAGCTACTTCGCGTCGGTCGACATCGCGGAGGTCGTCGCCCACGAGCTGGCCTACGTGGCGCTCGACGGCGGCCAGGTGCGGCCGACGGCGTTGCGGGACCTGCCGTACCGGAAGTTGATTGGCGACCCGTTCGACTTGGGCCGCCGGCCGTTGGTGTCGGCGATCTCGACGCTGACGATCCGGGGCGGGTCGGAGCCGTCGTTCTTGCTGCACCGGCGGGATCCGCGTTCGGTGGCGTCGGCCGGCGGCATGTTGCAGGTGATCCCCAGCGGGATTTTCCAGCCGTCGTCGGTCCTACCGGCCGGGGCCGCGGCTGACTTCTCGTTGTGGCGGAACATTCAGCGGGAGTACAGCGAGGAGCTGTTGGGCCTGGCCGAGGCCGGCGGGGACGGGGACCCGGTCGACTACACCGTGGAGCCGTTCGCCGGACTGGACGCGGCGCGGGCCGACGGCAGGTTGCGGGTGTACGCGCTCGGGGTGGCGTTGGACGCGTTGACCCTGATCGGTGAGGTGCTGACCGTCGCCGTGATCGACCCGGACCTGTTCGACGAGTTGAGCGCTGACTTCGTCGACCGGAACGATGAGGGTGTGATGGCCGAGACGGTGCCGTTCACCGAGCAGGCGATTCGGGAGCTGCTGGCCGGCGGCCGGGTGGCACCGGCCGGGGCGGGGTGCATCGACCTGGCGTGGCGTTGGCGGGACCAGATCCTCGGCGCCTGACGCACACACGACGAAGCCGGCCGCCCTGTTCGGGTGGCCGGCTTTCGTGTTGTCGGGTCAGCGGCCGTAAACGGCCAGCGGTTCCCCGAGGGGGTAGACGGCCGTGGCGTACTTGACGTGCTGGTACAGCTCCATCGGGTCGGAGTCTTCGGCGTCGAACCAGCGGTCGGTCTTGTTGGGGCTCCAGTTCTTGGCTTCGGCGTCGTCACGCCAGATGACCTTGAACTCGGTGTCGCCGTTCTGGACGACGAGACGGGTTCCGTCCTCGGGTTCGGTCAGCATCTCGGCCACGGTCTCTTCGGTGTGCATGCGGTCTCCGCTCTGTTGGGTGTTGGTTCCGGCGTTGCCGGTCAGTCCTTCTTGCTGGTGGCGATGGCCAGGATCTTGTCCGCCCACGCCAGCAGCCGGGCACGGCGGTCCGACTCGACCAGCCGAAGGGCGCTACCGCCGGCGGCGTTGTACTCGGCGAGCGCGGTTTCGGCGGCCCGGATCCGGTCCCACGTGTCGGGGTCACCGGCGTCGGCGACCCACAGGTGTTTCGCGATCCGCTCCCGGGCGTCCGGGGTCACCACCGGCAGGGTAGTGCCGAGCCGCTGCGGCATGGCGTCGTGGGCCCGTTCCATGGCCTGGTCGAGGCCGGCGGCGGACGCCACCGTGTGGCAGGTTTCGGCGACGTACCCGCCGACCAGGGCGCGCAGGGTGGGGTCCGGGATCAGCACCCACGGGCCGTTCTCGATGGCGCCGATGATGGTCTCGCTGGCTTCGGCCAGCCGTTCGGCGTCGGTCAGGTCAGCCACAGAGGACCACCACCAGGATGCCGCCTGCGACGCACGTTGTCATCGTGACTGCGACCCGGAACGGGGTGTCACCGCACCACGAAATGGCCGCGTGCAGCCAACTCAGGGGCGGATACCTGTAGGGCCAGGAAGGCAACCTCGGGGTCTTCAGTAGGACACTTTCGGGCGCGACCGGTGTACCGGCTACCGGACGCTGTCGGCGTGCGGCGCCCCGGTCTGCCTCACGGAGCAGGGCCATGGTTCGCGCGTTCGCCGGGTTGCCGCCTCCCGCGAGGTACAGATCGACGGCTGGCCCCACGCCAACTTCAGGGTTGTCGGCCTCTTCTCGGCCGTCCCGTGCTGATGGCGCGTACGCCGACGCGAGCGCCTGAACCTCGTTGGGGTCGAGCGTCCGCCCAGAAGGCAGGACGACGCTCGCCCCATGGAGGAAGTTAGCGCCGGCCAACATCCTGAGGGCAGCTACGTCGGCCGGGTCGAGGTAGTCAGTCATCGTCACCGCTCCGGTTCGTTGATGGCGGCGAGGAGCTTCCGGGCGGCCTCCCGGTAGTCGGCCACCTGCAACTCGGACACGTTGCCCATGTCCCAGCGGTGGGCGGCGTCGTGGGTGTCGGTGTCCCAGTCGCGGACGTACAGGTGCCGGGCGACCATGTCGGTGTCGGGGCCGGGGTCAAATGCCACCACGGTTTCGGTGCACACCCCGTGCTGGTTCCATGCCCGGATGGCGATCCGGTCGTCACGGGCGGGGCCGTCGTCGGGTAGCCCACCGGTGATGTCGACCCGGGTCATGTTCCGGCGCCGGTCGGTGTCGGCGTGATACCGGGCCCACGCCGCCTGCTCGGTGACATCGCCGTCGGAGGCGTAGGCGGCCATCCCGAACTGGACGAGGATGCCGGGTTTCAGTCGGACGGTGAAGCCGGCCGCGTCGGGCTGCTTCCACACGTCAACGGCGTTCAGGGCGAGACCAACGGTGACCTCCGGCGGGCTGTCCTCGTAGGTGTACCTCTTGGTGAGGGTGATGCGGCGGCCGTGGGCGAGGAAGCTCCGGACCCGGGTGGTGAGTGGTGCGATCGTGTCGAGGGCGACCATGGCGGTGAGGTGGTCGCGTTGGGTGAGGATCCGGTCGGTGCTCACCGGCTCGTGTCCAGCGTGTCTGCCTGCTGGAGCAGTTCGGCGGCCTGCCTGCGGAGCCGGTTTGCCTCGGCGCGACGGGCGTCCCGCTCCTTCCGGTACGCGGCGACGTCGTCGAGCCTCGGGGCGACACCGTCCCGCTGCGACTGGCCGCACATGAACGCGTCGTTCTGAACCTGCTTCACCCCGAGCAGTTCGAAGGCGCGCTCCTCGGCAAGGTGCGAGTCGCCGACGGTGTCGGGGTCGACCTGGCCGTCTACGTACAGGGCGGCCCACCCGTCCGCGTAGTGGATCTCCATTTTGGGTCGGTCGGTCATGGGTGCCTCCTCGGGTAGTGGGGTCCGGACGGTGTCGGCAGGGTGTCGTCGGCGGCGGCGGCCCGGCATTCGGCGGCGTACCGGTCGAGGGCTTCGGCGTCGGCTTCGAGACCAGGCACCGGATCGGGGATCAGCCGGCCGCGGCGGCGCATCTCGGCGGCACCGTCGGCGGCTGCTTTGGCGAGCTGGGTCAGGACGCGGGTGCGGGCCTGGGCCAGCAGGCCGGCGAACGTGTCGGGCGCGACCATGGTTGTCAGGGTTGGGGTGGCGTACCCGGGGCGCTGGTCAACCACGGTGGTCACGCTCCTGCTGGGCGCCGAACCACCGGGCGGCGAGGAAGAGGACCACGCCGATCAGAGCGGTGATGAGCTCGACCGTGCGCGGGGTGGTGCCGAAGAGGACGATCGTGAGGGCGGCGACCCCGGCCCAGAAGCACACCTCGGCGAGCCGGCGGCGGGTGGTGTTAGCCATTGGTCACCGCCCGGTGTGCCCGGTCCCGGAACGTGTTGAGCAGGTTCCGGAGTGATTCCGGGGCGTCCGGCATGGTGACGGCCAGTTCGAGAAGGACCCCTGCGGCGACTTTCTCGATGTCGCGGAGCGCCCCGGTCAGCCGGTCGACGTCGTCGGCGAGCCGGGGCACGTCCTGCGCCGAGGCGATGGCGGTTGCCAGGGTCCGCTTGCTGATCTGCTCCGCGTCCGGGCGCGTGAAGGCGTAATCGTCTTCGGATACGGCCATCAACTCGGCGACCGCCACCCGGAACGCCTCGCTGCGGGTCCGGACCTTCGTGGTGTCAGCCACGTCCGGCCTCCATTTCCTTGGCGACGTCGTCGAAGTCGAACGCCCGCCCGTCGCGGACGTGCCGCCACCCGTGGATGAGCCGGGCGTCCATACCGGGAAGGAATTCGCTGCGCCGGCTGACGATCTCGACCTTGGTCGCACCGAACGCGATCCGCGTCGGCGCGTTCAGGGTGTCGAGGTAGGTAGCCATGCTGTCAGCGACCACCGCCGCGTGCTCCTCGTTCTCGGCCGTGGTGGTCTTCACCTTCCCGTCGGCGAAGGTGACGTTCACGGCCCATTCGGTGGGCAGGGAAACAGCGCCGGTGCCGGCGGCCCGGACGAGGCGGGCGGCGGTGACAAGGTCGTCCACGGTGACCGGCACGTCCCACTGGCCGAGCCACGCGGCGTCGATGAGCGCCTGGACGGCCGGGTCGGGGTGGGTCTGGTCCGGGTTGTGCGGGTCCTGGTCGGACACGAGGCTCCTCCTCAGATGCTCGGGTTGGTAGTCGGCTCGGGCTCGGTCAGGACTCCGCCGTCGGCGACAGCATTGGCGGCCCACTCGTCGTCGTACTCGGTGCCGTTCTCCGAGGTCCACGGGAACGGTTCCCGGTCGGAGTCGTGGGTCTTTTTCACCGTCATCCCGTCGTGCTCGATGACGGATCCAACCGGCAGGGCTGCGGTCCAGTACGGCCTGGGCATGGTCAGCCCTGCTGCGCCGTGGCGGCTTTGACCTGGGCGGTGAGCTGGTCCGCCTCCGCTGCGGTCGTCGCCAGTTGGTCGAGGTGCATGTTCGCCACCGCCCACAACACGTCGTGCTGGATGCTGCCGGCGATGGTCACGTGCGACGGCACACCGGGGGTGGGTACGGAGTCGATTCGGCCGGCGGCCCGTTCGATGTCGTCGGCGAGGTCCCGCAGCCGGGCGGCAGTTCGGGTGACCTGTGTTCTGAACCGGTCCCGGGTGAACTCGGCGTGCATGGTGAGCGCGGCCATCTCGGCGGCGGTCGTTTCGGGCATGGTCAGTTCTCCTGTCGCAGTAGTCCGGCCTCAGCCAGCTCGGCGGCGATCTGCTCGGCGGTCGTCCACGACTGGACGCACTGCAACACGTTTGCGGCCTGCTCCTGCACCGGCAGGCTGCTGCGCCCCGGTTCGCCGCCGGCCAGCAGACCGCAGACGTACAACTGGCGGGCCATGCCCTCGGCCCGGTCACGGACCTTGAACGTGCCGTCGATGTGCGGCTCGATGACGTCGGCGACACGGGCCAGGACGTTGGTGCTCTGGACGGTCACGGTCAGCTCCCCTCGGACGCACGCTGGAAGTCGTCAGCAACGAACACCGTCGGCTCGCCCCAACCCCCTTCAAGGCGGCCGATCCGACGTGGGGTGCCGCCGGGCTGCATCGCCACGACACCGTCGCCGGGGTGGCCGAGGAGCGGCATCACGAGCACAGCCGGTTCGGCCAAGAGTCCGGCGTCGATGAGGGCGTTGAGCTCGTTCCCCATCGCCGTCCGGAATTCGGGGTCGCGTGGCGGGTGGTGCGGGAAGCCCCGCTCGGCGAGCACCTGCACCGCGTGGGCTTTGCTCGTAGCGGCGACGAGGACGCGTGCCTGCCGAGTGTGGGATGGCAGGTTGAGGGCGTCGCCGGTCGGGGTGTCGATAAACCCGTGGTTGCCGAGCGTGAAGACTTTCAGCTTGGACATGGTCACTTCCCCTCGGCCACACGCCGGGCGTTGGCCATGTCGGTGGTGGTCTGCGGCGTCCCGCCGCCGTTAACGAGCAGGTAGACCTCGGCCTCCTGCTCGACGCTGGCAAGGCGACCCTCGGCGCAGGGCAGCACGCATCGGTTCTCGGCGAACCGGCGGCCGACCTCGGTGAGGCCGGTGAACCTGACGTGCGGGCCGTCGTCGGTGTCCTCCGTGGTGGCGACGTGTTTGGCGGGGAACCACGAGGCTGGCACGCGCAGCTCGCCACCGAACCAGGCGACGGCGGTGAGGATCCGCTGCTTCCCGTCGATGACCGCGTACACGTACCCGGTTCCCTCGCGGTCCTGCGGGTTGGCGCGGGCCCAGTCCGGCGACGTGCGGTCGTTGATGACGACCGCCGGGATCGGCAGGCCCATCAGCCACGAGCGAACCAGTCCCATGCGCTGACTTTCGCTCCAGACGGAGCCGCGCTGGTATGGGGCGTCGAGGAGTATGTTGCCCCGCTCGACGTTGCGCACGAAGAAGTCCGCGAACCGGTTGGTGACATTCAGCGACAGGTGGGTCAGCGGGGCGGTCGTCTGGCGGGTCACGTCGCTTACTCCTGCCCGGTGATGGCGGCGCGGATCGCGTCGCGGAGTTCCATCGCCCGGTCGGTGAGCCCGGCGTCCTTGCTGCATTCGGCGCCGTACTCGGTGACCATCGCCATGACCGCCTCCACGTCGACCGGCGTTGTCGCCACCGGCTCCGGCCCGTCGGTGACCCACCGGGTTGCCGATACCTGCTGCCCGGAGTTCGTCTTGCTGATCCGAACGGTGTCCCACCCGTTGGCCAGGTAGTCGGCTTTGACCTGCTCGGGGTCCAGGTCGCTGTTGCGTGCGATGGCGGTGGAGGTGTGCTGCGACCGCTTCCCGATGCGTTCCGGGTGGACCGGCACGACCGCGCCGCCGACGACGGTTCCGGTGTTCGACATGACGCCGAGGAACTGTTCAGCGTTCATGCGGACCCGGACCAACGCCTGTCCCGACATGCGGTCGGTGACGCCGAGCTCGGCAATGCCTGCGTCGTCCAGGTTCGACGTGGGGTAGCTGAGTTGGATGAGGACGTCGCCGGGTTCGGCGTCGGAGGTGTAGATCTTCGGATCTACCGGTGGAGTCGTCATGTCGGGTTCTCCGGTGTTCGTTGGGGTCCTGCTTTGGTGGGCCGTCAGGGATTCGAACCCTGCTGGTGCGCCGGTACGGCCCGGTTGAGCATGTAGGTGGGCGAAGTGGGGGTCAGTCGCGGAAGCAGGCGAAGTCGAAGGTGACGTCCCCGCCGTCGGCGTCGAGGACCGCGATGTTGGTGATGTTCCCGGTACGGGCATTGCTGGCCATGACGACCTTGCCGATCCGCTCGACCCCGGCCGCGTCGAGCACGCGAACGACGTCCTGGCCGCAGTGGGTGTACCGGAGGGTGTACTCGATCGCCGGCCCGAGGTCGGTGCCGGTGACGTAGCCGGGGATCTGCTCGGCGCACTCGGACCAGGTGGGCCGGGTGTGGGTGGTGATGACGGTGGCGATGCCCTGAACGATGTCGGCGATAGGACCGTCGGTGCTGCGCGCGCTGTAGGCGATGAGGCGGCGGTTCAGGGTGGTGGCCTGCATGGTGTCCTCCGGTGTACCTCGGTAGCGGTTACATCTATCAAGTTACACACGCGTACCACGTGAGGCAAGAGCATCTATCAAGTTCCTTGAACCGCTCCCCCGGCTAGACCGCCGGCATCCCGTAGATCGCCACCAACTTTGCCTCCACCTGCTCGGTGGTGAGCCCCCGGCGGATGTTGCCCGTCGCCACGTCGGCCGGGTCGTCGGACAGCACCTCGAACCTGAACGGGGCGGTGTCGTCGTTGATGACCGTCACCATCCGGTTGTTCGGGAACTCGTACCGCCACCCGAACGTGGTGGGCTGCCGGAACTGCTCCAGGTTCTCGAACGTGGTCCGCTCCGCGATGACCTCGTCCACAGCGGCCAGCGAGTCACGGAGGGTGGCGCCGGTGGCCTCCCGGAACAGGGCCGCAGCGTGAACGCGGCGGCCGGCGGGGTTGTCCGGGTCGGCCTCGTCGTACGCGGCCAGGGCGAGGGTCAGGGTGTCGGACATGCTGGTCTCCTTCACGGTCGGGTCAGTTCGTGCGGCGGCCAAGGGCGGCCACCAGCGCATCAGCGGCGGCAACCATCGCGTCTTGCAGGGCGGTTCGGGTGGCGAACAGGGTCAGGGCGCTGATCGTGTGGTGCCGGTTGATCAGCTCGTTCTGCCTGGCCGTGGCCCGCATCCCGCGCAGCCACGTCAGCCCGCGTTCGGACCGGGCGATGAGGAGCACGGCGACGATCTCGGCTGCGAGCTGGTCGCAGAGGACCGCTTCCACGCCGCGACCAGCGAGAGCGTTGGTCGCGGCGGTGGTAGCGGCTTCACGGGCGGCGTCGAGTCGGGTCGGCATTCTGGCTGTCCTCGTCAGTCGGTGGAGACGCCGAGGACCCGGCCGGCGTAGAACGCGGCCGAGGTGTTCGTGTTCGGGTTCGGGTCGTACCGGGCGGCGATCAGGTGGAGAATCGCGTCCTCCTGCCGGACGTGGAACTGGCCGGTGCGCTTCCCGCCAACGAGGGACGCCCAGTACACGCCGCTGTCCCGGGTGGCGACCTCCACCAGGTAGTCGCCGCTGAGGTTGATGACCTCGGTGACCTGGTCCCGGCCGCGGTTCTTGCCGAGGACGATTTCCGCGATGCGTCGGCGTTCCTCGCCCCGCTCACGCAGCTCGTCGAGGGCGGCTTCCTTCTGGCGTTCGATGAACGTCATGGGCCGGTCGGTGTCGGTCATCTCGGTCTCCCAGGCGGGTGGTCGGGTCAGTGGCTGCGGCGGTGCCGAAGCTGCCACAGGCAGTCGGGGCAGTTCACCTTGTGGTCCAGGTCGTTGATGGTGGAGTCCTGGTCCGGGTCGTTGGTGACGATGTACATGCTCCGGCCGCAGTAGGTGGCCTGGTCGCCGGCAAGCCTGAGGTGCAGGACGGTGAGGGGCGAGCAGACGATGCAGAGGCCCCGGGCGCGGCCCTGCGGTTGGTTGGTGGCCTGGCAGTCGCCACAGGTCGGGACGGTGGTCTTGCGGGCCATCTCGGGTTCTCCTCTGCGCTGACCTTGGTCGTGGCCCCCGCTCCCCAGGGACACCACATGGGGTCCGCAGTCTCCCCGGTACTGGTTGGGGCTGTGACCCCTCAACCGGGTGAGTCCCCCAGGAGCGGGGGCCGTTCTGGAGTTTTGATCAGCGTCCGTAGAAGTGGCGGCGTTCGCGGCGCAGGTCGTTGCGCAGCCGGCGCTCGTTGTCCAGGGCCGCGAGGTGCATGTCCGTGAGTTCGGAGCTGCGTTGCTCGGCCGCCTGTGCCGGCATCTGCTCTGGGGTCTTGCTTCCGGCGGCGAGCAGTTCCCGGAGCGCCTTGAGGCTGCGCGCCCCGAGGTAGCTTGCGTTCCAGTAGGAGCGGCTACGGCCTTCGGCGTTGAGGAACCGGCCGGTGCCGAGTGCGGTGTCGATGATGAGTGCGCGTCCGTCGGCGGCGACGAGGTGGTGGCGGTAGCGGCCGTTGGTCGCGCCGTGTTCGGTGATCTCGAACCCGGCGTCGAGGGCGGTGTTGATGGCCTTGGTGCCGGTGGTGGCCTTTGGGGCGGTGCGTGTGGTGGCCATCTTGCCCTCCGCGCGTTCGGCATCACTTACATCTATCAAGTTACGGTACCGTCAAGCTGAACGCAATACATCTACCGAGTTTTTGGAATCCGACCGCTTCCAGCCGAACTACCGGCGGGGCGCCACGGCGTACGGCCGCCACGGCGGGCACCCGTACGCCGGCATGTGCACGACATGCTCCCCCTGGCAGCCGGCGCAGCGCATGACCTTGCACCCGTACGGGCAGGTCGACAACCGCACCTCCTCCAACTCGGCCGGCTGGCACGGGTGGACAACGAGCGGGGTCACCGGCGGGGCGGCGGGCAACGTCTCAACGAGCATCGGTACTCCTCAGTCGATCAGATGGGTTGGGTCGATCGCGGCCAACAGCCGCGCGCCGGTCAGCCCGCCGCCTCGATCTCGGCGGCCACGAACCGGTGCAACGCCAACGCCGTGTCGCGCACGGCCGTGTACCCGGTCGACGGCGGCAGGTCCACAACACCGAGTTGCCCGCACGTGCCGGCGCTCACGAACGTGATCCGGTACCCGTCAGCCCCGACCGCGACCATGACCCCGGTGGTGTCGTGCTGGAGGTTCGGGCCGTACGGGGTGAACCCTTCCGGTACGAGCAGGTCCCGCATGGCCTGGGCGTTGCTGTCGACGAGCAGGGTGAACAGTTCGCTCTGGGTTGCCGGTGTCGTGGGCATCTTGGGTTCCTCGATTCGTCAGGTGGGTTGGGTCGAGATTGGCCAGCATCTTGGCGCCGACCGCCACGGTGATGTCCCCGAGCCGCTGCGCGCCGGCCACGGTCATGTCGCGGGCGAGGGCGTCCCGGACCACCGCTTTGGTGGCGGCTTCGATCGCGTCGGGGAGGCTGCGACCGGCGACCCAGGCGAGGAGGATGGCGCGTTCGGCCGCCTGGAGTATTGGCCCCGGTAGGGCATTGAGGTCGATCGGTCGCATGGTGGTCCCCCTTGGTCGGGTTGGCGCAGGTCGGGGGCGGACCGGCGCAGGTCAGGATTTGGTGGCGTTCACCCGGGCGCGCAGCCGGTCGTAGTCGCGCATCAGCGGTGCCTCAACCTCGGCCGCGTCGATCAGCCGCAAACCCTCGGCCCGCCGTCCCGCCCTGAAGGCGATCAGGGCCTGGTCAAGCACGGCCTCGGCCCGCTTGTGACGTTCGGTTTCGCGGGCGACGAGTTCGGCGGCACTCACCCGGCCGGCGGTCAGGATGTTGGGGTTCGCGTCCAGGTGCGCGCCCACGGCCGCCATCAGCTCGTCGAGGTTGTATCGGTGGTGGAGGTGCTTCAGGTAGCCCTCGGAGACGTACCGTTCACAGTCCCACCGGCTGAAAACCGCAGCAGGTTGCGGCCCGTACCAGCAGGCCGCGTAGTCCTCGGCGGCCTGGGCGACCATGGCCAGTTCGACAAGCGTGAGCATGCCGCTCTCCTCTCTCCTGCTCTACGCGGGCGGGTTACCGGCAGATCGCCCACGGGGTGACGACCAGGTGGTACAGCCCGTCGTAGTCCCGGGCCGGGTCGACGGCCTCGGCGGCGTCGAGCCAGTACAGGGCCTCGGGCTGCTTGCCGGCGAGGAGCGCGGTACCGGCGCGGTGGATGTGTGCGGTGCTGCGGGCGGTCCGCTCCTCGGTACTGATCTGCTCGGTCGGCTGGATCGGGAGCGGGAACCGAAGGGCCTGCGCGGTGACCTTGCGGACGGTCGCCCACGCAGCGGCCTCGGCGTATGTGGCGTCAGCAGGGGTTGCGGCGTTCTCGACGGCACCGGTGCCGTACTCCTCCAGGAGGATCAGCGCGTCGTTGATGACGCCGCAGATCTCATCCTCCTGGGTGTGGTGCATGGGGGTGACGCGGGCCCAGCGGCACAGGGCGGACTCGACGCGTTCCATGCGGTCGACGTCGCGTTCGGTGAGGGCGGTGACGGAGATGTGGTCGAAGGTGGTGCCGTTGGCGCCGCTGTAGGTGGTGGCGGTGGTGGCGGTGGTCATCTTCGTCTCCTTGGTTGGGCAACCCGACTGCCTTACATCTACCAAGTTACCGCACGAAGGACTCAAGCGCTAGTACATCTATCAAGTTTCGCCACGAAAAACGCCCCCGCGATCACGAGGGCGCTCCCGTCAGGACTTCAGGACTTGACGCGCGGCTTCGACGACCGCCCCGACGGCTTCCGCAGCGGCCATCCAGACATGGCCGCCTTGAAAGCCTCCCACCCCTTCGCCGCCGCATCCGCCATCGCTGACCGGAACTCCGGGTCCTCAACGATGTGAGTCGTTCCCTCGTGCTGCACCAGGTCGGCCGCGAACGAGTCGATAGCCCTGGCCGTGTCGCCGGCCAGGTAGATGTCAAGGGCGTGGCCAGCCGCCCAATCCAGGTACTCGCGTGGGGACGCATTTACTGGCGGCTTCGGCGGCTTCGGCGGCTTTGGCGGCTGCAACCCCTGCGCCTCCGCCCGGGTGATTCCGCTCGGCCCGCCGATTCCGTCACCAACCTGCCGCCGCGGGTGCCGGCCGAACCAGGCCAGGATCTCGTCTCGCCTCTCCGCCTTCCAGTACACCCGCCGTCCAGCCCGCTTCTCCTCCGGTGCCGGGAACGGGTCGTCGGCCCACTTGCCCCGCTTCTTGGCTGCGCCGCGCTTCCCGCCGACCTCTTCCTGTGACTGGTAGAGGTGGTCGGTGATGGTCTTCTCTTGTACGCCGCCGAGCGCGGCGACATCTTCCAACCAGAGCACGTCGGCGAGTTCGAGTTGCCGTTCGGCAGCGACTGCTTCGGCGTCGACCACGGGGGGTGGCATGTGCCGCTTGAACCAGGCGGTGACCGTCCGGCCCCGGCCCTTGGCCCACCAGGGGGCGTTGCCGAGGTAGGAGTCCGGCCCCACGAACGGGTCGTCCTCGTATTTGCCGCCCGGCCGTGATTCCCGAACCAGCTCGGTGATCTTGGTTTCGGTGACTGGCACCCCCCATACCTCTGTGCCGATGGCGGCCAGGTCGGTCCGGGTCAGAAACGGAACTTCGGGCATGCGGGCGGCTCCGGGTCCAGGGTTGCGGTAGGCGATACCCGGACCAGGATATGTCAACGTGGTTGTCACGGCGCTTCACCTCCTCGGTGATCAGCGGGCGGGTCGGTCGACTCCGGTGCCCGTTCGGCCGCAGCGATCAGACCGGCCCACGCCTGCACCTGCTCGTCGGGCACCGCCGCCACGTACGCCTCGGGATTCGCCCCCCGGGTCACACGGTGACCGAATTCGGTGAGCGTGGACGGGGTGCCATCCGTCGGGGTGGTGGCCCAGCGCTTACGCCTGATCCCGGCCAGCACCTCCGGGCGCCCCATCGCCGGGGTGAGGACACCGCGGTTGGCGACGGCGCGGAGCATGGCGGCGAGTTCAGCCCTGCCAGGTGGGCGGGCGTCACCCGGGGGGGCCCAGTGGGCGCTGGGGTCGGTCATGGAAGCTCCTCAGGTGAGTAGTGGGATGGTCAACGGGTCCGGAGCCGGCCGGACATGGTGCTGGCGTCCAGGTCGACGCGGGCGCCCGAGATCTCGATGTCGCCCGACATGGACCGGGCGCGCAGTGCGCACTCGACCGCCGCGACCACGGTGATCCGGCCGGACATGGTTTCGGCCCGGCCGTCGCCGTACAGGGCGCGGATGTCGATGTGACCCGACATGGTGTGCAGGTCCGGGGTGGTCACGGCGTCGATCCGGATGTGCCCGGACATGGTGCGGACCTGTGCCCGGTCCAGGCTGCCGGTCGTTTCCACTCGGGCGTCGGTCGTCTCCGCGAGCAACGACGACCCGACGGGGAGCTTGGCCTCGATAAAGATCGGGCTGCCGCCGATCACGACGGCCCCGCCGCCGATGACAACGCTCCCGTTGCCGGTGGAGATCACCCCGTAGTTGTTCCCGGCGATCATGACGCCGCCACCGGTGTTGAACATGTTCCGCTGGACACCGCCGCTTTGGATGACGACTCCGCCGCTGCCGCCGCCGGCCGTGTCGACGCCGACCGCGATCTTCGTGCCGCTGTCGTTGATGCGGGCGGCGTTGACCGCGTTGGCCGAGGTCCCGTCGTTGTCGGCGGTGGCGATGGTGATGACGGCGTGGGTGCGGTCTTCGACGGTTACGGTGATGGCACCGCTGGCGAGTCGGGCGTCCAGGGTGATGGGTCCGGGATGTTCGGCGGTGTGGGTTTTGGTTGTGGTCACAGGGTTCGGCTCCTCGTCGCTAGGTCGGTCGGACTACCTCATATCTATCAATCTACGGCATGGGGCAGAGATCCGGCAATCTCATCTACCGAGTTTGCCCCCTAGTCGGGCGCACAGAAGGGGGGCCAGGTAGCCCGGCCCCCCTTCTCAGCCAGCTCAGTACGAGCGGTGACCGCACCGGTACAGGCGGTCGGTGACGGCGTACGTGTGCTCATCCGTGAGCGCGCACGCGGCGTTGATCGCCTTGTCGTAGTTGCCCCAGTGAGGCTCGCACTCGACGGCGAAGGCGTCGATGCCGGTTCGCCCGTCCGGGGTCTTGACGACCTCTCCCCCGGCGACGGTGAGTCGGATGACGTAGCCGGCGGTGTTGTCCGTGCGGTGCCCGGGGCAGGCGAGGTATTCGTCTCGCTTGAGGGGGAGGTAGTCGCGGAGGGGGCGCCCGCCGATGGTCTGGTCCTGGACGCTGGTCAGGTAGTCGGCGACGAGGCACAACGCCTGCTCGGGGTTGGTGTCGGCTTCGTCGGCGACAGCAACGGAGCTGTAGGCGTAGCCGAGGGGCGCGTTGGGTCGGGCCGACGTTTCGTTGGCCCAGATCAGGGCGGCCTCGGCGGGGTGGGAGGCGGTGAATGCGGCCCAGAGGCGGTCGTTGGCGGTCATCGTGACTCCCTCGCAAATCGGTAGCACTTACATCTACCAAGTTACCGCAGGAAGGTCACGCTGGCGGCAATATCTATCAAGTTTTTTGGGTGTGGCGCCGACGGTCGGCGATCCGGCCCTCGGGGTATCAGCAGCTCGCTCAGGCTGGCGCCTTGTCCGGAGCCGACCGGACCTCGTGTGTCGACACCCAACGGGCGCCCCGCGTCGAGTCGGGATCAACGTCGGCGGCCACGATCAGGGCCCAGGTGCCGGAGGCGTCGTGACGGATGACCCGGTACCGACCGTCGCCCTCCCCTGCGACGCGGACCGTGTCGTCCGGATCCGGCTCCGGATCCGGGGTTGGCTCCGGGGTCGGGGTCGACTCCAGCACAGGAACAGGCGCCGGTCCCAGGTCCCGCCAGACCGACCTGACGACCAGCTCCCGCGCAACCGCGTACGCCTCGGCAATGCCGTAGTTGGCGAAGACGGCAACCGCAGCGGCGATCCCGTACTTCCGGTGATCGCGGCTCCACCTGTACACCGCGTACGCCTGCTCGCCTGGCTCCACGATCCGGTCGAGTTCGGCGGGGACCTCGTCAACGGAGAGGGCGTCGGCGTACCCGTGTGGGTATGCGCGCCGAGCTGCATCGCGGCCGTCGTCGGTGATCTCCGAGTCGGCGTGCGGGCCGTCGAGCCATCCGTTGGCAGCCAGTCGTCGCCTGGTGGTTCGACCAGTTTGGATAGCAGCGAGGTCGCCGGCCAGTGCGGCGAGCAAAGCTCTGAGCTGGGCCGGGCTGGGGGTGGGCGTGTTCATCGTCGTCCGGGCCTCTCCACTGATCGGATCATTGTTGATCACGACCGGCGGTCGATGTCCTCGGGGAGCGGGTACAGCCCGATCGGCGGGCCGGTGCCGTGTCGAGCCGCTGACGAGGTCAGTCGCACGCAGCCACCCACCCCATGACGGTCTCCGGGTCCTCGGCGTACTTCGCCCCGATGGCCTCTTCGAGGTCGGCAGCATCCGGGTGCTCCAGGTAGTGCATGCCGACGTTCATCAACACGCGCAAGGCATCGCCGATCTCCTCGCCGAGCGGCTGGACCCGGTCCAGGAGGTCGTCAACCGCCCTGCTCAACGCCTCCTCCACCTGGTCGCCGGTGTATGAAGCTTCTGCGGTGGTTTTGGCCATGTTGTCCTGCCTCTCTTCGGCTTACGCCGCCAGGTCCCACGGATCTGTCGTCTTGGGGTAGGGCTGCGCGTCCAGGGCGATCACCGTGCGGCGACGCTGCGACCGGTCTCCGAGCGGCCAGACGAACCGGTGGTTGCCCCGGTGTCGCGCCCGGCGGGCGCCGATCGAGGTCAGCGCGTGCTTTAGCCACACCTTCCGCCGGCCCCGCAGGTCAAGGTCGGCCCACCGGTCCAACCGGTTCCACTCCCCCGGCAGCCAACCCACCGGCGGCAGGTACGGGGAGAACGGCTCGGCGCCATACGTCACCAGCCGGGACATGGGCTCGCCGTCGGCCCGTTCGCAGCCCCGGATCTTTTGCAGGCTGCGTTCGCTGAACACGGTCCCGTCCGGCAGCACGACGAGGGTGCGCCGGGTGGCCCGGCCGGTGTAGCGGCCGTTGGTCGCCTGGTAGATGGTGCCGACGTGACCAGGCATGATCAACTGACCGTTGATAGCCAGCCGGGGCATGGGGTCGCTGAACGCGACCAGGCCACGGAGCCCGTCGGCGGCGGCCAGCCGGAACACCCGGCCGAGGAGCCAACTCTCCGCCGGGGGCGGAACCGGATCGAGCAAAACGAACCGGGATAACTCGGCCGCAGTCTTGCCCAGCGTCGGGAACGGTTTGCCGGTGACCTGCCGGTGCATCGGCTGCCCGATCACCGCTACGCCGACCAGGTGGCAGCCCTCAAAGAGGCCGTACCTCAGGCGTGCGGCGGGGTACGAGTGGCTGTAGTGGTGGGTCGAGATGAACGCACGGGCCACCTGCTCCGGGATGGCCCGTACGGTGTGCCGCTTCGGGTTGAACCGCTCATCCCCGGTCGGCAGCCACAGGCTCTTGCCGTTGGTCCAGCGCTGGCACCACCCGGGGTCGAACAGGCCGAGCTGCCCGAGGCTGGGCAGCTCGGCCCCAGTTCGGCTCATGACTCGTCGACTCGCCGCAACTCGCGCGGGTCGACGTGGCCGGAAAGGTTGCCCGTCGTGCTCCGGATCTCGACCTTGCGCGACACCACGCCGTTCTCGTGCCACGGCGCCGTTCCCTGAACGACGAACTCGGTAGTGCCGTACGAGCCGACGTATACCTTCGTGCCCACCGCGAAGTGCTCCACCGGTCGGCCAGCAGCAATGTCGTCCAGTACGCCCTTGACCATCAGCAGCTCGTTCTCGCTGAGCTGCGCCACCTGCTCGGCGATCCACTGGTCGACGCTCACTCCGTCGGCGGGCGCGGGCGGCTCGAACGCGGGTACGCGCGGCAGGTTGGCGGTGGCGGCCTGCCAGTAGTCGGACGAGCGCTGGTCGCGCTCCCCCTGGCTCATCTCGTCCGGCTCCGGGGCGGCGGGCGGCTCGATCCGCTCGGCGCACTCCACGATTCGGGTGCGGCCGTCGTCGGCCGTGATGTGGTACCTGCGCGAGTGGACCGGCCTGTCGGTCGGCTCGTCCTGGTAGTAGCCGAGTCCGCGCGGGTACAGGATGCCGGTGACCGCGCCCTCCACGGTGCTTCCCATGGTGACGTCGCGGCCCCGGACGCGGTCGCCGACCGCGATCGGGCGGACGGTGGAGCGGTTCGCTGCGGCGACTGCCGCGAAGCGCGGGCACCCGTCGAGGCACGTCGTGATCCCGCCTTCGGTTACGCATCCGTCGAGGCACGCCGGTCCGACGCCGTGCGGCAGGCCGGTCGCCAGCGCGGCGTGCGCGGCGGACTCGATCTCCCACTCGGCGTCCGAGCGCCACACCTCGCCAACGCCGTCGAATTCCACGGAGTGGCTGTGGTACGGCTCGCGTTGCGCGTCGCTCGTGACGATGCGGTACTGGGCGCACGGTGCGTCCGACGTGCACCACACGGCGGGCATCTTGACGCGCATGCCAACCTTCAGGTCTCGCGTGGTCAGCGGGGCCGGCGCAGGCGCGGGCTCGATCAACTGCGTGTCGCGCTCGGCGTTCATCGCGAGCGCTTCCGCGTGCGCTTCATCACTCAGCGCCATGACGTGCAGCTCGTCGATCGACCACACTCGGCCACCGAGGACGATGGCGGCAACCTCCAAGCCGAGTCGAGTCCAGCGGTCATCGTTGCCGATCAGACCACGGCTGCGCAGCGCCTTCATGACCTGCGGGCGACCGATCACCGTGGCGCTATGCGCACTGGCGTGCCCCGTACCGAGGGTGCCGATCATCTGCGAAGACAGCCCGGCGGCAACCCGCTCGGCCTCCGTGCGGAGATCGTTGCCCTCGGCGATGTGCGCGTCCGGCTCGACGCCAATCGCCAGGGCGTACCCGGTCGGGTCGCTGCGGTGAGCGGCCACGCGGCCCGCGTCGGTGACGGCGTAACCATCCAGGAGACCGGCGAGCTCCATTCGGTCGATCATGTCTTTGCGGTACTTGTGCAACGCCTCATTGCCGTTCGCGATGGCGTCGAGCAGTGCGACGAGCTGCGCCTTGGTGGGGTTGCGAGTGGTCATTGGTGCCTCCGGTAACTCGGTCGCCGTATATCTATCAAGTTAGCATGAACGGTCAGTCACAGCCAGTACATCTACCAAGTTTGGCTCAGAACAGCGCGAGCTGCGACGACCGGGCGGGACGACCCGACCGCAACGACTCCAACACCCGCTCCCGCCACCTCAACGCCCAGCGGAAGCAGTTCCGGCAGTCCGACAACTCCCCCGACTTCGACCGGTGGGTGCACTCCGGCAGCCGGATCCGGTCCCGCCGGGCGGTGTCCGACCATGCCATCGAGTCCGCCGACGCGAACAGGTGACCAATCAGCGGCAACGCAGTCACCTTGACCCCGAAACCATGCATTCGGTACCCGCGCGACGCGAACTGCTCGATCACCCGCACGATCGACGGGACATGCCCGCGCCGGCAGATCGACCCAACACCCACCCGGTACGCGGCGGCCAGGTCGACCCCGGCGGCCTCGTACATCTCGGCATGCTCCAGGTACTCGTCCGCCTCCCAACCCTGCAACACCGGGATCCAGGGCAGGAAGTAGAACTCCTCCCGCAGGTACAGGAAGTTGTCCAGGGTGAGCTGCTGGTGCTCGCGGACCGTCATCCCGGTCCGCTCCCGTACGGGTGGCTCACACGGCCAGTCCTGCGGCGCGCAGAAGTCCGGCGGGCCGACTTCCTCTGCGAACCGTGTGGCCATGCCGCCGTACTCGTCGGGGTGTTGCCACCACGGGGCGTCGCCCTTGGCGATCCCGGCCGGGGTGAGCGCGGTGAACGCGCCGGAGTCGAGCGCCCAGGTCATCCCCATCCGGACAGGCCACCTGTCGCCGGTGGTGCGGTACCGGGCGAGGGACGCGGCGGAGATGAACAACGGCACCGGGGAGTAGTTCAGCCAGCTCGGGTGGTGGGCACCGAGGTAGTAAGTCAGCCGGCGGGCCGGGTCGTCGCGGTCGATGGTGGGGTTGGTCAGCTCGCCCCACTCGGTGCTCATGGTCGCCGGTTCGGGTCGTAGCCCGTACTTGCGGCGCAACTCCCGGTGGTACTCGGCGGCGGCTGCCCTGCTGGCTTCCCGCTCGTCGGCTTCCCATGCGAGGAACGCGGCGAGGTCGGCCGCTTCGTCGCCGGTCTCCGGGGGCAGGCCGGGCCGGTGGGGGCGGTCGAGCACCCCCACCGCGGCCGGGCTCATCGGCCGTACGCCTTCAACATCTTGGTGACGCGGGGCTGCAACTCCGCCCGGATCTCGTCCACCCGCTTGCCGAGCTTCGCGGCCAGGGCCTCGGCGATCGTCGCGGCGTGCTTCGCGTGGTCGGCGGCGAACGCCGGGTTGCGGCTGGTCAGCACCCACTCCATGTGCCACACGTAGCGGTTCTTCGCGGCGACGACCGTTTTGATCGTTTCGCGGTCGACCCGCAGTTCGTCCCCCTCCGGGGTTCCGATCAGCTTCGGGTCCTCGCGTCGAGCCTTGCGGGCGGCCTCGGTCAGGTTCCGCTCGTGCTTGTGCTTGCGGAGCCCTTGCTGGGTAAGGGGGACGTTCCGCGCGTCGCAGTCGTTGCAGCGGCCGTACGGGCGGTGGGTGTTGTAGTTGCTGTCTGTCGGCACCCGGTTGAGGCACCACCCATCGGCCAGGGCGACGGCGTCGGTGTCGGCGCCCCTCGTCCACTCCACTGGGGCCGAGGGGAAACACACGGTGCACAGATTCGGGCCAAGCTTGGCGACCGCCTCCGCTTCGGTCAGACCGGACAGGTCCGGGTTCCAGGTGAACCGGGTGGCGGACATGCCCCGGTTGCAGGTCGAACAGTTCATGCTGGAGTGGATATGCCCGTCGTGCTGCTGCACCGTGAAGTACCGCGTCCAGCGCCCCCGGCGGACCCATTCCGCTTCGAGGGACGCGGCTTCAGCTTCGATCGCGGCTAGGTCGGCGGTGGCGGCGGTGAGAGCGGCGATGGCCTTGGTGGGAGAGGAACCCCAGGGGACCTCCTTGTAGTCGGGGGCGGCGACCTTGGCGCGGCACGCGGCGAGCGCGTCGGCGTCGCTGGTGGGCCATTCCTGCCGGCGGCCGAGGTGCACGGGGGTTTCGCCGTTGGCGCGGTGGAGGCTGATGTTCGCGGCCATGAGGCGCTGGGTGGCCTGCATCTCCCGGATGTAGAGGCGGTGGAGGTGGGTGTCGATTTCGACGGGGCTGCTGGTGGGGGTGACTCGCTCGGTCGTCGTGGTGGTCATCCGTGCCTCCGTGGCGCTCGGTAGCTCTTACATCTATCAAGTTACCGCATCTCCCTTGCTACCGCCAGAACATCTACCAAGTTCGGGCACAAGAAAGCCCCCGGTGACACCCGGGGGCCATCGAGTCAGGGGGCTACGTCACCGAACCACATCGATCGGGCAGCCAGCTCCAACTCCCGCGCACGCTCCCGCCACTCGGGTACGAGTCGCACGAACAGGCGTTCCCACCCCCGGCCGTGCGGCCCTCCGCTCGGCCGGGCGGCGTGCGCCACCTCGTGCGCCAGCACCGCTTCGGGCATCTCCCGGGGAAGCTGGAACAGGGACCAGTGGAGCGAAATGCTGTGCGTACGTGGGCGATACGTGCCCCAGCTCGCGACGCCTTGGCCGGGCCGGTAGCCGCGTACCCGCACCGTCAGCCCGTCGGCGACACCCAGGCGGGCGGCCATCTCCGGGGCGTACCGGTCGGCGAACGCCTGACCCTGCGCCTGGTACCAGCCGACGATGGTGGCGGCGCTGGCCGCGTCTCGACGGAGGGTCAGTTGCCGGGTCCGGACGCCGCTCCAGGTCGACGGCCCCGGCTCGCCGACGATCGGCATATCCGCGTCGCCCACGAGCCGCAGGCGGTGGTTCGCACCCAGGAGGGGGAACCCTTCGCCGTTCACCAGTTCCTTGACCGGGCGACGTAGGGCGCTCTCTTCGCTGTCGCGCACGTGCCGGCGTAGCTGAGCAAGGCTGGCTTGCACCACGGCGACCACCCGTTGCGGGTCCACGCCCGGCGGGATGGCGATCACGACCTGGCCACCAGGCTCGGTGATGATCCCGAGGCTGCGGCGCCGGGGTCGGATCTCGACCCGCCAGCGGAGCCAGTCCGGTAGGGCGGCAGCAGTAAGGGCGGTGACGTACGGCGCGGCGGCGGTGTCGGTGGTCATCGGTCAGTCCTCGTCGGGGGTGCCGATGACCATGACCGGCTCACCGTTGTCACCGGGGCCAGCCATCAGGGCGAGGGTCACCAGCCGGGGACGGGTGGCCTTGCCGGCGACTGGTACCCGCACGAGTTGGAACAGAATCCGGTTGCCGCCGCCGCTGCGGGCGGCGGCGAAGCGGGCCATGTTGAGGACGTCCCACAGGCGACCGGTCTCGTCCTGGATGGCGCCCTTGCGCTTGTTATCGGCGTCGGTCCAGGCGACGCAGTCGGCCCAGGCGGCGGCGGTGAGTGCGACCGGCCAGCGGAAGCCGGCCTCTCGTGCGAGCGGTCCGGCGTCGATCAGGGTGCCGTCGGCGAGGGCCTGCGCCCGGGTGTACCGGTGGATGATGTCGTCTTCGGTGAACATGCCCCGCTCCTTGCCGCTCGACAATCCTTACATCTACCAAGTTACCAGTTTGACCGACTGAACGACAGAACATCTACCAAGTTTGTCCAAAGAGAAGCCCCCGAGAATCACCTCGGGGGCCAGTCACTACAGCTCGATGTGCCCTCACCCCCGAGCGCGGCGGCGAGCATGCCGACGTGCGCGGCCACATGGGGGTGCACCGATATGGGTGCGGGTTACGAGCGCACCGGACGGGCGTCGGTCGCCTTGCGGGCGCGCTGCACGGCCGGGCTGGCGACGACTTCCTGCCGCAGCCGTTCGGCCTCGGCCCGGTCCGCTTCGGTGCCGGTCTGCCGCGCGACAGCGGTCTGCTCCTGCCACGCGGCGTGCTGGTCTGCGAAACTGTTCGACATGGTCAGCCTCCTTCGGGCTGGTCGACCCGCCTCGGTGTTCGAGCACCCGGCGGGGTGAATCCTGTGGTTGGGGTTCAGTGGGGGCGGCTCGCTTCGCAGGCGGGGCCGCCCCCACGCACGGTCAGGTGGTCGTCGCGGCGGCGGCCCTGGCGGCGTTGCGCTCGTCGGCCTGCCGTTGCGCTTCGGCCATCTGCGCCAGGCGGGCGTCACGGGCGCGGGCCCGTACGTACTCGGACTGCCGGCGAAGCTGGGCGTCGGACATGATGGGGTTTCTCCTTCCTGCGGGAGGGAACGGGCGGGGCGCGGCCGGCTTCTCAGGGCATGGGCCGCGCCCCGGTCTGGTCTGCGGTGACCCTGCTTGGGCCGGGCGTGCTGGTTCCGGCCCCGCAGGCTTACCGGCAGGCTCAGGGCTGGTAGCCGAGGGCGATCAACATGGAGGCGGCGCCGACCAGGAACACCAAGGTCGTGTACGCGGCCACGCTGGTCGCCGACACGGCAAGCTCGGTGAGTGACCAGCGGCGGGGCGCCGGCGCGGCCGTCATGGACGCCCGGTACTCGGCGGCGGCCAACGCCCGCGCTCCCTGGGACCGGTGCCGGGCGTACAGCTCGTGCCCGTCCGGCAGGATCAGCAGGGTCCCGTTGCCGTACATGTCGGCCTTCTCCTCCGCCAGCTCGGCCCGCAGGGCGGTCCTCGCGGCGGAGTCAACGTCGATCCCCCACCGGTCGCAGCAGTCCCGCCGCTCGACCCGCCACCCGATCGCCGCGTCGAACATGGACGCCATCCGGTCGGTGAACTCGCCGGCCCGGAGCCGGTCGGCGGCCCACTGCTGAACGTCGTCGTTGAGCCGCGCGATGGCGTCCATGTTGAGCTCGCCCATCAGACTGTGACCCCGTTCAGCGACTCCGCGATCGCGGCGGCGGCGGTGTTACGGCGGGCCGGCCGGTTGAGCGGCTGCGGGCGGAGGTTCGCGTGCCGGTCGTTGGTGGGCTGGATCCGGCGGCGCCGGTTGCTGCGGGCGTCGATTCGGTTGGTGCGGCGGTCGGCCGGGGTGACGATGACGGTGTTCATGGCGTGCTCCTTGACGTGGTTGTGCTCTGGGTTTGGGTTCGGGTAGTGCGGGCCGGGCCGTCCCGTAGGCGGCGGCCCGACCGGAGGTCGTTACTCCTGGGTGGGGCCGGTGGTCGGGCTGGTGTCGGCCCGGTACGTGTCCTCGGTGTCGTAGCCGTACGAAACGGGCGGGGCGAGGAGGTCGCCGAGGGCGGTGAGTTCATCCGCCACCGCGTCCGCGATCTCGGCCGGTACCGGATCGGGGGCGGTGTCGTCCATCAGGCGGTGACCCCGTACAGCGACGCCTGGATGGCGACCGTGTTGGCGCTGTGCCGGCTGGGCCGGTCGAGGCGCTGCGGGCGGAGGTTCGGGTACCGGTCGTCGGCGGGGATCTGGACGTTGCGGCGCCGGTTGGTGCGGGTGACGGTGCGGGCGGCGCGGCGGGCGATCGTGTCGGTGCGGGTCATGGCCGTGCTCCTCTTGCGAGTGGAATGGGTTGGGTTTGGTAGTGCGGGCCGGGCCGCCGCCTTGTGGACGGCCCGACCGGGAGCGGGTTACTGCTCGGTGGTGGGGCCGTTCGTGGGGCTGCTGTCGGCCCGGAACGCCCCGTCGGCGTCGTAGCCGTACGACACGTCGACCGGGCGGGCGAGCTTGGCGAGCATCTGCCGGATGTGATCCACGGCCTCGGTCATCTGCCTGTCGAGCCGGTCCGCCGGGTCTTCCGCCGGGTCCTTCGCCGGCTTCCCGGCGCTCACCGTCGACCGGCCCGGTACAGGACGGTCGGGTAACCGCGCTTGGTGAGGAAGTCGTCGAGCATCTGCGCGATGTCGTTGCTGCTCGCGCCGTCGTCGTCCGCTTCCAGGAACTCGCGGTACAGGTCGTCGAGCGGGTTGGTCTGCTGGTCGGCGGCCATCAGGCACCGACCGGGGTCTGCCAGCCGGGGCCGGTGAGGGTGCCGGAGGTGACGATCGCCGTACCGGGCCGGCGGGTGAGGGTCATCAGGCCCCGCCGCTCCAGGGCGTGGAGCTGGGTGATGCTGGCGCTCTGGCCTCGGGCGATGGTGCCGCCGTTGGCCTTGGCCGCGCGGATGACCTTCATGCCGGGGTCGGACGCCGGGGTGTACTCGGCGCCGCCCCGGGTCGGCGGAGTCACCGAGCGGGTGCCCTGCGCAGCCAGGGTTTCGAGCGCGTTCGGCTCGTCGACACGAGGGTTGCCGGCGGCAGCCGCCTGCATGTTGGCGCGGATGCCGCCGATAAGCTCCTGGTTCGCCTTCCGCTGGGCCTGGGTTTCGAGCCGGTCGAGCGCCTGGTTCAGCAACTCGATCCGGCGCCCGTCCCGGTTGCGGCGGGCGGCGTGCAGGTCGTCGGTGAGGGCGTCGACCACGGCGGCGTGGATACCGGCCGGCGTGACCCCTTTGCGTCCGCCTTCGCGGATGACGGCGTAGACGCGGCGGTACAGGTCTCGGTCCTTGGTGGAGAAGAACAGCTCGTGCTCGCGGATCGGGCCGGTTAAGACGTTGATGGTGTAGCCGCCGTCAATGGTGATCTGTGCGGTGATGGTGAGCGCGCCGAAGATCCGCCGGCTGGTGGTGCTGGTGGTGCTGCTCATATCGGGGCCTCTCCCGATCAGGGCCTCGGTGGTGTTGGTAGCACCGGCCGTGGCCGTTCGCCTTACATCTACCAAGTTACGGGCTGCGTTGGGCCATGTCAACCAGGTTGGCAAACATGATGGGAACATGTTGGCTAATTGCTTTCCCAACCGGTTCATGACATGATCCCCGGCATGACCGATCACAGCGCGCGGCTCGCGCGACTCAAGAAAGCGGGTGACGAGTATCAGCAGGCACGAAACGAAGCCGAACGGATCCTTGCCGGCCCGCGAGACAGGCTGGCCGCCGAAGCGCGCGCCGCGTACGCCGAGAACATAAGGAAGGCCGCGATCCTGCGCGGTATGGGCCACGTCTGGTCAGACACCTGGCTCGACAAGATCCTCAAGGAGGAACCCGCGAAGACTGACGGGCCGCAGTAGCGGCAGCGCAAATAGTTCGGCCCGGGAGCGGCGCTACCAACGCCATGCGCCCCCGAGCCTGACCCAGAAAGTAGGCCCTGGGCTGTGCAACACACTAGCAAGATCCCACCGGCGAGCGGCCGACCGATGGACCACGAGCCGGTCTGCATGCGCGCCATCGATTGGGTGATTGACGATGCCCCCGTGCCAGCCGAACTTGCCGGCACGCTGGTCGTCATCGCCCGCGCTTGCGATGACCAGGGGCAGGGCTCGTCCCAACCGGTAGCGAAGATCGCGAAGAAGACAGGCAAGTCGGTCAAGCAAACCCAACGCGATATCGCACGGCTTCGGTCGCTCGGTCTCCTGCTGCTCGGGGACCAGACGCTGGTGCATAACCTGGCGTCCGGGCAACGGCCCACCGTGTACGACGTGCCACTCCACATCAAGGGGACGAAGCCCGTCCGGGCGCCTCGCTACTCCGCCGAACGGATTGCCCCCGAGGGTGTCCGACGTCGCCCCATCCCCACGGCCGTGAGGGTGGCGGTCTTCGCGCGGGACGGCGACGCGTGCATCAAATGCGGTTCGACCCACTTGCTCGCCCTCGATCGCATCTACCCGTGGTCCAGGGGCGGCCCGGACACCGTCGAAAACCTGCGGGTGCTGTGCGGATCGTGCAACTCCCGTAAGGGCGCCCGGATCGAGGTAATCGATGACCTCGCCGACTGACAGCGAGCGCCCAAGTGGCCGATGGTTCCGCGACATCTACCGGGATGCCGTGTGGGAGTCTGAGCACCTGAGCGCCGACCAGAAGGCCGTTCTGGAGACGTACGCCCGGCACGCCCGGAACGCGGCCGGCGACAAGGGGCCCGATGCGGACCTGGCCTGGTTGACGTACCCGAGGCTCATGGCGAAGTCCGGTATCCGGCGGCGGGCGAAGGTACCGGCGATCGTCGACAGTCTTGTGGCGGCCGGTTGGTTGGCACTGGTGCACGAGGCGCCTCGCCGGTCCACGATCTACCGGCTGGTGGTTCCCGTCGTTAGTTCCAGCGTCGGAACTAACGACGATGCTGGTAGTTCCGACGTTGGAACCACCGACGAAACGGCCGGTAGTTCCAACGTCGGAACTACGGTAGTTCCATCAGCGGACCACGGTAGTTCCACTTCGGCCGCTGGTAGTTCCAACGGTGGAACGCAACCATTAGGACCACTACAAGAACAACCACTAACTACCGCCTCTCTCTCCGGCGCGAACGCACCACCGCCGACGCGGCGGGCAAATCAAGATCGTGAGAGAGACGGCAAGAGGCCCAAGCCGAAGTTCAGGAGTCTCCCCCACCGGTACCTCGCCGAGATCGGTTGGATCGGAACCGACGCCGACTGGCTTATCGCCCGGATCACCGCCGACAACCTCGTGGACGGCAACGGCTGGTGGGTGGCGGTCAAGCGGAACGGCACCCTGCTTGACGTGGTCCAGAAGGTGCTGGACACATGGAACGCAGCACACGGAACTGACCACACCGCCGACATGTACCTTGACCAGCCAGAACAGGAGCCAGCCGCATGACCGATACGAAACTGACCATCTCGCACAACCTGGTACACCCGGACCGGCTGCCGCCGCTACTGGCGGTCCAGTAGCAGGCGAGCCACCCATGCCTAGGGGGAGGAAGCGGACCAGGGTTCCCATCGCGCGCCGTCGCCGAGTTCTTGGTATCGGCCGCTGCTGCTACTGCGGCAACGTTGACGGGCCGTTTTGGGTCGAGCACCGGGTGCCCGTCTCTCGGGGTGGGACGAACGAGCTGGACAACCTGGATTGCGCCTGCGCTGAGTGCAACTTTGAGAAGGGTGACCTTCTCGTGGAGGAGTGGGAGGAGCAGCGGCGCGCCGCCGGCCTGGGGTGACCTCCGCCCGTGACCGTGATGGTTATTGATCGCGATGAGGATGTGCATGGTCGTACGGACCTGCTCGCCCCGGCCGTGTCTCGCGGCTGACCGCCCGTCACGCCGTGAGTCACGCGGAAGTCACACCGCAGTCACACACACTGAACCACTACGACAGGAGCGCACCATGACGGAGAAGCTGAGCACCGACCCCGGCTACCGGCTTGCGTACACCGTGGAACACGAACACTGGTACGCCAAGAGCGAGGCCCGGATACTCGGCAAAGCTCCCTCGCCCTCGATCCACATCTTCAAACAGGACAACAACGAACAAGATGCCTGGATGGTCCTTGTCGAGGACATCAGCGCGATTTTCGGTAGTCCGAGGATCCAGGTGAGGGTGTTGGACGATATGTTTTCCGCGTTCGTAGAGGTGGCCCCGTTCTTCGAAGCCCTAGCCGCCGAACAGCCGAGAGACCTCCTTCGCGTACAGACAATCCTGGATGTTCTGGGGTTCGCAGACGAGACGGAGCGGCAGCGGCCGGGCGCCCGCCTTGCCGGGCACACCTTGCCCGCCGAAGGCCGTATCTTCGACCAGGGTTCCCGGATCCGGGAAGGCGCCACTGCCTGCTCGTGTGGGGAGCCGTCCCCGGTGTTGCCGTCGGACAACGCCCGGCGTGAGTGGCACGCCGAGCACAAGACCGAGGTGCGCCGTGGTTGACGTGGCCAGGGTGGTGATCAGCGACTTCCGGGGCCGGCACGGGTTCCTGTCGAACTTCGACCACGCACCCCACCGGTGGGAGCAAATCGACTACCCGACCACCGAACACAGCTTCAACGCCGGCAAGTCCCTGGACATGGGCGTCCGGCTGTGGATCGCCGAAGCTCGGACCCCGGCCGAGGCGAAGCGCCGCGGCCGGTCGGTGCAGCTCCGGCCGCGGTGGGACGAGAAGGTCAGGTACGAGGTGATGGCCGAGGTGTTGGCGGCGAAGTTCCGGGCGCACCCGGACAAGGCCGCCGCCCTGGTTGCGACCGGAGACGCAACCCTGATTGAGGGCACGATGTGGCATGACCTGACCTGGGGAGGGTTCTGCCACTGCGGGCGGCCAGCGTGCGTCCGGCCGGGGCAGAACTGCCTAGGCAAGTTGCTCATGGCTCTACGTGCCGAACTGCGGGAGCAGGGATGACGGCTGAGCCGTACGGCCGGATTTACGTCATCATCAACAAGCTGACGGGCAAGGAATACGTCGGTCAGACCACGTTTACGCTTGAGCGGCGATGGCGGGGTCATGTCCACGCTATGAGCAACCGCCGACGGACTCAGCCGATTACGGCAGCCCTTCGCAAGTACGGGGTCGAGTCGTTCGTCATGAGGGAGCTGGCCCAGTGCGATAGCCAGGAGGCCCTGGACGCTGCGGAGAAGGCTTGGGCCGTGTGCCAGAACACGTTCGCGCCTCACGGGTATAACCTCCGCGCTGGCAACGGAATCGGTGCGGTCAGCCAGCAGGCACGCGATGCACTCCGATCGGCGATGACGCCCGAACGCCGTCAGGCGTTGAGCGAGCTGTGGCAGGGACGCAGACTCCCCGAACGGGCGTACATTGCCGCAGCGGCGACTTTCGCGGAGCGGCGACGGCCCTGGACTTTGATCAACCCGTCCGGGGAGTCGATCGTGATCAGCAACCCGGGGAAGTTCTGCAAGGAGGTGGGACTGAGTTACAGCAACCTTCGGGCAGTGGCTTGGGGAGTGCGCCCGTCGCATCAGGGATGGCGGCTGGTTGCCGATCCATTACCAGCGACCCTGTTCGACACGGACGAGTCTTTGGTGTGTCCTGGGTGCCGTAGCTCGTTCTCGCGGGCGATGCGGGCGGCGGCACAAACGCACGCAACGGCCTGCGCGAACACACCTCACGCCGTCAGGGCCGCAGTAGACCTGGGGCACTGCACCTCGGAGGAGGCAGCCAAGGCGGTGCAGTTGCTTGCTGGCCGGCGTGGCACCGTTCGCGCCATCCCTCGTCCACGGAAGCACTTCGTTCTGCTAAACCCCGAGGGTGAAGAGGTCGAAGGCGTGGGCGTTGTCGCCTTCGCCGCCGCGCACCATCTGGACAAGGGAAAACTCAGTGAGTTGCTGAACGGCAAGCGTGACGCTCACAAGGGCTGGAAGCTGGCCGTCAGGCGACCGGGGAGAATTACCTCGGCCGGTTGCTGATGGAGATCCGCACCATCCTGGTCGAGCGGGCAACCACCAGCGAGGAAGGCCGCGCAGCATGAGCAAGCTTCACTTCCACTCCCCCTTCGGTGAAGCCGCATTGAATGGCAGCGAACACGCCCACTTCGGTGCACTGTGCACCGACATGGTCATCGCCATGCTTGGGCTCGGCAGCCCCATCGCGGTGAAGCGGATCGCCAAACTCCTGTCACCCGCCGTGGGCCAGGTCCCGCCCGCCCACCAGTACCAGGGGTGGCGACGGGGCGTCGAGACGTCGCTCGTCGTCGGCGACGACCCGTTCCACTGGCGTGGACACCCGATCGCGTCGAAGCCACTGCTGTTCAACACCGCCCTTGCCCTCGGGAACGACCCAATCCGGTTGGCCGCCCGCCTGTACTACCAGTGCGAGATTCACGCCTGGGTCGACGGGCCGAACCGGGCGTGGCTGGCCGACATCATGCAGGACGGGCTCAACCGGTCGGTCTTCCGGGACGGGTTCTGGTTCAACGACGGACCGGACGGGCCTCGCCGGTGGTCGGACCAGGGCTGGACGCAGGTGATCGAGCTGCTACGGGCGCGCGATGACGAGCCGGTGGTTACGTCGTATTCGGTGGAGGATCAGTTCCCGAACCGGAAGGCCGCCAGGTGGGAGCCGGTCATCAAACCGGACTGGCGACCGGACTGGGCGTACGGGGACGGGGCCAACGAGTGGGCGGACATGACGGCCGCGGGGCAGGAGGACTACCGGGATCAGCACGTCGAGGAGCTGTGGTCCGAGATCCCGACCGCCCGGCGGTGGGAGCTGGGCATGGCCGGTTTGCGGGGCAACCCAGGCCGTCTGGAGTTGACCCCGGACGACTGGGATGGGTTCGTGTTCGGGCACGGCCTGTCCGTGTTCGACCTGCTCGCCCACGACCGGGATGCCCGGTTGGAGGAGGCGTTCGCCCGGTGATGCACGAAGGCCCCGCACGGGGCGGGGCCTAAGGCGGGTGCGGGAGCCCGTAGGCGTCCTGCACTGGCGACCCTAAAGTCACCTGGGCAACCGAACTGCGACGCGCCGTTACTCCTTCGTGCAGGTCAGGACGATGAGCGTGTCCGCCGCCACCTTCGCGCCCGCCTTCGTTGACTGCTTCGTGACCGTCCAGTTCGTCAGCAGGATCACGACGGTGTCGTTCTTGTCCTGCGACCCGAAGCTGATGTTCGTAAACCCGAGCTTCCGCAGCTCGTCGTCGGCGACGGCCGCGTTTTTCCCCACCAGGGTCGGCACCGTCAGGGTTTTCGGGGCGGCGGTCTTGGCCGGCGCGGCGCTACTCGGTGCCGCCACTGTGGGGCTGGTCACCGGCTCGACCGTCGGAACCACCTGGGGTGCCGCCGCGGTCGCCGCGGGCGCGGCCGGCGGCCGGCTTGCGGGTGTCGACGTCGCCAGCGGTTGGGCCGCTGGGTCAACGGGATCTTCCCCGAGAGCGGCGACGATCCCGACGGCGCCTCCGCAGAGGATCAGGACGCCGGCCACGCCGAAGACGATCAGGGCGGTTCGGCTGGTCTGCTGCTGCGGGCCGTGAGCGTGTGGTTGAGGCATGGTCACGTGGCGAAGTGTGATGGGCGTCGTTGATCGTTTGCACTGCCTGATCGGGTTGCGGGCTGTCGGTGATCCGACCCCCGGCGATGGCCTTTTGCCATCAAGCCATGGCAACCCGGTAGCAAGCGGATAGCAAACCCATGGCAAATTGCCATCCGGTCCCCCGCTGGAAGCGCGCCGCGGACGGGTTACGCCTCGAACGGGTTCCGGCCCATCGCCTCGGTGAACGCCCCGGCGAGGTCGATGGGTTCTCCGAATTCGAGGTGTGCGGCGATGCGTTCGATCAGGGTGGATTCGATCTTCGTTAGTTCGTCTACCGAGAGCACGGCGACGCGTTCCCCACCTTCGGTGAGAAATGACAGGCTGGCGAGGCCGGTGGCGGGGCTGGCGGTGACGGTGATCGGGCCGAATTTCCGGGTGAGCCCTTCGCTGTCGCTCATCGGGTCACCGTACGGGACAACCCGGGCTGGAGTGGGCTGACTGGCCCCGGCGCCTCGAAACGGTCGGTGACCCCCGGTACACTCAACGGCAGATCGGGTCACGGGAAGCACACGAACCAGGGGTAGTTCCCAGCCCTTAACCCTGGCGTACCGAACGTACTGCCCGGCGCCTTGCCTGCGGACAATCCCCGCAGGGCCAACGCCGGGCGGGCTACTAGGGAAAACTCAGCGCGGTTGGGCCGTCCGATCGGCAGGTCGCATCGTCCGTGCGGGTGTGACCGAAGTGGAAGCGCGGCTATGCGACATTGCGGCCCCGGCGCTGGGGGGAGAATCCCCGGCGGTTACCGGGGCCGCCGTACGTTCGGGGGTGGTTGACGTGGCTCGGATGCCGGGTCGTGCGTCGCCGCCGTGGTGCCCGATCTGCCGGAAGCCGCCGGGACCGGACTGCCCGGTGCGATCCCACTCGCCCCGCCAGGTGCGCCGGCGGCTGAAGCGGGCCCTGGCCCGAGAGGCGGCTAGCGAAACTCGGTAGATGTGATTGCCGCGAGCCTGGTCATGCCGTAGCTTGGTAGATATCCCTGCCGCCGAGCTACTTGGAGGCCAACCGGCATGACCGACACCAACGAACGCTGGCACCTCCAAAAGGTCGTCAGCGAGCGCGGGTTCTCCTACCTGCCCAACATTCCGTCCGAGTACGGCGGCCACGTGTCCGTGTCCGAGCCGTCCGCCGCGATCGGCCCGCACGTCTGGCTGCGCGCGACCGCGCCGACCGACCTCAACGACCCGAACGGGCCGACCCACGAGGCGCCGATGCACCTCACGGCCGACAACGCGGTCAGGGTCGCGGAGCAACTGCTGATGACGGTTCGCGAGCACTACCAGGCCGATGAGCCGTCGACCAGGGTTGACCGTGTCACCATCGAACGCCCGAATGACGAGGCCATCGAGGTCTGGGTGGACGGCGCGCTGGTGGCGTCCGCCAACTACGACGAGCACGGCTGGTCCGGCATGGAGGCGGTCGAGAAGACCGCGCTGGCTGTGACCCGGGCGCTGGCGAACGGTGGCACCGGTGAGTAGTCCGCTGCTGCCGGGTGACCGGCTGATGACCCCCGGCGAGGTCGCCGCGCTGATGAGGGTTGACCCGAAGACCGTGACCCGGTGGGCTGCTGCCGGCCGGATCGGGTCGATCCGCACGCCGGGTGGGCACCGCCGGTTCCGTGAGTCCGAGGTCCGGGCGCTGCTGAAAGGGGGCGGGGCGTGATGAACCAAATCGAGCCCATCCGGATTGACGCCGAGCCCCGCCCGGCGGTCTGGCGTTCCCCAAGCATCAACTCCGCGTGCCCGAACCCCGACGCCGACCCCTCGCAGGTGGTGGTCGAGGCGTGGCAGAACTTCATGGGCCCCGAAGCCGAGTACCGGGAACGCATGGGTGCCATGGCGGGCCCGGCTCACACCCGGATCGTCATGGAACACTCGTGCGGCTGGACCGTGTCGTTGCCGCCCGGACCGCTGTCGTGGTCCTACCTGGCTGATGCGATCACCGAGCACTTTCCAGATGCAGACAACCCGACCGGTGAGATAGCGGACACGGACGCCAAGCCGGCGTTACCCACGCTCGGCCGCAGCGTCGGCACTGCGTCCATCACTCTGCCCGCGGTCACCGGCCCGGGACCCGAGGCGTCCGGCGAGTGCCCGAAGTGCGGCAAACTGCACCACCCGTGGTGTCCGCCGTACGACAAACCTACGGACGAACCGACCCCCGAGGTAGTCACCTACCACGTCACCCGAGGCCCCGGCCCCGGGCGCCTCGAAGCCGAGCCCGGCCCCGAGGTCACCGAGGTCTGGGACTGCGACGGCGACCAGTGGAAGCGGGTCACGGCGGGCTGGATTCCGAGGTCGTGGCACGGCCTTCCGCTCAACGATGACTTCGGCTACCCATCGGCGTGGCGGGAACTGGTCCAGCACTTCGGCCCGATCACCACCCGGCGGCCGGCATGACAACCGACGACATCGAGACCGCAACCGCAGCCCTGCGGGACCTGCTGGCCGAGACCGAGGCCACCCGCCGGCACGGGATCTCTCTCGACGGGTACCGCAGCCCAGCTACCCGCGCCGTATGCGACGCCGTAGCGGACGCCATGCTGCCCCTGTTCACCGCCGACTGGCACTACGGCGTCGTGTGGGACCCGGCCAAGCCGGGCGAGATCTTCGAGTGCGACGACCAGGAGCACGCACGCGATTGGAAGCGCGATCTCCACGGATCCGGCCCAGTCGTGCGGATGCTCGCCGTTCGCCTTGGCGGCCAGACGTGGCAGCCGGTTCCAGAGGAGCCCGACCATGGCTGACCGCGACTACCCGAAAGCGTGGGTGGAGGCGGTAGCCCGAGCCCTGCACCACCGCATCGCGACGGCGAGTATGTCGCACCGGCCGGTTGAGGATCAGGACCGGCACGCCGACGACGACTGGCACGGGCGGGGCTACTCCCGCAGAGGTGAGGGCGACCGGGAACTGTTCCGCGCGGACGCACGGCAGGTGCTTGCAGCGTTCGACGCCGCGGGCGGGCTGTCGGCGCCCATTGCCGCCGCCCACCCCAACGTGAACGCGTTGCAGGACGAGTTGGCGGACCTGCGGGAGCGCTTCGCTGCCCTCGCCGCCATCGAGGAGTACATCGGCGAGTCCTGCAACAACGCCTCCCACAACATCAAGGAAGTGCTGACGGGCGACGATCCACGGCCCGACGCGGACCGGTGGGGCCTCGAATACGAGCGGCGGTCGGTGTCGTGAACGGGACGGAGCACCACCGCGAGGCCGATCGGCTTATCGCGGTCAACGCCCTCTACGAGGGTCCGACAAGCGGGAACATCGCGCTCGCCCAGGTCCACGCCATCCTGGCGCTTACCGCCCCGGTGGGGAGTGCTGGTGTTCCACTGCTCGCCGACGCCAAGCACACCGAGCAGTGGTCAGTACGGAAGTCGTCCGCCGCTGACGGTGAGGGCGTGTCGCTGCCGTACAACGGTCGCAACGAAGCAGAGAACGACCGCGTTCGGTTCTTGGCCGCCTGCACCTACCCGGTGACCGCGCAGCTCGTTCGCCGTGATGTGTACCGGTGGCCGGACGGCGCCGTGTTCGTGACGGCCTGGGAGCCGGAGGCGACACCGTGACGTACATGATCGTCTGGCGGCCGGTCAGCGGAGGGCTCGACTACACACGCGACGACCAGACCGTTTCTCTCGACGGGCTCGGCCCGCGCATCGCCAAACTGCAAGAACTGCACCCCGGCAGCTACTTCCTGGCCGTCACCGGCGACCGACTGGAATGGGCGCACACCCTGCCTACCGGTCGCAGCCGCGCCGCGGCCGGCACCACCGCCCTGCGCGTCCAGATCCTCGCGAGGCTCGACGGTTGGGCCAACAGTGACGACCCGGACGACTGGGTCGAAGCCAATCAGTGCATGTACGACGCCCTCCGCGCCGTCGTCGCCGGCCCCGACTGGACAGAGCACCTGCCGCAGCCGTGGGCAAACGAGACGATCGCGCGGGCTCTCAGAATCAAAGGTGAACCCCATGAATGATCGACCCATCCCCACCGTTGCTGACGCTGACCGGCTTGCTGAGGCCGCCCACCGGGGCCAGGTCGACAAGGCCGGTAACCCGTACATCGACCACCCGCGCGCCGTCGCCAAGGAGCTGTACGTCCACGGCGACAACGCCGTCATGGCCGGACTGCTTCACGACGTTGTCGAGGACACGAACATCACCCTCGATGACCTTCGCGTCGCCGGCTACCCGGAGGAAGTCGTGGCCGCCGTCGACTCGGTGACCCGACGCCCGGACGAGCCGTACATGGACCTGATCCGCCGGGCCGCCGCGAACCCGCTCGGTCGGCTGATCAAGCTCGCCGACAACAGGCACAACAGCGACCCGGAACGCCTGGCCCTGCTTGACCCGGAGCAGGCGGCGTGGTTCCGGCAGAAGTACGCCAAGGCGCGGCTGGTGCTGCTGGCCGGCGAGGCAACACCATGACCGAGAGCAGGCCCTTCCACCTCGGCGACATCCTCAGCGTCGCCACCGGCATCATGTGCAGTCCGAACGGCATGGACGGCATCTACAACCTGTGCGCCTGGATGACCGGCGACACCCCAATGACTCACCAGCTCCCCCGGTTCGGCAGCGAGTGCCAGCCGGCGATCTACGAGCAGCACCCCGACCTTCGGGCCATCGTGATGCCGCAGCTCACCAGCGAGGCTGACTGGCGGGCATGGCTGTCCCAGATGGTCGCCCAGTACGGCGAGTTCCGGGACATCACCCCGATGCCCGAGGTGGACCACACCCCGATCGGGCCGCTCACCGAATTCGTGATGCGCAGGGCCGCCCTCCGCAACCAGCCGGGAGGCACACCGTGAGCTACCTGCCGCTTCGGGACCGGTTCGGGTTCGACGAGCCCACCACCGCCCTGATCGAGGCGTACGGGGAACAACTCGAAACCGAGGCCCTGCCACCGTTTCACGCCGACGCCTGCGGCTGCCAGGAAGGCAACACCGACCCGGCGAAGTGCATCACCGCCACCGGGGCGGGGCTGGCCCGCATCTTCGTCGAGGAGGTGCTGGGCGCCCTCATCCACGGCCGGGTCCTGCCGGTTGACGCGCTGAACGCCACGGTGCCGGCCGGTCTCGACGCCCGGCCCGCCACCCGTTACCACCTGCACTGCTCCCACTGCCACCAGGTCCACCGGGACCCTGACTACCGCGAACCCACCACCTGGCCGGCGGAGGCCCTGACCAAGCTCGGCGACTACGAAATCGACGGCTGGGAGACCGATGTCGACGGCCGCGCTCTGGTGTGCGAGGACTGCCAGACCGGGTGGTGTGAGGGCTGCGGCGACGCGGTGTACGTGTGGCAGAACCCAATCGAAGACGCCCTGGACGTGTGGCACCCGGACTGCGCCGACAAGCCGTGCGAAACCTGCAACGGCACGGGCGTGGTGGACGACTTCGACCCGCTCGTTGGTGTCGATCTGTCGTGGCCGTGCCGGGACTGCAAGCAGACCGGTAAGCAGGTCCCGAGCGGGGCGCTTCCGTGACCGTCCCTCGTTGGTACCCGATTCGCACCCAGTCCCGGTGGAGCCCGCCCGAACCTGGTCGACTCATCGCCCATGACCACGCCGTGTGGCAGGTTGAGAAGGTCACCGACCTGCCCCTGTCTGCTGCCGACCGGGAGATCTGGTTGGACGCCGGAATGCCAGACCTTCCCGCGTGGAAGGGCCGCCCGTACCGGGTTGACGTCCAGCACATTGCCGGTGCGCGACCCGATTGGGCTCCCGCCCAGCCCGCGCCGGTCCCGGCCGCCCACATGGACGTTCCCGCCCAGAAATGGCAGCGGATCGGTTGGGAGGTATACCCATCAAGCGGCCGGTGGCCATCCTGTTCGTGCTGCGGGGAACCGATGCCGTGCCGGGCCGAATTGGAGGACCGGGAGGTCACCGCCCGGCTCGCCGAGGTGGAGGTGTTCGCCACCCGCCTACCCGGCTGCTGCTGGTCGTGCGGGGAGCCGATCAGCTCCCGGCAACGGGCCGTCGACTACCCCGGCGACAACCTCGATTTGCCCGGCGGTCCCGAGGCCCGGTTCCACACCCGGGAAACGTGCTCGGGTGACGCGAAGCGGTACGAGCTGCGGTGGATCGCCGTCGACCCCCGCCGGGAGCGGATCCTGACGTACCCGAAATGCGGGGGCATCCTGGTCGTGCACGGCGACGGGAGCAGCGAATGCCGATCCGGCCCTGGCCTTGCCGGCGACCACGAGAGCGAACCCGATTGCCGGGGGCACCTGACCCACGACCACGGCGCTCATGCGGCCTGCTACGTCGGAGACGCCTACCTGGCCCGGCCGGAGGATATGCCCGGCTGCCCTCGCGGATGCTCCCGGCAGGGTCACCCGGGAGCGACCGGGTATCGGCGGCCCGAGCGGCGGCCGGCGGCGGGCGGGGCGGCGACCCTGTGACCACCGCCCCGCACCGGTCACAGCCCGGCGACCGCTGTTTCGATCTTCTTGGCGTCGGACGGCTTGACCTTGCCGGTGACCCGCACCAGTACGGTGCCGCCACCGGCCCGGTAGTGGTACTCGGTGCCCATGATCGGCAGGCTCTGGAGGGTGTCCTGAATGAACTTCGACCGGGTGTCCGCCCCCGCCGTGTCCGCGAACTGCTCGATCACCAACCCGCGGTCGATCCCGAACTTGTCACCCTCCGGGTCACCACCGGGCAGGTCAGCCGCGGCCCGGGACTGGTAGCCGTTGGGCCGGCCGAGGAGGTCGTTCGGGTCGGTGTTCTCGTCCTGAACGGTGCCGGCCGTGAGCCCAACCTTCGCCGCAGTGAGCTTGTCGAGCACCGTCTTCGCGTCAACCGTGGCAGCCGCCGGCGCGGTGGTCGGGGCGGGGGCCGCCGGTCCAACGGCGGTGACCTGAGGGGTGCTCGGCTGGGTGGTGTCGTCTCCCCCGCAACCGGTGAGGGCAAGGGCCACGGCCAGGGCGGGCACGGCAAGGATGTGGGAACGAATGCGCATCGGAGCAGTGTGCAACCAGGCGGCCACCGGTGGCATGGTCCACACGGGCGGGGTGATGTCGGCATGACGACATCCGGGACGTGGACAGCGTGACGAACCCGGCCCCGACGAGCACCAACGAGAACCCGCTTCCCTGCCCGGTTGCATCCCCCGACGGGCTGCCGTGCCGCAAACCCATCCCGAAGGGGTGGACCGCCGACGAAGGCCACGCCGGTGGGCACTTCTGGATGTCCGACGCGGCGTTCGCGATCGTCGCTGGCGGCCACTTCGACGCCTCGGCCGCCCTGGCCGGTGTTCCCTTCACCGGGCACCTTCCGGAGGACTGCCCCGGCGGCACCTGCCCGAACTCGCCTGACCGGAGGACATGACCGTGCCACTCTGGGCGTTCACCGTGATGATCGTGGTCTGCCTCGTGTCGTTCGGCGCAATCATCTTCGCCGCGATCGGCATCGCCGACGAGCTTTTCCCGGCCCCGTCGGTACCGCCGCCAAAGCAGCCGTCAACCGAACTGCGCGCAATCCCCGGGGCAACCCAGGCGGACGTGTACTGGCTCAACCAACACCTCGAACTCGCTGGCGACACCCGAACGCGGTATGTGCAAGCCGCGCCAGCACGAAAGGACTGACCATGCCGTCCATCAGCCTGACCGAACTGGTCGAGCACATCGAAACGCACCTGCCCACCCTGCGCGACATCGCCGGCCGGGTGCCCGATGCGCGGGTGGTCCGGAACGAGGTCGGTGTCTTCTCCATCGTCGACAACGTCGACCACCCCGACGGGCCGGACTACGTGGGGTACGTCGACCTGTTCGTCATAAACGAGGTCCGCTACTTCCCCGACGAGCCCAACACGGAGGACAAGTGAGCACCGCACTCGACCCACAGCAGCTCGTAGCCCAACTCCGCGCCGCCGGCTGGGTTGTCGCCGGCCAGCGGTCCGGTCAGTACGTGCGCCTGACCTGGCTCGACGCGAACCCCATACCCGGCATACTCAAGGTGCCAGTCGACCCGGACGCGCCCGAGTACGAGGACGACATGCGCATAGTCCGAAAGATCCTGCGTAATCTCGACCGGGCCGGGGCAGCGGCGGCCGGTGTTCTCGCCACGCTCGACGGCCACCAGCCCACCACCGCGCACCAGCGGATCCTGGCCGCGTACGAGGCCCTGCCACCGGAGGACGAGCGCGACGAAATGGCCATGGCGGTGGCCGCCGTGTACGAGGACGTGGTGTTGCCCGCGTTCGCCGAGGAGCACCGGTGATCACGAGGCTGGCCGGGTGGTGGAAGCACGGTGACTGCGCGCCGTCGGCCGGCAACGAGGGGGGCCTGCCACTGTGGTGCAGCGATTGCAAGGTGTGGCACGACGATGTCGACGGCTGGCAGCGGGTCACCCTGCCGTACGGGTCGCCCGAACTGGAGACGCACGGCCCGGACGCGACGCGCGCCGAGTTGATCGACCGGCCCGGCGAGAACCCTCCGAGGTACCAAGTCCGGTATGTGATGGGTGGGTGCGACGGGTGCGCGCACTGGTACCGGCGTCAGGCCAGGGTGTCCCGGATGCACCGAGCGTACGGGCGGCGACGGCGGTGAGCCGCACACCAAAAGCGGAACGCCGTGAACGCGGCCGGTACACGAGCACCCAGCCGAAGCGGAACGTCGGCCCGGACCGGTGGTGGGTACCAGACGGCCCCGTCGACCGGTGGTACTGCCGCCGGCACTGCCGGTGTGGGGCGTTCGACCGGGCCCGCCGGATGCGCACCGAGTACGGGCGGAGGCGGCGGTGAATCTGGCGGAAGCCGCAGCGCACATCGACGGTCCTGTGCTCTGCTACGAGTTCGATGGTCGCGCCTACCCGAAGCTCCGGGAGGGTGTGGTGCGGGAAGTGTCGGTGACCCGGCGGGCGGTGAGGGTGGAAATGCGGTACACGTCCGCGAGCGCGGGTTACCGCCTTACGGGCCGGTGCCTGTGGTGGACTCCGAGCCTGCTCAGGGTGCCGCAGTGGTGGCTGGACCGGCAGCCCGCAGCGGGTAGTGAGGAACGCCAGTGAGCACATTCGTCGAGGAGTGCCGTGCGGGCCGGGAGTTGGCCAGGGAGGTCGCCGTGGCGGTTCGGGGCCGGCTGGCGTTTTTCGGTTGATCCGGCCTGGCAAGATCCATCATGTGGATCATGTCTCGCCGCCAGTCCCGGACCTCGCCCACAAATTCCAACGCGCCGGACTCAACCTCAGCCAGTCCCTCACGGCAGGCACAGACCCCGGCGACCCCCAACACCTCACCGAAGCGCTACTAACCACGGCCGTCACACTCCACCGCGCGATCCGGGAGATCGCAGCGAGTGACCGGATTGCCAACGTCGAGGAACGAAGGGCGCTGCTGCAAGCCGCGTACGCGCAGGACAAGGCGGTGGCGCTGCTGTACCAGGCTACAAAAGCGATGAGCCGGCACGCGCGGGAGGCGGCTGACCGAGAAGCGGCGTGACCCGGACACGCCACGCCGACACAAACATGATCATGCCCGTGTTGGGTAGCATCCGGACATGGCCGACGACCAGCGACCCATGACCGCCTCCGAGCGGTTCTGCGCCGTGCTCGGTGTTCCGCACCCTGGCCCGCTCAGCGAGGTTGAGGCCGCCGCCTGGGAGCGCGAGCAGGACGCCGCCGATCTGGACTTGGCCGCCCGGTACGGCGAGCGCCGCGCCGCGTGAGGCACCGCCCACCTCGCGTCTTGGACGCGTCCGCGATGGTGGCCTTCTTCGGCGCCCACCCCCGCCTGATGGCCCTGCTCGACCAAGCCGACGCCGGCACCGTCAACCTCCTGCTTCCCACCACCGCCATCGCCGACGCCCAAGCCAAACTCGGGGCAAGCATGGACGCGTGGCACGCCCTACTCCTGTCCCCCGGCGTCCTACCACTCCCCCTCGCCCAGCACGCCGCGATTGAGATCGGCGGCTGGGCCGGGGAGCTGTCCGTTCGGCACGCCGTCCACGAGGCACGGGCCATGCGCGCGGCCGTGGTGACCTGCGAGCCTGGCCTGTACCGGGGCATGGACGTGACACTGCTCGCGGTTTGATCTGCCAACACACCAAGAAACTTGGTAGATGTCATTGCGTTGACGGCGGTCGACCCGTACCGTTGACGTCACGGGCCGCAGCACCGGAAACACGTTGCCGACGCGACAGCCCAGGAACTACCTTTCACAGCAACACCGACGCAGGGAGCACGGACATGATGCGGCAAGCCGCCTTCGCACCGCAGCGACACATGTTGTCGCTCGGTGAGTGGTGCACGCCCATCGTTGGGACCGAAAGCTCCGCCGATAACTACAAGCTGGGCAGGTGGCGCGGCTAGCGCGATGCGAACCGCGAAGCCGCCCACCCGAAAGGGACCGGGCGGCTTTTTTGTTGCACAGCAACAACTTCATAGGGGTGTAGCTCAACAGGTAGAGCGGCGGTCTCCAAAACCGCAGGCAGCAGGTTCAAGTCCTGTCACCCCTGCTCATCCCCCGACTTCGGCCGGCGGGAATGTTCGATCTCAACTCCACAGCGGATGGCATATACAACGACACCCGGCCGGCGGCAGCACACGCCCGCCGCCGGCCGGGGTTGTCGCAATGGGCTTGTGGCGCAGTTGGTAGCGCGCTTCCTCGGCAGGGAAGAGGTCCCCGGTTCGAATCCGGGCAGGTCCACTGGGTGTCGTTAATACGTCGGGCTGACCACCCGGCGGGCGGTTGGTCCCCGCCCCGCGAGTGCGGGCAGAGCGACACCCGATCTTCACGCCTACCTAGCTCGATTGGTCGAGCGTCCGGGTGAAATCCGGAAGGGTCTCCGTTCGAGTCGGAGGGTAGGCACGTTGACGGGGGAACCTCCCGGGCGAGGCACCCGGCCCCTGTCAGCTCCATGGGCTAGTGGAGCTGTTGGCAAAGCTCACCGCTCTCTCAAGGCGGAGAACGCCGGTTCAAGCCCGGCCTGGCCTACATAGCCCGCTGGCCTGCGAGAAGTGGATATCCCGCCAGCGGGACGGGAGCGCGGAGAGACGAGATGGACCGCGCAGTCGGAGACGAGGGGTAGACCGACAACCGGTGGCGCGGGGCAAGTCCTCAGCGACGATGGAACCGCGCCACCGTTCGCGGCCATAGCTCAGTGGTAGAGCTGCTGGTTTCCACCCAGCGAACCGGGGTTCGATTCCCCGTGGCCGCTCTCTTTCCGGGGTACGGCGTTGGCGTCCGTGACCGCGCTTTGGACGCGGGGCCCGCAGGTTCGATTCCTGCACCCGGAGCTTCACCCGGCGGCGAACGTAGCCTCGGGGATCGGCGGCACCACACGCAACCGCGGCACGACCGGTTCCACCGGGCGAGCAACCACCGGCACCTGCCGGTTGCCGTGCACCCGGTACGCCTCCTCTACCTTGGCCGGGATCCGCCCGTAGCCCTTCGGCTCGGGCAGCCCCAACGCGGTGTGGTTGGTGTTCCACCAGTCCCGCATCTTTCGGAGCTGTGCACGCCTGGCCCGGTCTTGCGCCGGTGCCTGCGCGGTGCGGTCACCGCGGACGGGCAACCCGGCGTTGATGTACGGCTCCAGGCGGGCCAGCAGTCGGCGGCGGTTGTGGTCGCTGAGGTCGATTCGGTACTCGCGGCCCTCGAAGGCGAAATGGACGGTCTCAGCGCCTTCGGTGCCGTCGAGGTCGTCGGTGATGACGGTGATGATCTGTCGTGACATGGTGACCTTCCCCCAGGTCGGGCGGGTTGAGCTGGTCAAACCGCTGAGGTGGCCCAACATAGGCGCCTCGTGTGGGGTGGATCAATGGTCCTTACTGATCCTGACCCGAGTGGCCGTTCAGGTTGACCTCATGTTTCCGGATCATGAACCGATTTCGTGATCCAAGCACGCTAGGCGGACCCCCCAAGGTCAACCGAAAGCATGGAACTTCTACTTAACTCCCCGAGTTGGGTCCTGGTAGCCCAACGGCAGGAGGCAGCGCCTTCAAAACGCGCACAGTGCGAGTTCGACTCTCGCCCAGGACACCACGCCTTCGCCCGACCGGTCGGGCCCCGTCCTGGTACGACGGGAGTTACGGGTTCGAGGCCCGTCGAAGGCTCTGCGGCTGTAGCTCAACGGCAGAGCGCCACCTTGCCATGGTGGATACCGGGGTTCGATTCCCCGCAGCCGCTCTTGATTGACGGATCATCTGTCAATCTGTCCAACCAACCAGAACCGAAAGGAGGGACCTGGTGGACGCCGTACTGATCCTCAACGCCGACCTCGGCCCGCTACACCGGGTCCCGGTCAAACACGCGATCCGGATGCTGCTGCGCCAGGTCGCCGAGATCCACGAAGCCGAGCCGGACCGGCTGATCGGTGTCTTCCCGATGCCGAAGGTGCTCCGCCTGGTCCGGTACGTGGTCACCAAGTGGCGGTACACCGCCGGCCCCGCCTGGTCGAAACGCGGTGTCCTCAACCGCGACGGCCACCGGTGCGGGTACTGCCCGGCCGCGGCCACCACCGTCGACCACATCCTCCCCCGCTCCCGGGGCGGCCGGAACACGTGGAAGAACACCGTGGCGAGCTGCTACGACTGCAACCAGCGCAAGGGCGACCGGACCCCCGCCGAGGCGGGGATGATGCTGCGGGTCCAGCCTGCGTCCCCGACCTGGGCGACGCTCGCTCAGCGCTGATACCGGCCGGCGGGATCCCGCAGCCCCGCCGGCCCCTTCCCGGATCGTCTAGCGGCAGGACACCTGATTCTGGATCAGGGAACTGAGGTTCGAATCCTTGTCCGGGAGCGCAATGCCCTCGTAGCCCAGCGGTAGAGGCAGCGGTCTGAGGGGCCGTCCAGGGTGCGTTCGAATCGCACCGAGGGCACGCACGTCGGTGTAGCTCACGTTGGTCGAGCAGCCGCCTTGTAAGCGGCAGGACGCGGGTTCGATTCCTGTCACCGGCTCCATGCCGACGTAGCTCAGCAGGTAGAGCGCCTGGTCCATAACCAGGAGGTACCCGGTTCGAGACCGGGCGTCGGTACGCAGCACCACCTGCCCGGGTGGGCAAATTGGCAAAGTCGCCGCACTCAGACTGCGGAGTTGTGCGGGTTCGAGTCCCGCCCCGGGTACGCAGCAACAGTTTGGGCTCGTAGCTCATTTGGTAGAGCGCCGCTCTTGCAAATCGGAGGCAGTCGGTTCGAAACCGATCGGGTCCACGACCAAGGCCGACGCCATGGCAACGTCGGTACAGTCCACCAGGGTCACGCACGACACGTCGCCGCGTGGGGTCATGGCCCACCGTACGGGCGGCGCAGGACAGCGCCTCTCGCCCTGGTGTCAAGTCTCGTTGGTCCAGTCAGGAGTGGACGCCGCCCTGTCACGGCGGAGGTCACGGGTTCAAATCCCGTACGAGGCGCGCATGGAAGCGTGGCAGAGTCCGGCCTATTGCACCGCGTTGCTAGCGCGGAGTGGGAAACCACCGGGGGTTCAAATCCCTCCGCTTCCGCTTTGCCGTCGTGGCCCAGGTGGTAAGGGCGCCGCTCTGATACAGCGGAGGCAGCGAGTTCGACTCTCGCCGACGGTACGCGGCTTGGGGCACAGAAAAGCCCCTCCGGGGCACATGACAAGCGGAGGGGCGATCCCTGTTCCCACGTGACCGGAGCCCAAGGGCTCCGGGAGCCAGCATTATGGCACACGACGCTGCTGGCATTCCACCTCATGCCCCTGTAGCTCAGTGGATAGAGCGCCCGGCTACGAACCGGGAGGTCGGACGTTCGACTCGTCTCAGGGGCACGCAACGGGATATGGCCCAGCTTGGTAGGGCGCTGCACTGGGGGTGCAGAGGTCGTCGGTTCAAATCCGGCTATCCCGACTTACGGGTTGTAGCGCAGTTTGGTAGCGCGCGTCGTTCGGGACGACGAGGGCGCAGGTTCAAATCCTGTCAACCCGACCGGGTACTAGCTCAGCTTGGAAGAGCGCGCGGTTTGGGACCGCGAGGCCGGGGGTTCAAGTCCCTCGTACCCGACTTCGGAAGGTGCCGCTCAGCGGTGGGCGACCGGTCTTGAAAACCGGGGTGTCGGCAACGGCAGGGGTTCGACTCCTCCACCTTCCTCTATGCGCCGGTAGCTCAGAGGCCAGAGCTGCGGACTCTTAATCCGTAGGCCGTGGGTTCGACTCCCACCCGGCGTACCACTCCCCCCGGTAGCTCAGAGGACAGAGCGCCGCACTCCTAAGGCGGGCGTGGCAGGTTCGAGTCCTGCCCGGGGGACCATGCCGCCGGCGCCTGATGGCCGGGCTCCGGACTTTAGCCAATGGTCTATGATTAAAAGGTGACGGCAGCCATAGTAGACACACCGAAACGTTGCCCGCGTTGCGAGCAGACGTTGCCTATAGTCGACTTCTCGATCAGCACAAAGAATAAGCGGCAGACCTACTGCCGAAAGTGCAACAGCGCGTACGTCAGCGAGTGGCTGAAGAAGCACGCGAACCGGCGAGTAGTCAACCGGATGTGGACCCTATACCGACTCCGGCCCGCAGACTGGCAAGCACTCTGGGACAGCCAGGATGGTCTCTGTGCCCTGTGCTTCACGGGTCTTGACGAGACTCGCATGGCAGTCGACCACGATCATCGGTGCTGCCCCGGCGAGCGATCGTGCGGCCGGTGCGTCCGAGCACTTCTTTGTCGGAAGTGCAACACGAACGTGGGGTGGTTGGAGGCCCAGCCGAACCACGACTTCAAGTCGTTCCTTGAACTACTCCATGATTACGTCGATCGCCGGGCGCTCCGAGTTACGGATCTAGACGCCGAACTGGCACGGCATGGCAACGCCCGCCCGGCGCGGGTATCGGTAGAACGTGATCGCACTAAGCCCTTGTAGCTCAACGGCCAGAGCAGCCGACTTTTAATCGGCGGGTTTCCGGTTCGAATCCGGACAGGGGCACTTGCGGGATGGCGCAGTGGTAGCGCGGCGGCCTCATAAGCCGCGGGCCCCCGGTTCAACTCCGGGTCCCGCCCCCAACTTCGCTCGTGCCACGTTTCGGCGGCACCGGCACCCCCAACTGCGGTGACGGTCGCCGGGTAGCACGAGCCAGTTCCGTCAGGTCAGCCACGGTTTGCGGATCGGTGACCTGGTAGATCTCCAGCAGGGCGCGCAGGTCGGGGATTGAGGTGCGTACCTCGCCCCGTTCGATCCCCGTGATCTTTCCCAGGGTGCAGCCGATATGCCTGGCGACGTCCGTCCGGGTGAAGCCGCGTGCCTCGCGGGCACGGGTCAGGAAGTCTCCAAGGGTGGCCCGGCTGGTCGACACGCTGTCGGTCACGATGGGGACGGTAGCAGTAACGCAAGGTCATGTCCCGGTAGCTCAGCGGGAGAGCGCCGTCCTGACGCGACGGAGGCCGTTGGTTCGAACCCAACTCGGGGCACGCATGGCGTCGTAGACAAGCGGCTAAAGTCGCCGGGCTTTCAACCCGGAGTTCGCGGGTTCGAATCCCGTCGGCGCTACCATTCCGGTGTCGTTCAACGGCAGGACGGGCGGCTGTTAACCGCCTAATCGGGGTTCGAATCCCTGCACCGGAGCCGAGATGTCAAGCGCGTCGGCCACGAGTCGATCGAAGACATCCCCATAGGTACGGACGTCGGTAGCCGCCGACAGGTAGAGGTCCGCCGTTTGAGTCGCTACGTGGACAACGGTCGGGGCGGCAGGGAACTCGTAGATCGTGAACGGCGTTGCCGCGGTAACTGCCTGCTCGACCCCGAGGGGAATCACCTTGACGACGATCCCGGGCTTCTGTGCGCGGTCCCGGAGGGCGTGGACCTGCCGGCGGCTCACGTCACCTGGCCACGAGAGGAACACGCGTGCGTCCAGCAGGAGCGTGTAGCTCGGCGAGCTGGGGTCAGCGGCGGGCTGCAACTGGCCGGGGATGGTGAGCGGGCTGTACTGGCGGACAGAGGTGGCGCGGGATCCGATCGGTTGGGTCCCGGCTCGGGGATGACGTGGCCCGCTGGCCTGCACGATCCACGCCCCGGGGACGCCCTCGGCGTCGGCGGTCGCGGCCATCAGTTCGGCGTGAACCTCCAACGGGGCGCCGTAGTAGTGCAGCAGCGTGGCGAGGTCCCGGAGGTTGATCCCGATCCGGGCGGTCTCGACGCGCGACACCTTCGACTGCGACCAACCGAGGGCGGCGGCAACATCGTCGCCGAGTACGCCGATCGTCTCCCGGAGCCGTTTCAACTCGGTCGCCACCCGGCGGCGGGGAGTTGGGTTCTCTACCACCGGCCCATCATGCACGCTCCCATACCGACGTGCAGTAGCCCTCGCCGGGCCGGCGCCGAACTGCCGGCGCCCCCGTGGCGTCCCCGCACTTGTTCAAGCCCTGCCGCCAGGCAGTATGCGACAGTGGTAGGCATGACGGACCTGCTGACCCGCGTGTTATCCCCCGTGCATCGCCTGCTCGGGCGGCGGCACCAGGCCGGTGCGGTCGCCGGGGACACCGTCGAACAGTTCAACCTGGGGCTCTCTCTGGACCGGGCAGGCGACCGTGAGGGTGCTGAGCGGTGGTACCGGGCGGCGGCTGAGGCTGGGGACTCCGACGCCGCGAACAACCTCGGTCTGCTGCTCGACGGCGACGCGAACCGCAAGCCGGAGGCGCTGCCGTGGTTCGCGCAAGCCGCCGAAGCTGGGGACGCTGAAGCTGCGTGGAACGCCGCCGTGCTGTGCGAGGAACTGGGCGACAGCGTTGCGGCGCTGAACTGGTACCGAACTGCGGCGAGCCGTGGTGACCGTCACGCGATACGCGAGTTGGAGCGCCGCAACGAGCTGTAGCCGCGTGCTGGTGCAGACTGCTGGGATGACCGATCCGACCCTGCCCCGCGTGTACGTCACCGTCCCCGGCGTCGAGAGCCTGTCAACCGTGGTCCACCTGTTGTACCTGGCCGGCGCTCAGGGAACCGGGGAGCGCCGGGAGTTCGCGGTCACCGGCCCGCTGACCGCCGCCCAAACCGCCGCGACGTGGCAGCTCGGCGAGTACGTGGACAGCGGGACCGAGGGCAACCGGCTCGACGTGCGGGTGGAACCGGCAGGGGAGCTGCGCGCCGCCCTGGACGCGATGTGCCCCGGCTGGTCGCCCGACGACTACGACCCGGCGCCCGCTCACAAGCTGAACACCGGTGACTGGTGGGGGCGACGGGGCCGGAACCCGCAGCCCGTCGACCCGCCGGCCGCGGTGCCCGCTCCCCCGGTCATCCCGGCGCCGCGCGAGGACGGCATGTGCTGCGGCGAGGGGAAGCCGTGGGCCCCGAAGCCTGGTGAGCCGCCGGTGAGCGGTTGTCAGTTGTGCCCGAACTCGCTGACGTACTGGCGGCGGGGGCGGACGGAGATGCCCGTGTAGCTCAGTTGGGATGAGCGCCGCTTTCACACGGCGGAGGCCCCTGGTTCGATCCCAGGCGCGGGTACGCAAGTGATCATGGTGGCTGTAGCTCAGTTGGTAGAGCGCCCGGTTGTGGTCCGGGAGGTTCGCGGGTTCAAACCCCGTCAGTCACCCTCTGCGCGTCGTGGGCGGCGGCACGCCCAGCGGACTGTAACTCCGTCGCCTTCGGGCATACCTGGGTCGGCACCAGGGACGCGCACCAGCACACCGGTACCGCTACGATCCGACGTAGTTGCCCACCTCCATGGGTTGTCTGGTCATGCGGACACGGAAGGGCTCGCCCGCTTGCCTCGGGTGGGCCCTTCGCCGTTGACGCCGGTCCTGCCCTCGTAGCTCAGTGGATAGAGCACCGGCTTCCGGAGCCGGGGGTCGGAGGTTCGAATCCTCTCGGGGGCACTTCACCATCTTGATCGAGTGCCCGAGCGGCTAGGGAGCGGTCTGCAACACCGCACACCAGGGTTCGAATCCCTGCTCGGTCTCCAATGCTGTCCGCTGTGGTGTGGCTGAACCCCGGTCCCCATGTGGGTCCGGGGTTTTGTCGTGTCCAGGACAGACAAAACTTGATAGATGTCCTTGTGTTTGACGTACGCATCACTTAATTTGATAGATGCAACGGCGAGGTGTTGCCGAGGGGCAGCGCAGGGAGGGCTCGCGAACCAAGGAGGGGGGCCGCATGAAGCGAGGCACGTTCGAGTGGGTCTGACCCACACCGAAGGGAGCCCCGGCCACGCCATATGCGGCCGGGGCTCCCCCGCGTCACGGTACAGCGGGTTGCCTGCGACCTGCGGAAAGATCTTGGCCTAACTTGATAGATAAACTAGCTTCATCGTGGCGGACGGCGTAGATTGGTAGATGCAAGTAGCGCCGACCCGCAGGAGGGCAAGCCGATGACCACCACGATCACCAGCGTCGACCTTGTCCACACCTCGATCGAAGCTGCCAACGGCGACTACCGGCAGACGCGCCTCTACTACATGGCATCGGACGCCGTCATCTGCCCGACCTGCCGGCGCGGATTCGGCCAGGAGTGCCAGTCAACCGGCGGCGGAAACTTCACCCTCGTACCGACTCACAAGGCGCGACGCACCCGGATCGCCGATTGGTCGACCGAGCAGCGGCACACGTACGGCGAGTTGGTGTTCCAGTACCGCCGCAGCCCGTGGGATGCGCCGGCTGAGCTGGTTGCGGAGGCTGAGGCCGCCGCCAAGCCGATCCCGGCCAAAGACGCGAAGCAGCCGACCCCGAGGGGTGTACGGCTTTCCGAGAAGCAGGCCGAGGAGATCGAGCGCGCGGCGGAATCCGGTGGGAAGACCTGGGCGTCGACCGCCCATTTCCACGGCGACCACCAGGAACGGCAGACGGTCCTGTCGCTGGTCGCGAAGGGAATCTTCAGCGAAGGTGCCCTCTCCGGAGACGGCTACTCCCGTGACTACTCGCTGACCGACTACGGCTGGCAGGTCTACCGCCAGCACCGCTTGGTCATCAGGCGACTCACCTGCGCGCAGGTCGACGCGCTCATCGCCCAGCAGCAGTCCACCGTCCGGAAGGCGGCGTAACCCATGAACTTCACCGCACTGCCCGCGCCCGAGGATGACGACCTGTCCGCGCTCGCCGCCGCCAACATGCACACCGACGACAGCCGAGGGTTGGCGCCCGGCGTCTACCTGTCCGACCCGCAGGGGCACGCACAACTCGTCGGCACCAACGACCGGGCGGTGATCGTCGTAGACCTGGGCGGGGTGATCCAAGTCGGCGGGATCAACGTGGAGGACGCGGACCACCTCGAACGGTTCGCGGCCCGGCTGACCGAACTCGCGGCCCGGTTGCGAAAGCGGCAGACCGAGGGTGACCCGAACAGCGGAGCCCCGGCGTGGATCGCCGGACTGACAAACCGCGAGGGCGCGGCCAGCAAGGCGGGCATCCGATGACGCAGCCCATACCTCCCGAGATCAGCCTCGACAACCTCGGCGCCGTGGTCAACCCGGTCCAGGGTCCCGCGCCAGCGAGCGGCCTGTTCGTTGTCAGTGGCCCCCACCCCTTGATCCCCACGGTGCGCCGCTGCGACGTGGGCGGCGAACTGATCGGGGAGAACAAGTCCTGGTGGCTGGTCACGGCAACCGGGCATGGCTGGAAGGCCAGCCACGGCGCCGCGTGCAGCCCACACGCGGGCCGAGATGAGCCCGCCCGGAAAGCCACGCCACCGAGGGCTCGCGGCCACTACAACGAGGCATTGGAACGCATTGCCGAACGCGAAGCCGATGGCGGTGGCCCCCGTTGAGCACCCACGTGGGTGTGGCCCGGACGCTCGCCGCGATCGGCATCGACCCGAGTAGGTCGCACGTCCTCCGGTTGTCTCGGCCGGTGGTGCCCCGCGTGCCTGAGCCTGTGGTGTCTCGCCAACGCGTCGTCCGGAATCACATGGGCGTGCTGGTGGGGCTGAGTCTCGACGTGCGGTTGACCGGCGGGGACTTGGCTGCGCTCACTCCCGAGCAGATTCGGGCGTTGTTCCGCGCGTTGGCGACTATCGCCGCGCTCGCCAAGTGCAAGTCGGCCTAGTAATCTCACACAAACTTGATAGATCTGATAGCGATCATGCCTGCCGTACTGTAACTTAGTAGATGTAAGCGGTATCGATCGGCCAGGGAGTAGCGATGAAGACGACCAAGCCCACGGCGGGAATCCCCTCGCGGGAGGACTTCACCTTCCCGACGGAGGTCATCGTCCACGTCGACCTGAGCCGCCCGGCCGACGACCACAACCGGCGACAGTTCGACGCCTTCTGGCCCACCGATCAGGAGTGGGTGCCGGACGGGGTCCGGGGACAGGTGTTCCGCAGCGACCTCGACAAGTTCATCGAGCGCCACAACGGCCCGGTGCGCGTGGTCAACCTCGCCGCCTCCAACGACGGCACCCGATGACCGTCCAGGCGTTCCCGCCGATCAACCTGGCCGACCTGTCGGTCCCAGAGTTGGACGTACTCGCCGACTGGCACCGCGACTCCCTCACGTTGATCGAGGCCGTACGGGAGCGCCAGGCCGTACCGGTCGACCCGACCAAGCACGAAGACGAGGGCTGACCTGTGAACCGAAGCATCGCCCGCCAGGTCGCGCTCACCGAGGCCGAGCGCTGGTTCGCCCTCGGTGAGCCGGTGGCCGAACTTGCCTACCTCGGGCGAGGGAAGTACGAGGCCCACGCGACGACGGTCACCCGCGTCACCACGTCCATGATCTTCACCGCCAGCGGGCGCCGGTTCTGGCGGTACACCAACGCCATGAACGAGGTCGGCAGCCGGGACCGGCAGATCATCACCGCTAACGCGCTCGTCTTCCGCATCGTCCCGATTGACCACCCCCGCGCGGCGCCACTGCTGGCCGGCGGCAACCGGTGAGCGTTCACCGCTTGGTGGAGGTCCGCTGCAACGGCCCGGCCAACGCCGACCTCGGATGCCCGGATGACGCCGCGTGGACCGGTGTGTCCGTCGCCGAAGTCCGGGAGCGGATGCGTACCGACGGCTGGTTGTGCGCCGGCCCGGGTGGCATCGACCGGTGCCCCGGCTGCCGCAAGACCACACTCCCCCAACTCACCGACCCGAAGGAGTAGCCCGTGATCAACACCCTGGACAACGCCGGCACCGTCCGAGCCGCCGACCGCCTGGCCATCGCAGTGCAGCAGGTCTACCTGATGACCGGCGGCCGGAAGGACACCACCGGCTGCTACGTCCTCCTCGCCGAGGCGTGGCGGTCCGAGGCGGACATGTGCCCGGCCAAGGCCACCCATCGGGTCGTCGTGGACGACTACCGGACCGGCATGGAGACCGAGGGCCTGTTCTACCCCGGTGAGACCCGCACGGGGGTGTGTGGGAAGCACGCCGAGCAGGTCCACCAGGCGCCTGGCTTCCGGGAGATGACCCCGATTGCCGACGCCGAGCCCGAGGTTCCGACCCTGTCCACGGTCGACGCGGCCATCACCACCCTCCGCGAGCTGGCCGAGACCAACGACTGGGTGTCGGTGTTCTGGGACCGGGGCTGGGGCGACGACCCTGGGCGGGTCACGGAGATCTCCATCATCGTGGACGGCAACGGGCAGGTCCCGAAGGCGCGGATCACCCCGGAGGTGTATGCCGCCCTGCTCGACCAGCAGGTCATCCCGGCGAACTCGCTCAAGACCTTCAAGGCCCGCCGCCTGCACGACTACGTGGCCCCGCCGGTCGTGGAGCGTGACCCGGCCGAGAACACTCGGGCGGTCGCGGAGGCGTTGGTGCTCGACATCATGCGGGAGTTGGCCGACGTGCCGATCCTGGCCGAGTTGTACCGGGGTCTGGACCCGAACAGCCGGACCCCGCGCATCAGGAACGAACATGTCCGGACCCCGGCCTGGACCCCGGGCTGGCACATCAAGATCCTGCCCGGGTTCGCCGACGCCGCCATCTCCGCGTGGGGGTTGCGGTCCGGATACCTGGACCTGCTCGGCGACGGCCCGGCCCGGTGCGTGGCCTACCCCATCACGGGGACCGGTCCGGTCGACCTCGACGCGCTGCGCGGACCGGAGTTCCGGGCCGAGCTGATCGCGGTGATCCGGGCAAAGGCCGCCGAGGTCGACGCCGCCCGCCGGCCGGTCACCAGTTCCCCGGAAGGGCAGTGACCATGAGCAAACGAGCCGACGAGTTGGAGCGCGGCGACGGGATCCGCACCGGCCACGGTTATTTCGTGGTCGATAGCGTCGAGTCCTACGGCAGGTCGATCGAAACCGATTCGCCGTCGTGGCTGATGGGCTGGGTCATCGGCGCCAAGCGGGCGACGCCCGGCACTGAGGTGCTGATGGTCAGAACCACGAAGGGTTACCACTACCCGTTCGCCGCCGACTACGAGGTGAGCACCTACGACCCGATCCAGAAGGCGAAGGACGACGCAACCGTGTCGGCGGCGATCAACGCCCGGTTGCGACGCGACGGGTTCGGGTTCTTCGCATCGGACGGTGCCCGGTGACCACGCTGACCGCCCCGCTGTACCTGGACCATCTCTTCGACCTGCGCGACCTGGAACAGGCGATTGACGACGGGTACGTGCGTGTCCAGTACCACCCGACGCAGCCGTTGGTGATCTACAACTACACCGAAATGTGCCAGTACGCGGGGGCTTGGACTCCGGTCACTCTGACCTGCCGGGGTCTGATCGCGCGCAGCGACACCCACGAGGTCGTCGCCCGGCCCTACCCAAAGTTCTTCAACCACGGTCAGGCCGGCGCCGCCACGATTGGCCTGAACGACCCCGTGTTGGTTACGGACAAGGCGGATGGTTCCCTCGGAATCATCTACCCGCTGCCGTTCGGTGGTTGGGCGGTCGCCACTCGTGGCTCCTTCACGAGCGAGCAGGCGGTGCACGCAACCGAGGTGCTGCGCAACCGGTACGCAAGCTTCCGGCCGACGCCGGGCACGACCACCCTGGTCGAGATCGTCTACCCGGCCAACCGGATCGTGCTCGACTACGACGGGTTGGACGACCTGATCCTCCTCGGCGGGGTCGGCATCGGCGATGGGGCGGTGTACGACCCGTCGTGGTTCGGCACCTGGTACGGGCCGATCGTGGAGCACTTCCCGGCGGCTACGTTCGCCGATGCGCTGGCGATGCCGCCCCGGCCGAACGCTGAGGGTGTGGTGGTTCGGTCGCTGGTCGACGGCGGCATGGTGAAGATCAAGCAGGCTGACTACGTAGCCCTGCATCGGATCGTCACCGGATTCAACGCCCGCGTCATCTGGCAGCACCTCATGGACGGCAAACCGCTCGCCGACCTGATCGCCCCGCTGCCCGACGAGTTCCACGACTGGTGCAAGGCGGTCGCCTACACCCTGTCGAAGCGGGTGGACGAAGCCGAAGCCGCCGCACAGTGGGTGTTTGGTCTGATCCTCGCCCAACTCCCTGACGAGTTCCCTCGCCGGGACTTCGCCGCCCTCGCCGCCCCGCACGCACTGCGGTGGGCGCTGTTCAACCTGCTCGACGGCAAGGACATCACCGCCGAGCTGTGGAAGCGGGCCAAGCCTGAGGCCGGGTGGACCCCCACCGGCCGCACCTACGGAGAGGACGCGGCCTGATGGCCAAACTGATCATCACCCGTGGGCTCATGGCCTCCGGAAAGACCACCTTCGCGCTAGCACTACGAGACGAGATGCTGGCCGCCGGACAACCGGTCGCCCGCGTCAACCGCGACAGCCTCCGCCGACTGTTCCACGGCAAGCCGCTCTACACCGACGAGGCCGAGCAGCAGATCACCGTGGCGCACCAAGCCCAGGTCCGGGCGCTGCTCCGCTCCGGCGTCAGCGTCATCGCGGACGACACCAACCTGCCGGCCAGTGCGGTGAAGGGTTGGCAGAAGCTCGCCGCCCAGGTCGGCGCCGAGTTGGTCATCCGGGACGAGTTCTTGGAGGTTCCGGTTGACGAGTGCGTGCGCCGGGACGCACTCCGGGAGGGGCACGACCAGGTCGGCGAGGAATTCATCCAGAAGACGTTCGACCGGTACCTCAAGCAGGCCAAGGGCAAGCGGCTACCGATCCCGGAGCTGCCGACCGCCCCGGTCGCCGAACAGTACGTGGCGCCGGCCGTCGCCCCATCGATCGTGCTGGTCGACCTCGACGGGACCATGTGCCTCCACGAGGGCCGCCGGTCGCCGTACGACGAAACCCTTGTCGGCGGCGACGCCCCGAACATGCCGGTACGGTCCGCCGTGCTGGCCATGGTCCACGCGGGGCACCGGGTGGTCTTCATGTCTGGCCGGTCTGAGGGCTGCCGTGAGGCTACCGAGAAGTGGTTGGCGGAGCACTACCCGTACGCGTACGAGGGTCTGTTCATGCGCGCGGCCGGCGACGGCCGGGACGACGCGGTCGTGAAATTGGAGCTGTTCAACGCCCACGTCCGGGACCGATACCGGGTCGCTGCGGTGTTCGACGACCGGGACCGGGTGGTCCGGATGTGGAGGTCGCTCGGCCTGACCGTGTTCCAGGTAGCCGATGGTGACTTCTGAAATGGTGCCCACCAATCTACTGCTGGCCGGCGTGGTCGGGTCGACCGCCTACGGGCTGGCCGGCCCCGGTTCGGACGTGGATCGGCTCGGCCTGTTTGCCGCCCCCACCGAAGCCGTCCTCGGGCTGACCCCGCCGAAGGACACCCACGTCACCAACAAGCCGGACGCCACGTACCACGAGGCGGCGAAGTGGTGCCGGCTCGCGTTGGGGGGCAACCCGACGGCGATGGAGCTGGTGTGGCTCGACGAGTACGAGACCCGAACGCCACTGGGTGACGAGCTGATCGGCATCCGGTCGGCGTTCCTGTCCGCGCACCGGGTCCGGGACGCGTACCTCGGGTACGCCATCGGCCAGTTCGGGCGGCTCACGGCCCGCGGCGACGGTTCGTTCTCGGCCGACACCAGGAAACGCACGGCGAAGCACGCCCGGCACCTGGCCCGCCTGTGCCAGCAGGGGTACGAGCTGTACACCACCGGCAAGCTGACGATCCGGGTCCACAACCCGGAGGAGCTGCACAAGTTCGGTGAGCGGGTCGCCGACGGGGCGCTGAACGACGCCGAGCACCTGATCGCCATGTACAAGCACATGTTCGAAAAGGCCCGCACGGTGCTCCCGGACGAGCCGGACCGGACCCCGGTGGAGGCGTGGTTGCTGCGGGCCCGCCGGGCGCATCTGGCCCCGGCGTGACCGGCGGCGGGTTCGAGGCCGCGTCCACCGAGACGCTGCACACGATCCGGGCCAACCTGCTGGCCGGCCTGGACCGGGTTGCAGGGCACCTCGCCGCCGGCACGTTCCACCGGGTGGGGCCGAAAGGGTCGGCCCCACCCGCGCAGTCCGGGCTTCTCACGCTCGCCCTCCTCGAAGGGGTTGACGCGGAACTGGCCCACCGCAACGAGACATCGAAGGAGGCAGCATGACCGACTCCAAACCCCCGATCTGGCTACTCGACATCGACGGGGTCATCAACGCCATCAGCCGCAAACCCGTCACCCCTGTGTGGCCCAAGCACCAGTGGTTCACCGGTCGTGCCCGCAGCGGCGGCCAGGACTGGCCGATCCTCGCCGCCACCCCCGTTCTCGACTTCCTCCGCGACGCCCACGACCGCGGCCGGGCCGAGATTTGGTGGCACACCACCTGGCAGGACGAGGCGGTCAACCTGTCGAGACTGCTCGACCTGCCGCACTTCCCGGTGCGCCCCGCCCCGGATTTCACTGAGTGCCCCCAAGGGCTCGCCGGCCTGGCCGCGTTGTCGACGCGGCGCGGGTGGTGGAAGTACCCGGCCGCGGAGCGGGTGGTGGGAATCGAGGGTCGGGCCCTGGTCTGGACCGACGACGACGCCAACTGGGAGCTGCGTGCCCACGACGACGGTGCCGCACTGGCCAAGCACGCACCGACGCTGATCGTGTCGCCGAAGACCGGTGTCGGGCTGACCCGGAAGCACCTGGACCTGATCGACCGGTTCCTTACCGATCAGGCTGGCTGATGCCACGCTACGACCCCACGCAGGCAGCCCGCCGCGACCCCGCCCAGGTCGAAGCCATGCTCGCCGAGTCACAGATCATTGCCCGTACCGAGCGGGAGATCGCCGCTGCGATCGAGTCCCTGACCGAGCAGTACCCGGCGACCGCCCACCCGGCGATCATGCACGCCGCCCGGGTGGCGCTCGGGAACACACCGGAACGGTGGTGCCACCGTGGCTAACTACCTACTCGGCCTGCTGACGATCCCCGCCTTCATCGCGGCCGGGTTCCTCCTCCGGGCCGCCCACCTACGGGTCGGCTACTACATTTCCCGGCTCGCCCCCACGCAGCCGTACCGCCGCGCCACCCTGGCCGGCGACCTGTTCGCCGCGCGCCGCGCGTACGTCATCCGCCTGCGCCACATGTCTGTCGCACTGGTGCTGGGCACCGACCGGCAGATCAGCAGCCAGGCGAAGGCCGCGCTGCTGGACGAGTTCCTGCCACCCGAGCCGGAGGGGACTGCGTCCATCGTTCCCCGTCGCCCACCTGCCACTGAGGAGATGCCATGACCGACACCCAAACCACCACCGAACCCGACATCAACGAGCACCTGCGCGGCCCGTGGCGGGCCATCCTCACCGACACGGACGGCTTTGTCCTCGATGACCTCACCGACCTCACCGACGAGGACGAAGTCAACATCTCGATCCGGCGCGGCACGGCCCTCCCGAGTGGCCCCGACTCAACCGAGGACGAGCGGATGAACCTGCGGTTGCCCAACCCCTGCTACGCCGGGGACATCATCAGGCTGTGGGACAGCCTGTACGTGGAGGACGGTGACCCGTCCACGGACGCCCCGGCCCGGTGGGCACAAGCCCAGGCCATGGCCGACGGGCTCAACGCCGCCGCCCAGCGGTTGCCCGACCCGACGGGCTTCATCACGACGGTGACCCCGTGAACGACATCCCCGAGGGCACGGTGCTGCGGTGCCCGTCCACCACCAAGCCGCCCTGCATCCGCCAGTTCCAGGTGTCCCCCGAGGACCCGGACGCCACTCTCAGCGAGGTGGTCAATCACCTGACCAGCGCCCCGCACTACCACAACCACCAGACGGCCATGCGCCTGCTCGCGCAGGTGGAGGAGGTGAAGCCGTGATCACCCGTGACGACCTCACCATCACCCGCAGCACCGCCGAGTGGGGCGGCCCGATCGCCGTCGTCACCGTCGACTTCCCCGAGCGGTGGACCAACGAGCTCAAGACCCGCACGTTTGAGCTGAGGTCCACCGAAGGACTCGACACGATCAGCAGCGACGGCGGGATCTTCGTCCACGAACTCCACCCCGGCCGGCACCGCGACCGCGACTGGCGTGGGGTGTTCAAGACCCTCGACATGGAAGAGGCCCTGGTTCGCCTGGTCAAGTACCTGAACCAGCTCCTGGACCGGCAGAATGCCGAAGTGTCGGCGAGTTCGTCGCTGGCCGAGCTGCGGGAGGCGCTGTCCGGCTTCGAGAACGCCTTGGAGGACAACTCCCGGCGGGACTTCGAGGAGGAGTGGGCGCAGGCGGTCGCCGCCATGACCGCCGTCGATATTGCACTGCGATCTCGCGGAGACGGGCACCCACCTCGGGCCGCCAACACCCGGCCGCGGGTCGTCACCCTGTGCGGGTCGATCCGCTTCGCCGACCAGTTCCGGCGCGTCGAACGGGAGTTGGCCCTGACCGGGGTGGTCGTCCTGTCCCCCGCCTTCCCCCTACCAGGGGAGCCGGCCCCGACCTCGGAGCAGATCGCCAACCTCAAGGCGAGGCACTTCGCGGCGATCGGCATGTCCGACGAGGTCATCGTGGTGTGCCCCGGCAAATACATGGGCGACAGCACCCGCGCCGAGATCGACCACGCCACACAGGCCGGCAAGCCCGTCACCTACCGGTACGAGGAAACCGGTGCTGTTGCCGGCACCGGGGCGGCGGCGATCACGGGTAGCTCAACCCCGACGTTCTGACCGGTCGGGTGTCGCCTGCGGGCGACCCGCACATCCTGACAATGTGCGGGTCGCCCGCATCTGTGTGCGCCGATCAACCGGTAACCGCGGCTGACACCGCTGGCCGCACCTCAATTGTCAGGAGAGTCCGGGCGACGACCGGCGATGACCGAAGTGCCTGTGCGACGTCCACCAGGAACGCAACCTCGCCCAGAATCCCCTGGCCGCCGTACATACCCGCCTCAGTAGCAGCGGCACGGGCTGAAGTCTGCGCCGGACGTGGGGGTGCATCCCGCAGTGCGACCGCGATCTGCGACGCCTGCACAACTGCCTCCAGTGCCCCGTCCTTCAGCCCGGCCGTGACACCGAGGGCTCGGGCGGTCCCACCGGCCTCGACCACACTGGGGTGGTCGCGCATCTGGCCCTGCGCATCCCGGATCTCGACCACCATCCGGTCAAGCCACAACCCGACGTGCGTGGGATGACGCGCCACCGCGTACCGGGATGGCACCATGCCGGGCAGGCGGATATCCGGATACGCGGCAGTGAGGGTCGCCCAGAGAGGGTGTAGGCGGCGGAAGTCGCGGTACCGGCGCCGCCACTCGTTGGCGCGGGTGAGGTGCGGCCCCCACGAGGGGATGGTGAGACCGATGATCGTTCCGATGTTGGTGCCGAGTGCGCCGAGCTGGGCGACTGGTTCCCAGCGGGTTGGGTCGCCCCCGAAGGCGGGGGCGATTACATCGGCGAAGCGGGCGATGCCGTAGACGATGCCGATGGCTCCGGCAACCCAGGTGATGTGCAGGCCGCGGCGTAGCCACTGCTGGCCGACGAGCGGGGCGTATTGGAGGCATAGGCGGACGATGTCGATTCGACCGATGGTGAAGGTAACTAGGTACACCAGCACGTAGATCGACAACACGGACAGGCCAGCGTAGTGGGCCATGAAGTCTCGGGTGCGTTGTTCGTCGACTTCGGCGAGCGAGAAGAACAGGGCCATCAGCGGCAGGGTGACAACGCCGAGGATCAGGCGCCACCGGCCGGCACGCCATGCTTGCTTGGTGGTGGGGTGCATCCAGAACAGCAGCATCATCTGGATGAGGACCGTGTAGATGATCACGCAGCTCTGGTAGATCAGCGCGGTGATGTTCGGTACGCCTAGTGCGGCGTCGACCCGTTCCCATACCGCCGGGGTGGCGAGGGCGAATGTCGCGGTGATGAACAGGAACGAGGCGGCTAGGGCAACCGTGCCGGGGTCGCGGCCGTTGCGGCGTAGGGCTACCACCTTGTAGATGAACGCGGTGAAGTTGATCAGAGCGCATAAAGGGTACATAACGTCCTGCATGGAACTCCTCCCTACGAGTTTGTAAGAGCCTTCCCAATACGGGCAACAACGTCAGCGGCAGACTCAGGCACATCACCCAACGGCGGCGTCCCCGTCCAGGCGGTAGCCCTGGCCGCGATCATCGACGCGATCGTTTCCGCCTCGACTTCTTCCGGAATCTGGTAGTGGCTCTCCCCGCCGACCCCGCCGTGATATCGGGTACGGCCGATAATCCGCCGGACCAACTCCGGGTCAAGATCCGGCACGAGCAGGCGGTACACCTCGTCGGCGTCGACCGGCGCGGCCGTGTGGCCCGCGAGCACGTGACTCAACTCGTGCAGGGTGATGTGGTGCTGGTGTTCCAGCGATGTAGCTCCGGCGACGTACACCGCATCCACGTCCGGGAACGCGACCCACAACCCGCAAGGGCTTTTCGCGGGCATATCTACTACCTGAGTGGTGATAGGTCGACCGGTGAGCCGGCTGACCTCGGCACAGATCGCATCCAGGTTGAGCGGTACGGGCACGTCGAGTTCGGCGACGATCTTCTCGCACCTTCGCCGTAGCGCCTTTGATGACCCCACTTTCGCGTCCCCCACAGACGTCCACATGCCAATGATCAATTCCAAGATCCCCGTTCTGTCACGGCGAGTCAGGCGGGAGCCCTCCAAGCCGCCGCTCTCGCTTGATCACCTCTAGTACAAACGCCAGGGAGTCAGCCGGTAGGCCAAACGCACGCAGCGCCACTTGCCTGACGCCGCTGTCCCGTAGCGATACGAGCAGTGCGAGCTGATCTTCAAAACCCTTGACCTCCTCGTCGTCGGCAAGGAAAAATTTCGGCTCCACGTCGAACACCTTGGCCAGACCCTCAACCACCTCGGGAGCTGGATTGTCCCGTCGCCCCGTGCGCAGCATGTGGATGTACTGCGGCGAGCAGGCGACCCCCCGGCGGCGTAGTTCCTCGGATACTCGTCTATGCGTGTATGCCCTTGGTTTGCCGTCTGGGCCAGGTTCGGTATCCGGCACCGAACGGAAGAGTGTGTCGAGCCTGCGTGCGATGCGTGACTCTTTCGGATCCTCAGCGGTCAAAGCGACCCCCGTCCCTCCAGTTGAGTGATGGGGGTACAGCATCAACTGGAGGGCCAGGTGCGTCAAGACCTCCGTTGTGCCGGCAGCTCTTGAGGGGCCAAAGTCCACAGAGGTCAAGATCGCGCACTGGACGCGTACTCCCTGGTAGAAGCCCGACGGTGGCACCAATTCCGAGACAGGGACGACAGATTGGTGAAAATTCCATCCGCACAACTGGTTGACGCGGGCCACAAGCATCGCCCTATGCTGTCCGCCTCCACCTCAGTTGACAGCGAGTAATCGACGTCAACGGGCGACTATGGCACAGCGACCACGCTCAAAACAGACGCCAGCACACCCACGCAGACATCCTCGGTACGGCGACCATCACACGTACAGATGCACGCATGGCCGGGCCGTACCATTCGGAGGCAGCGCGAGACACCCCCCGTGACCTGCACCAACCCGCACGGTCACACCGCCGCCAGCCCACACCGGCACCCCGGCGGGGAGGTCCGCCCACCCGGCGCAACCTCCGATACCCTCCCCAGCGAGATCGGAGCACAGTCACCATGACCACGGACCACGGCGACCCATACGACACCACGTCGCCGCGCACACCCCTGCACATCCTCCTCACCAACGCCGCCGCGATCTTCGCTCTCGTCTCGTTCAACATCGGCGTCATCTACCTCGCGCTGACCGCAGCCAAGGTGCTCGGCACACCGCCCATTGGGCTGATGACGCTGTGGGCCGCCATGACGACCGCCCTCGGCATGATCAAGGTGAACCAGATGCTCGTCACCGTGGAGGCCCGCTGCACCCGGCAGCAGATCGCCGAGTTGACCCAGTCGGTTTCGGAGTTGCAGGCGGGGGTCGAGCGCATCACCGAGCAGGCGCTGACACAGACGAGGAAGGCCGGTTTCTGGAAGGGCGTCATCAGCCAGGCTCGCGACGGGGCGCCGTTGGACTCGGAAACCACGGGCGAGATCGTGCACCTCGACACCCGCCGGAGTAGCAACGGGGCAGGCTGAGGTGTCCGTTTAGGATGGGGATGCCCTAGCTTTTGACTCCGAAGAAACATGCCTGTGGAATGTTGGTACCGACGATGATCCCCGCCGTGGCGACCGCGCCGACCACCGCGCCCCGCTGGCCGTGCACGATCCGGCCGCCGGTGTAGCCGATCAGGATCGGCAGCAACATCCCGATCATCGGGTCGACCAGTTGGGCCAGGTGCTCGTTCGGCAGCCAGCCGGTGGGGATGAAGAGCGCGGTGATCAGGCCCCAGGCGATGAAGGCGCCGATGTTGGGCATGACCATGCCGGCCATGTGGCCGCCGATCCGCTGGACCCGGGCCTTGAACCCGGCTCCCTCGACCTCGGGGGTGTATGAGACAGCCATGAGGGGGACTCCTTCGCAGAGTATGGCTCGCGCCTATGCGCTGTGGATTCGTCTGTCGGCCCGGAACGGTCCGGGTGTGTCGCCGTACCCCGTGGTGTGGTGCGCCCGCGTCGCCATGGCCGCGCTAGCCCTGGGCCAGGAGCCGCCGGACCAGGTCCGGCCGTGGGTGGATGTGGACCCTTTCGCGGCGCAGGTCGCCGGGGCCGGGCATCCGGCTGCCGGGCAGACTCACCGCCGCCGCTCCCCAGGCGAGTCCCTCGGCGAGCGCACCGGGTCCGTGCGCGTCGGCGGCGAGGAAGCCGGCGAGCAGGGCGTCGCCCGCGCCGACCGTGCTGCGCGGCTGATCGACCGGGGACTCACCGGTAACCGCGCCGTCGGCGTCGACCAGCACCGCGCCGTCGGCGCCGAGGCTGGCCAGCACCGCGCCGGCTCCCCAGCCGCGCAGCCGTTCGGCGGCCTCGACCACGTCGCCGAGCGACTGCAGCGGCGCGCCGATCGCCTCCGCCAGCTCCTCCCGGTTCGGCTTGAGCAGGGCAGCACCGGCCCGGGCGGCGGCCCGCAGAGCCGGCCCACTGGTGTCGACGGCGAGTCGTACGCCGGCACCGACCAACCGGGCGCAGAGTTCGCCGAAGGCTTGCACGGACAGGCCGGGCGGTACGCTGCCGCAGGCCACCACCCATTGCGCGGTGTGGGCGGCGGTCAGCACCGCCTGGGTGACGGCGTCGAACTCGGCCGGTGCGAGCAGCGGGCCGGACTCGTTGATCTTGGTCACGGTGCCGTCCGGTTCGGCCAGGGTGACGTTCGATCGGGTACGACCGGCGATCGGCACCGCGACCAGGTCGACGCCCTCGGCCTGGAGCAGCGCGACGAGCTGCGCGCCCTCCTCGCCGCCGCAGGGCACGACGGCGCGTGACGCCACCCCGTTGGCGAGCAGTGCGCGGGAGACGTTGACGCCCTTGCCACCCGGGTCGAGGTGGGCGGAGGCGGCCCGGATCACCTCGCCGCGTACCAGCGCGTCGATTTCCATGGCCCGATCCAGGCTCGGGTTGAGGGTGACGGTGACGATCATGCCCGTACCACCCGGACCCCGGCGCCCTCCACCTCGTCGGCGAGTTCCTCGTCGAGCCTGCTGTCGGTGATCAGAAGGTCCAGGTCGGCGAGCGTGCCGAAGCGGGCCAGGTAGTCGTTACCGATCTTGGTGTGGTCGGCGAGCAGCACCACCCGGCGGGCCGCCGCGATCATCGCCCGTTTGACCGCCGCCTCGGCCGGGTCCGGAGTGGTCATCCCCCGCTCGACCGAGCAGCCGTTGGTGCCCATGAAGGCCACGTCCACGTACATCTCGGCGAGCGGGCGCAGGGCCCAGTCGTCCACCGTGGCCAGTGTCTTGCCGCGTACCCGACCGCCGAGCAGCAGCACGCTGAGGTTGGGGCGGACCCCGAGTGCGGCGGCGAGCACCGGGGAGTTGACCACCACGGTCAGCTCCCGGTCGGCGGGGAGCAGCTGGGCCAGTCGGGCGGTGGTGGTGCCGGCGTCGAGAATGACCGCGCCCTCCTGTGGCACCTCGGCCAGTGCCGCCTTCGCGATCCGCTCCTTCTCCGCGATCAGTACGGCGTCCCGGGTGGCGAGCGCGGGTTCGAAGCCGATCCGTTCGACCGGGATCGCTCCGCCGTGGACCCGACGGAGCAGGCCGGCCCGCTCCAACGCGGTCAGGTCCCGACGGATCGTCTCGGCGGTCACGTTCATGCCCTCGGCCAGCGCCATCACGTCCACGCGCCCCTCCGCCCGGGCGGTGCGCAGGATCTCCTGCTGGCGTTCCTCGGCGTACATCTGGCTTCACCCGCTTGCTCGTGTTGGCTTTCCTTTTGTTTACGCCCGCTTCTGTGGGGAGTCAACACGCCGTCGTAACTTTCTCGTCATCTCCCAGCCACGGTGCCGGTGATCCGGGACATATCACCCCACGGGTGAGTCGCGCTCAACCTGCGCACCACCGAACCGGGACGGAGACCACCGGAGAACCGGCAGGGACGGATGGCAGCGATGCCCGGTTCTGTGGTTTTCCACATCCGCCCCACCGGGTCTGCCGGCCGACCTCGACCCGGTCGGGCAACGGCGTACGTCAGCCGTGGGCGACCGCGAGCAGGTGGCTGCTCGCCCCGAGCAGGCTCGGCTCGCTCTCCACCCGGCGGAGCATCTCCAGCAACAGGGCGGTCCGGTCCGGATCGGCCAGGATCCCGTCCAACCCTGAACCGACCTGCCAGACCGGTCCCTCCACCGCGACGACCCGCTCGACCACCAGGCCCGCGTCCGTCACCTCGGCGGCAACCTCCGCCGGATGGTGGAAGTAGGCGCTGGTGAACCAGGTCCGCTCCGGGGTGGCGTCGCGGCGCACACCGCCGAGGTGCACCCCGCCGGAGAGCACGTGCTCGACCAGCGGTCGGAACCCAGGGTCGTCGAAGAAGCCGTGCACAAAACCGTCGAGGAGCGACGCGTACCGGCTGATCAACGCCGCCACGACCACACCGCCGGGGCGGACCACGCGCCCCGCCTCCCGCCACGCCGACACCCGCTGCTTCCGTTCCAGGAGGTGGTAGAGCGGACCGAGCAGCAGCACCGCGTCGACACTCGCGTCGGCCTCGGACAACGAGCGGGCATCCCCGAGCGCGGCGGTCACGCCGGGCCGGGTGGCCGCCGCGGCCACGTGCTCGGGCACCGGATCGACCACGTGCACCCGGTAGCCGGCGTCGGCCAGCGGCCCCGCGTACACGCCGGTGGCGCCGCCAACATCCAGGATCTCGGCCGGCGGGTCGGGCAACACCCGGGTCAGCACGTCCCAGGTACGCAGGAACTCCAGTCGGCCCTGCCCCTCGGCGAGGCGGTCCCGTTCGCCACCGCGCCGGTAGTATTCCGCGATCTCAGCAGACAACATCCGTCGATGCTCCAGCCAGCATCGGGACGTCGGCAATCGATAATCACGCCCCGACCACCCCGGGGAACCGCTCCGAGCAGGGCCGACGCGCCGGGCGGTCGCTTCCACGCGGGTCGCCGCAGGGGCTAGTCTGCCGGGAAGGTCATGCCATCAGGCACCTCCCCGAAGCGGAACAGGGACACCTTGAGTAGTCGGTTCGAGGAAATTGCCTGGCGCGAGACACCGATGGGTGCGATCAGCCTCCGCCGACGGCGGGACCCGGGCCTCCAGGTCGACGTCTACGAGGTCAAACTCGACGACGAATACCTCATGTCGAGCCTCTTCACCGTCGCCGAGATCGAACTCGCCCGGCTCGGGCTGGCGGAGCTGTCCGGCGACGAGCTGGACGTGGTCGTTGGAGGGCTCGGGCTCGGTTACACCGCACAGGCGGCGTTGGCGGACCCGCGCGTCCGGTCGCTGACGGTGGTCGAAGCCCTCGAGGACGTGATCGGGTGGCACCGGGACGGGCTGTTGCCGTACACCGCCGGGCTGGCCGCCGACCCCCGCTGCCGGCTGCGACACGGCGACTTCTTCGCACTGGCCGCAGGCGACGCCGGCTTCGACGACACCGCACCGGGGCGCCGGTTCGACGCGATCCTGGTGGACATCGACCACACTCCCCGGCATCTGCTGCACCCCAGCCACGGCACGTTCTACCAGCCGGCCGGGCTCCGCCGGCTGGCGCAGCACCTGCGACCGGCCGGAGTGTTCGCGCTCTGGTCCGACGATCCGCCGGAGGCGGAGTTCATGGACGCGTTGACGCAGGTCTTCCCGACCGCACGGGCCGAGGTTGTGGCGTTCCCCAACCCGCTGCACGGTGGCGAGTCGACCAACACCGTCTACGTCGCGAAGGCGTAGTCCCCCGGCCGGACGGCGGAGGTCGGTCGTCCTGACAGGACGTTGCCGGGTCCAATGTCGACGTTTTCGTCCGCTAGCTCCGGGTACGCGGCGTGACCCAGTCCACCTTGAACACGTTCAACACGTGTCGTACGCTCAGCTGGCCACAATCTGAACGCGTTCAAGAAGGGCGTCAAGCGTGGACATCAAAGTGTGGATGTACCTCGTCTACCTCGCGATCAGCATCGGCCTCACCGTCTGGGTGGCCAGCACGTTGTCCCGCAACGGGCTGGTCTTCCTGGCCGAGGTCTTCCACGACAGCGGCCTCGCCAAGGCCGTCAACAGTCTGCTCGTGGTCGGCTTCTACCTGCTCAACCTCGGTTACGTCACGGTCGCGATGAAGTACAGCGGCCACATCGGCTCGACCAGTCAGGCGATGGAGACACTGTCGAAGAAGATCGGCCTGGTGCTGCTCGTACTGGGCGCGCTGCACTTCTTCAACGTCTTCGCGCTGAACCGCTACCGGCGGGGCCGGCTGCGCCAGAACGCAACACACCCGCCACTGCCGCCGGCCGGACGACTGCCGCTGGTAACCCCGACCGGCCCGTTCCCCCCAGCGACGGCGTGACGACGCCAGCAGCCGCCGATCCCACCGGGCACGGGGCCGGTGGGATCGGCATGTTCACCGTCCTCTACGACGCGCACTGCCGACTCTGCCGGTCGGCCCGACGCTGGCTGGAGTCGCGCGCCCAGTGCGTACCGCTGGAGTTCCTGCCGGCCGGCTCGACCGCCGCCCGGCGGCGGTTTCCCGGCCTCGACCACGACGCGACGCTGCGGGACATCACCGTCGTGGCCGACACCGGCGACGTGTACGTGGGAGACAGCGCGTGGCTGGCCTGCCTCTGGGCGCTGGCCGACTACCGGGCGACCGCGGACCGCCTGGCCCGGCCACACCTGCTACCGCTGGCCCGACGGGTCGTCGCCACCGCGGCCGCCGTCCGCGAACGGCACCGGGACCCGAGATACGGTGACGACGATGACCGAGCAGACTGCACCGACGACCGCTGCGGCCGAGCCGACAACGGTGCGGGGTGAGCAGACCCGACAACTGATCCTCGACACCGCGATGCGGCTGTTCCGGGAGCGTGGGTACGCCCAGACGACCATGCGGGCCATCGCCAAAGAGGCCAACGTGGCGGTCGGCAACGCCTACTACTACTTCGGCTCGAAGGAACACCTGATCCAGGAGTTCTACCGTGGCACCCAGGTCGAACACGCCGCCGCCGCGGCCGGGGTGCTCCGTCGCGAGGTCGACTTCGCGGCCCGACTGCGCGGCGTACTGCACGCCGGGGTCGACGTACTCGCCCCGTCGCACGCGTTTGCCGCGACCTTCTTCAAGACCGCGGCCGAACCGACCTCGCCGCTGAGCCCGTTCTCGGCGGAATCGTCCGAACCCCGTGCCGCCGCGATCGGACTGTTCCGGGAGGTGCTGAACGGATCGAGCGTGAAGGTCGACCCGGAACTCCGGCCCGACCTGCCGGAACTGCTCTGGCTGGCGTACCTGGGAGTGATCCTCTACTGGGTGCACGACCGGTCACCCGAACAGGCCAAGACCCGTGCCCTGATCAACGGCGCCGTGCCACTGATCGACCGGCTGGTCGCCCTCTCCCGGCTGCGGGTGCTCCGACCGGTGACCCGCGAGGTGCTCAACCTCATCCGTACGCTGCGGCACTGACCGTACCGGCCGGTCCGGGTCAGAGCGCCTTGACGTAACGGCGAACCGCCAGGATCGCCGTCCCGCCCTGCACCTCCACCCGGTAGTCGAACATCCCGTCGTCGGTCCATCCGCACCTCGCGTAGAACCGCCGAGCCCGCGCGTTGCCGTCGGCGACCGCCAACCACGCGCGCCGGTGACCTGCCGTGGCGATGAGCCGCTCAGCCTCGGCGAGCAGCTGTTGCGCGACACCGGAGCCACGATGTTCGTACGCCACGTAGACCTGCTCGGCCTCGTCGTCGACCACGGTCACGAAACCCGCGATCCCGCCACCGACCTCGCCCGACACGACATCACCTGGGTCAGCGACGACCGTGTCGGCAACGACGGTGTCAGCGATCCTCGCGGCGGCCCGGACCTGGAACGATTCCGGCGTACGGACCGCCACCAGCGCCTCGGGCACGTTGCCGAGATGGCCGTCGCGCCAGCCGGCGTACCAGACGGTCGCGATCGCGTCGGCGTCCTCGGACCGGGCGGGGCGGAGGCGGTAGAACGGCATCGACCGATGCTATCCCCCGCTCGGGCCCGCGGCCGGCGCCCACACCACCAACGCATCGTGCCCCGGCCGCCAGGTGTTAGGAAGGGCCCCTTCCTCTACCGAAAACGATAACAAGGGGCCCTTCCTTCTCCCGGGGCGGATCAGTGGGTGAAGGAGCGGGCGATGACCATCCGCTGGATCTGGTTGGTTCCCTCCACGATCTGCAACACCTTGGCCTCACGAAAAAACCGTTCCACCGGGTGGTCCGCGACGTAACCGGCACCACCGAGCACCTGCACCGCGTCGGTGGTCACCCGCATCGCCATGTCGGTGGCGAAGAGCTTCGCCTTGGCCGCCTCGACCCGGTACGGCCGACCCGCGTCCCGCAGCCGGGCCGCCGCTAGGGTCAGTGCCCGTGCCGCCGCCACCTGGGTCGCCATGTCGGCGAGCAGGAAACCGAGCCCCTGGAAGTCGATGATGCGCCGGCCGAACTGTTCCCGCTCGCGCGCGTACGCCAGCGCGTAGTCCAGGGCGCCCTGAGCGAGTCCGACCGCGCAGGCGGCGATGCCGAGCCGACCCGAGTCCAGCGCGGCCATGGCGATCCGGAACCCGGCACCCTCCTCCCCGATCAGGCGGTCGGCCGGCACCCGGGCGGAGTCGAAGACGATCTGGGCGACGGGCGAGGAGCGCAGCCCCATGGTCCGCTCCGGCAACTGCGGTTCGATCCCGGCGGTGCCGGCGGGGGCGAGCAGACAGGAGACGCCGCCGGCACCGGGGCCGCCGGTGCGGCAGAAGACGTTGTAGAAGTCGGCGCTGGTGGCGTGCGTGATCCACGCCTTGGTGCCGGTGACCGCGTAGTGCTCACCGTCGCGGACGGCGCGGGTGGTCAGCGACGCGGCGTCCGAACCGCCCTGCGGCTCCGAGAGGCAGTACGCGCCCAGCAGCTCGCCACCGATCATCTCCGGCAGGAGTTTGCGCTGCTGTTCGGTGCCGTACGCGGCGGTCGGATAGCAGGAGAGGGTGTGCACGCTGACCGCCTCGGCGACGGCGAGCCAGCGGCTGGCGAGGATCTCCAGGGCCTGCAGGTAGACCTCGTACGGTTGCTCGGCGCCGCCGTACTCCTGCGGGTAGGGCAGGCCGAGCAGCCCGCTGCGTCCCAGGGTGCGTAGGACCTCCCGGGGAAACTCGGCCCGGGACTCGAAGTCCGCCGCCCGGGGCGCGAGTTCCCGGTCGGCCAGTTCGGTTACCAGGTCGAGCAGTTCGTGGGCCTCGTCGCTGGGCAGAATCCGGTCGACCGTCATAGCTCCACCAGCTCCGTAGGTACGGTGTTGAGTCGTTCGACGCCGTCGGCGGTGCAGACGACGATGTCCTCGATCCGGGCACCGTGCCGGCCGGACCGGTAGATTCCCGGCTCGATGGAGAACGCCATCCCCACCTCGAGTGCCCGGTCGTTCCCGACGACCAGGTACGGGTCCTCGTGGCCGTCCAGCCCGATGCCGTGCCCGGTACGGTGCAGGAACTCCGGCCCGTAGCCGGCCTCGGTGATCAGGTCACGGGCGGCGGCGTCGACTGCCTGCGCCGGTACGCCGGGGCGGACGGCCGCCACCGCGGCGCGCTGGGCGGCGTGCAGCACCTGGTAGTAGGCGACGAAGTCGGCCGGCGCGGCGCCGCCGGCGACGTAGGTCCGGGTGGCGTCGGAGCAGTAGCCGGTCGGCATGGTGCCGCCGATGTCGACCACCACCGGGTCGCCGGCTTCGATGCGCCGGTCGGAGGTGGCGTGGTGCGGGCTGGCGCCGTGCGGGCCGGAGGCGACGATGACGAAGTCGACGCTCGCGTGTCCGGCGGCCCGGATGGCGCCGGCGATGTCGGCGCCGACCTCGGCCTCGGTACGCCCCGGTCGCAGCCACCGCGCCATCCCGGCGTGCACCGAGTCGATCGCCGCGCCGGCCTCGCGCAGTGCGGCCACCTCGGCCGGCGACTTGCGCAGCCGTAGCTCCCGCAGCACCTCCCCGGCCAGCCGCTGGGTGGTGTCGGGCAGCGCGGTCCGCAGCGCCAGGACCTGTTCGGCCCACATCCGGTTCCCCAGGCCGACGGCGCCGACCGGGCCGCCGAGTGCGCGGACGACCAGCGGGTACGGGTCGCTGCCGTCGTTGTGCTCGACGATCCGTACGCCGGTGCCGGGTGCCGGTGACGCCTCGGCCGCCGGCCGTTCCAGGGCCGGTACGACCAGCGTCGGTTCCCCCTGTGCGGGCAGCACCAGGCAGGTGAGGCGCTCCTGCGCGTGGGCGTGGTAGCCGGTCAGGTAGCGCAGGTCGGAGCCGGGGGTGATCAGCAGGGCGTCCAGCCCGGCGCGGGCGGTGGCCGCCTGCGCGGCGGCGAGCCGCTGTGGTGGGTAGAGGTCGTCTGTGCGCACACCCACAGCTTAACGGTCGTTCGGGTGAGCGCCGTCACCCGAGGAGGTCACATCGGGTGGATACCCCGGGTGACCGCCCTCGAACGACCGGCGTCGCCGAGTACGTCGGTGTTGTCGACGAACTGGTCCACCGCACCCACCAGCGGCCGCGCCCGCAGGACCGGGTCGGTGACCGCCGCACGCAGGGCAGCGGCGAACCGACCGGCGTCGAGCACCAGGAAAGGCCGATCATGAAATCTCCGTACGCCGGTCTCCAGCGGCTCGGCCAGCCCGGTCTCGTTGGTCCAGTCCGCCACCTTCTCCAGCGCCCGGGCCAGCCCCGCCTCCCGCTCGGGCCAGCCCGTCACCGCACCCGCGCCCAGCGCCGTACGCAACGCGTCGGCGATCGGAGCGACGCCGGGCAACTGGGCGAAACGGCTGCCGAGCCACTTCCCGTACGGCGGATAGCAGCGACGCAGCAGCAGGCAGAGCCGCATCAGATCCCGTGCGAGGCGCCCGACCACGACCAGCGACCCCAACTCGTCGCCCACCTCCATACACCGACCGACGAAGTGTTCCTCCTGGGCGACCCGGGTCCACTGCGCGGCCAGCACGTACCGCCACACGTCGTCGGGGTACCAGGCGAGCGCCGCGCGTACCCGGCCCAACGCTCCGTCGAGTTCGTCGTGGAACACCGCCCCGGCGGTGACCTCCGCCAACCGCTGGGTCGGTACGGCCATCCAGTCGGCGACCGTCACCCCCGACCGGGGGTCGAACCCGAGCGCGTACGACAGCCACTCGTCCAGCACCAGCACCTGGACCCCGTGCCGCTCACCGCCGACGGCGAGCACCCCCAGCCGGGCCTCGGGTCCCCCGGCGAACCGGGTCGGGTAGCCCAGGAAGAACGGTGGCAGCGCCGCCCCCACCGTCGCGCCGATCTCCGCCGCCCGGTCCGCGTCACCCGGCCCCACGAAGACCTGCACACGTGCCCCCCAGTCGTGGTCGATCGAGCGCGGTGTATCCAGACCGAACAGTTCCGACCCGGTGTCCAGCCGAGCCGCCGCGTACCGCAGATCAGGGAAGTCACGCCGGATGGCGGGACCGACCACCTCCTCGTGAAAACGCCGACAGAGCACCAATCCGGGTACGAAGTCCATGCCCACAGCATGCCGCCTACGCTGAACGTCATGACTATGGAATACGTACGGCTCGGCGCCACCGGTCTGCGGGTCTCGCGGGTCTGTCTCGGCATGATGAGCTACGGATCCCCGACCTGGCGGGACTGGGTGCTCGACGAGAACGGGGCCGAACCGCTGGTCCGGCGCGCGGTCGAGTTGGGTGTCACCTTCTTCGACACCGCCGACGTCTACTCCATCGGCGCCAGCGAGGAGGTCACCGGCAGACTCCTCGGCAAGCTCTTCGACCGGCGCGACGACTACGTGCTGGCCACCAAGGTCTACAACCAGATGGGTGACGGCCCGAACGACCGGGGGTTGTCCCGCAAGCACATCATGGCTTCGATCGACGACTCGCTGCGCCGTCTCGGCACCGACCACGTCGACCTCTACCAGACCCACCGCTGGGACTACGACACCCCGATCGAGGAGACCATGTCGGCGCTGCACGACGTGGTGCGCGCCGGCAAGGCCCGCTACCTCGGTGCGTCGAGCATGTACGCCTGGCAGTTCGCCAAGGCGCAGCACGTCGCCGAGCGCAACGGCTGGACCCCGTTCAGCTCCATGCAGCCGCACTACAACCTCGTCTACCGCGAGGAGGAGCGGGAGATGCTGCCGCTCTGCCTCGACCAGGGCGTCGGCGTCATCCCGTGGAGTCCGCTGGCGCGCGGCCTCCTGGCCGGCACCCGTGGCCGGGGCGACGAACGGCGGACCACCCGGGCGCACTCGGACAGCTTCGGCGACACCCTCTACGACGAGTCCGACTTCGCCGTGGTCGACGTCGTCGACCGGATCGCCGACCAGCGTGGGCTGCCGTCCGCGCAGGTGGCCCTCGCCTGGCTGCTGCACCAGCCGGCGGTGACCGCCCCGATCGTCGGTGCCACCAAGCCCGGCCACATCGAGGACGCGGTCGCCGCGGTCGGGATCACTCTCGACGACGACGAACGTGCCGCGCTGGAGGCGCCGTACCGGCCACACCCGGTGCGCGGCCACTCCTGACGTACCGCCTGGGCGGCTCGTGCCGGGGCGTCGGCTCCGGCACGAGCCGCGACTGTGCCAGGCTGTCGTACGTGACCGACCGACGCCCCCTGCTCCTCGTCGACGCGCCAAGCCTCTATTTCCGGGCCTACTTCGGCATTCCGGAGTCAGCGGCCCGTGCCCCGGACGGCAGCCCGGTCAACGCCGTCCGGGGTTTTCTGGACATGCTCGCCACACTGATCCGGACCCGCCGGCCGGACCGGCTCGTCTGCGCGCTGGACTACGACTGGCGACCGGCCTGGCGGGTGGCGCTGCTCCCCTCGTACAAGGCGCACCGGGTCGCGCCGGCCGGTGGTGAGGTGGTGCCGGACACGCTGGTCCCCCAGGTGCCGCTGCTGCTCGAGGTGCTGGCCGCGATCGGCATCCCGGCGATCGGCGCCGACGGGTACGAGGCGGACGACGTACTCGGCACCCTCGCCACCACCCAACCTGGACCGGTCGAGGTGGCCTCCGGCGACCGCGACCTGTACCAGCTGATCGACGACACCACCCCGGTCCGGCTGCTCTACTGCGGCCGGGGAGTGGCCAAGCTGGAGGACTGCGACGACGCCGCGGTACGCGCCAAGTACGGCGTGCCGGCCGCCGGTTACGCCGACTTCGCGGCGCTGCGTGGCGACCCGAGCGACGGCCTGCCCGGGGTGGCGGGGGTCGGCGAGAAGACCGCCGCCCGACTCATCGAACGGTACGGCAGCCTCGCCGGGATCCTGGCCGCGTTGGACGACCCGACGTCCGGTTTCGCCCCGGGCCTGCGGACCAAGCTCGTCGCCGCGCTGGACTACCTGGCGGTCGCACCCCAGGTGGTACGGGTCGCGTTGGACGTGCCGCTGCCCGCCCTCGACACCCGGCTGCCGACCTCTCCGGTCGACCCGGATCGTCTGCTCACGGTTGCCGAGAAGTGGAACCTCGCCAGTTCCTGCCGCCGTCTGGTCGACGCCCTGGCCGCCGGCGCCTGAGCCCCGCCGCGGGCCCGCTCCTGGCCGGGAACGGCTACGCCGCGCCCGTCGGGAGGAGCGGGCCCGCGACGGCCCGGCATCAGCCGTGCGCGCTCGTCAGCGGTGGCCCACCGGGTGGGGGTTCGGGGAAGGGTCAGGAGACGCGGTCGGTGACACCGCGCACGTTCAGGTACGCGACGGCGGCCCGGTCCTCCTCGGTGGGTGCGGCGAGCACCGCGTAGACCAGCGTGATCAGTCCGAAGATGACGGTGAGCACGATCGGCAGCAGCAGCGTCGACGCGCTCGCGCCCGGCTGCGCGCCGCTGATCCGGTCGTGCAGCTGCACCGACATCGCCGACATGCCGGTGTAGTGCATGCCGCTCACCGCGATCCCCATCACCAGCGCCGAGCCGGCGATGGCCCACCGGCCCCTTACCGTCACCGCGAGCCAGAGGGCCACGGTGGCGGCGACGACCGCGATCACCACCGAGGCGATGACACGGTCACGTCCGTAGGCGACATGCCCGTTGAGCCGCATCGCGGCCATGCCGACGTAGTGCATGGCGGCGACGCCCAGCCCGGTGAAGAGACCGCCGATCAGGACCTTCACCACCGACGTCCGGCCCAGGCCGACGACGAAGAGCCCGATGCCGACGGTCACCACGGCGAGCACCGCGCTCGCTGCGGTGAGGCCGATGTCGTAGCGAATCGCGGTACCGACCACGGAGAAGCCGAGCATCGCCATGAAGTGCATGGTCCAGATCGCGGTGCCACCGATCGCCCAGGCGGCCAGGATCAGCCACCAGACCCGCTGGCGGGCGTTCGACGCCTGGCGCAGCCGGACGGTGCAGGTGAGCCCGAGCGCGGAACCGAGCACCGCCAGGAGATAGCTCGCGGACGGGGTCAACCACCCGTACGCGAAGTGATGAATCTCGGCCATGCTTGCCCCTGTTCGCCTTGTCATCTGGATGCACTGTGTCTTTCCCAGGCATGATGATCAAGCTGGTGACCAGGCGCAAGCGCAAGATCATGAACATCGGGGCAGATGGCGGAGAAATGCCGGATCGTGCCGGCTAGATCAACCGAAGTTTGCCGAGAGTAACCGGAGAGCTGATCGCCCGCTCACGTCGCCGCGTGATACGCGAGAACTCCTCGGTTTATCGCCACCATTGCCTGACGAGCGGTAGCCCGCAGCTCGGCGCTGGCGCCGGCCGCGTTCGAGAGCTGGCCGAGCAGGTCGACAACCTGCCGGGTCCAACGGACGAAATCGCCGGCGGGCATATCGCCGTCGAGGTTGTGCCCGCTGCCCAGCACCTTGGTCAGGGCCTCTCCCCGGGCCCACCGGTAGATCGGCCAGGCGAACCCCAAATCCGGCTCACGGGTCGATTCCAGCCCCCGGGACGCCTCGTCGGCCTCCAGCTCACTCCAGAGCTGCAGGGTGGCGTCGACGGCGTCGGAGACACCGCCGCGCGGCACCGAGGCCCGCTCCTCGCTGTCCCGCCGCGCCTCGAACACCACCACCGAGACCGCCGCCGCCAGTTCGGCCGGGGCTAGCCCGTCCCAAATCCCGCGCCGCAGGCACTCGGCGACCAGGAGGTCCGCCTCGGTCCAGATCCGACCGAGCATCCGGCCCGCGTCGGTCACCTCGCCGTCCGCGGTCAGGTAGCCGCGCGCGGCGAGCAGGCCACAGATCCGGTCGAAGGTACGAGCGAGCGAGCCGGTCCGGCCGGCCACCCGCTCACGAAGCTCGTCCGTGTCCCGCTCCAGCCGGCGACGGCGCTCCGCCCAGCGGGCGTGCTCCTCCCGTTCGTTGCAGGCGTGGCAGGGGTGCCGGCGTAGTTCGGCGCGCAACTGCGCCAGCCGGTCGTCCTCACCCGCACCGCCACGTCCCCGGGCGCCCCGCCGGGAACGGCGGTCCAGCCCAAGGCTGTTCAGCTCCGCCCCCAGGTCCCGCCGGGCCGCCGGCGAGCGGTGGTTGAAGTTCTTCGGCACCCGGATCCGGGCCAGCACCTCGGCAGGCGTCGTGAAGTCGGCCGGGGTGACCCGGCCCGCCCACCGGTCCTGGGTGAGCACCAGCGGGCGGGGCTCTCCGAACCCGGGGGCACCCGGTTCGAGCACCACCGCGAGGCCGGCCCGACGCCCGGTCGGCACCCGGATCACGTCACCCACCCGCAGCCGCTCCAGCGCGGTTACGGCGGCGTTGCGGCGCTGGGTCTGCCCCTGCCGGTTGAGCGCCCGTTCCCGCTCCCCGATCATCGAACGGAGCGAGAAGTACTCGTCGAAGTCGCCGTGGTGGCACTGCGCCTCGGCCGCGTACGCCTCCATCGTCTCCACGTTGCGCTGCACCTGGCGGGCGAGGCCGACCACCGAGCGGTCCGCCTGGAACTGCGCGAACGACGACTCCAGCAGCACCCGGGCCGGCTCGGCGCCGACCGAGCCGACCAGGTTGACCGCCATGTTGTACGACGGCCGGAAGCTCGACCGGAGCGGATAGGTCCGGGTGGACGCCAGCCCGGCCACCTGCCGGGGGTCCACCTCCGGCGACCAGACCACCACCGCGTGCCCCTCGACGTCGATCCCCCGACGCCCGGCCCGGCCGGTGAGCTGCGTGTACTCCCCCGGCGTCAGGTCCACGTGGGCCTCGCCGTTGAACTTCACCAGTCGCTCCAGCACCACACACCGAGCCGGCATGTTGATTCCCAGCGCCAGGGTCTCAGTGGCGAAGACCGCCTTCACCAGTCCCCGGACGAAGAGTTCCTCGACCACCTCCTTGAAGGCGGGCAGCATGCCGGCGTGGTGGGCGGCGAGACCGCGCTCCAGCCCGTCGAGCCACTCCCAGTAGCCGAGCACCGCGAGGTCCTCGGCGGGGATGCTGGTGATCCGCCCCTCGACCACCCGACGGATCTCGACCCGCTCCTCCGGCGTGGTCAGCCGCAGCCCGGCGGCGAGGCACTGCTGGACCGCCGCGTCACAGCCGGCCCGGCTGAAGATGAACAGGATCGCCGGCAGCAGTTCCTCGCGTTGCAGCCGCTCGACGATCTCGTGCCGCAAGGGACCGTGCCAACGTGGTCCACGGCCGCCGCTGCGCCCCCAGCCCGGCCCGTGGGTACGGCCGTCGCCCAGTTCCAGCCGGCGCAGCATCTCCCGGGTGTAACGGAGCAGTTCGGGGTGGACGTCGTGCTTACGCGCCGCGTCGGCGTCATGGAAGAGGTCGAAGTTGCGCCGGCCGACGAGCATGTGCTGCCAGAGCGGGACCGGTCGGTGCTCGCTGACCACCACCTCGGTCTCGCCCCGTACGGTGACCAGCCAGTCGGCGAACTCCTCGGCGTTGGAGACGGTGGCCGAGAGCGACACCAGGGTCACCGACTCCGGCAGGTGGATGATCACCTCTTCCCAGACCCCGCCCCGGAACCGGTCGGCGAGGTAGTGCACCTCGTCCATCACCACGTAGGCCAGGCCGGCCAGGGTCGCGGAGCCGGCGTAGAGCATGTTGCGCAGCACCTCGGTGGTCATCACCACCACCGGGGCGTCGCCGTTGATCGCGTTGTCGCCGGTCAGCAGGCCGACCTTGTCGGCGCCGTACCGGTCGACCAGGTCGTGGTACTTCTGGTTCGACAGCGCCTTGATCGGCGTCGTGTAGAAGCACTTCCGTACCGGCTCGGAGCGGGCGACCACCGCGTTGTCCCCGGTGACCAGGTCACCGTCGACCACGGGGCCGTCCACGCCCACCGCCGTCGGGCGGTCGCGCAGCGCCAGGTGGACGGCGAACTCGCCGACCACGGTCTTGCCGGCACCGGTCGGGGCACAGACCAGAACCCCGCTGCCCCGCTCCAGCGCCTCGCACGCTGAGCGCTGGAAATCATCAAGATCAAACCCTAGATCGAGGGCGAACTCTTCCAGCGCGGGAAAGTTGCTGACCTGCGCGGCCCGGCGGCGCGCCGCTGCGTACCGCTCGGCGGGGCTCGACATAGGGTCAAGATTAGTGCGTGCCGACAGCACGCGGTTGGCGAGGCCGTCGAACAGACGGGTCGGACCCGGTCGGTAGGGTGCACGACGTGCCGGACCATGCCGAACCGCCCAAGCCCCGTACGCCGAGCGGACCCGCCAGCGCGATCACGGCACCACCACGCCGGCCGGTCGAGGCGGTGCTCTTCGACTTCCACGGCACGCTCGCCCAGGTCGAGGATCCGATCTCCTGGGTCGTCGCCGGTGCCGCCGAGTGCGGAACCGCGCTCGACCGGGGCCGGGCCACCATCCTCGCCGACCGGTTGATCACCGCCGGTCGGGCCGGTGGACCGCTGCCGAACCGGATCCCGCCGCAACTGGCCGAGGTGTGGGCCAACCGTGACCTCTACGAGTACGCCCACCGGGCCGCGTACACCGGGCTCGCCGGCACGGTGAACACCGGGGTCGAAGGGCTTGCCGAGGCGCTCTACGAGCGACTGCTCCGCCCCGAGGGGTGGGTGCCCTACACCGACACCGCGGCCGCCCTGCACACGCTCCGGGCGGCTGAGATCCCGGTCGCGGTGGTCAGCAACATCGGCTTCGACATCCGGCCGCACTTTGCCGCCTGGGGCCTCGACGAACTGATCGACGCATACGTGCTCTCATACGAGGTGGGCCGCTGCAAGCCCGACCCGGACATCTTCCGGCGGGCCTGCGCCGCGCTGCGGGTCGACCCGGAGCGGGCGCTGATGGTCGGCGACAGCCCAGCGGACGCGGGTGCGGTCCGCGCCGGCTGTGCCGCACTGGTGCTGCCGGCCGCCGAGGCCGGCCGGGCGAACGGACTGGGCGCGGTCATCGACCTGGCGATCGGCAAGAACGACTGACTGACGGCGGGCGGGGCCGATCCCGTTCCCGCGACCGGCCGCTCAGCGGAGCAGTCGCACCGCGCCGGGTACGGCCGTGACCGTCACCGGCAGCGGGCCGATCCGCTCGCCGTCGGCATACCCGACGATCTCCTCGGCGGCGTCGAGTTCGACCCGCCGGGCGCGGTAACCCCGCACCATCGGGTGGTCGACGTGCGTACCCCGATAGACCCGCGGCTTGATCCGCATCAGTGTGCCCCGACCCACCGCCCCGGCGACCACCACGTCGAGCAGTCCGTCAGCGGGATCGGCGTCCGGACAGATCCGCATGCCGCCGCCGTAACTGGCACAGTTCCCGATCGCCACCAGCACCCCGTCGAACCGGTGCTCGACCCCGTCCAGCCGCATCACGTAGGAGCGTGGCCGGAGTCGGGCCAACTCCACCAGGATCGCCACGTCGTAGCGCCGTCTGCCGCGCGGCCAGCGCATCCGGTTCGCCCGCTCGTTGACGATCGCGTCGAATCCCGCGCCGAGCACAGCGCCGTACCACCGGGTGCCGGGGCCGGGGCCGGTCAGCCGGGCCAGGTCGACCGGACGGGTTCGACCGACCCGCAACGCGTCGGCGACCACCCCTGCGGCGGCGAGCGGATCCGCCGGAAATCCGGTCTCCACCGCGAAGTCGTTGCCGGTGCCGACCGGCACCGGGCCGAACCCGACCGGGGTGCCGGCGACCGCCTGAAGCGCCAGGTGCACCGTGCCGTCGCCGCCGACCGCCACGAGTGCGGCGGCGCCGTCCGCTACGGCCGCGTGACAGCTCTCCTGGGCCTGTACCGCGGTACCCGCCTCCAACAGCCGCACCGACCGACCGGCCGCCTCCAACCGGGCCAGTACGGCGGGAAGCAGGTCCCGGTGCCGCCCCCGGCCAGCAGTGGGGTTGGCCAGTACGGCGACCGGACCGTCACCGAGCGGGGTGGACGCGGGGCGGGTCGGATCACGATGATCAGGGGCGGTCACGGCGAGCACGGTACCGCCCGGCGCCGAGGAGCAGGATCCCTCGTTCGCCGGGCGGTGTTGACCGTCAGGTCATGGTCGTGGTGACTGCCCTCAGGTCATGTCGTCGTAGCGGCTGTCGATCGGCTGCGGCGGGGCGACCGGCGCGACCGCGTCGACCCGCGCCCCGGCCTCGACCGGCTCCGGTTCGTGCGTCAACGGCGAGACCTCGTCGTCGTCCAGACCGGCGTAAACCTCCTTGCCCCGCCCCCGCCGCTTGTCGTTGATGAACGCGACCCCGACCGCGGCGAAGTAGAGCACGCAGAGGCAGAGTGCCAACGCGGTCATACCGAACGGGTCCGGGGTCGGCGTGACGACCGCGGAGAAGGCGAAGAACAGGAAGATGACGACCCGCCACCAGCTCAGCAACCGCCGACCGCTGGCGATCCCGACGAAGTTGAGCATCAGGATCACCAGTGGGAACTCGAATGCCACCCCGAAGAGCAGGATCAAGTTGGTGACGAACGAGATGTAGCGGGTGATCTCCAGCGTCGTGTCGATGTTGCTGCCGGAGAAGCCGATCAGGAATTCCAGGCCCTTACGTACGACGAAGAACGCGAGGAACGCACCGGCGGCGAAAAGCGGGGCGGCGATCGCCGTGAAGAAGTAGGCGTACTTGCGCTCGTGCCGGTGCAGTCCGGGCGCGATGAACGCCCAGAGCTGGTAGAGCCACACCGGTCCCGCGACGATCAGCCCAACCCAGAGCGCGATCTTCAGGTCGAGAAGGAACACGTCGGCGACGCCGAGCTGCACGAACTCACACGTGCCATCCGCGCGTTTCGAGCCCGGCAGATCACAGTAGGGCTGCTGGAGCAGCTCGCGGACCGGCGTAGCGAGCCAGAAACCGACTCCGAAACCGACCAGGATCGCCAGCGAGGCGCGGAAGAGCCGGTTGCGCAGCTCGCGGATGTGCTCGATGAGGGTCATCGAGCCGTCCGAGGCCCGCTCGAACTTCGTCGGACCGCGCTTGCGGAGTGCGAAGGCCACGGTGCTCGGGCCCCCGGGTCAGTTGTCGCGGACGCGCTGCACCGGGTCGTTGACCGGCGGCGCGGGCGGCTGGTAACCCTGCTGGTGCACGCTGCTCGGCTGGATCACCGGGTCCGGCGTGTACGGCTGACGGCTGTGCTGGGCGTCGGCCTTCTCGGCCAGGTCCTTGTCATCGTCGGCGAGGCTCTTGGTCTCGGCCTTGATGATGCGCAGCGAACGGCCAAGCGAGCGGGCCGCGTCGGGGAGCCGCTTCGCGCCGAAGAGCAGGATCAGCACGACCACAAGTACGGCGATGTGCCACGGCTTGAGGGCACCCATGGAAAGCTCCAGTCGGTCTTCGTGGATTGCGAGTGTCGGGCCCTATCGTACGTGTGTATCCGGACCGTGCCACCCGACTGGACGCTGCCAGTTGCATCCAGTCGGTGAAGTCTTGACCAACTACGACGCTCCGTCAACCCGCATCGGAGCCACTCCCCCCACCGGGCCGGCCATTCCCCGGCGGCACCGACGAGTCGGTCACTCCCCGTGCTTGGCCTTGATCAGCAGAAGGCGCCGCTGGGCCACCTCGGCCTGCCGTTGCAGGGTGAGCAGTTGCTCCTGCATCGCCTGCGCCCGTGAACCGAGCGCCTCGACCTGCTCCTGACGCCGCAACAAGGCCAGCGCGGCCCGCTCCAGCGCGGGTAGCCGGGTCAACAACGGACGAACCGCCAGCACCAGCAGCACCAAGGCGAAAAGTACCACCGCAAGCACGATCCAGGTCACCACGTCGGTCAGCCTAGTGCCCGGCCGAGACCGGCGCCGGAACGGCGTACGCGTCAAGCGCCGCGGCGGCCTGGTCGCGTACCTGCTCGACGAGGTCGATCGGCGAGACCACGGTGACCTCCGGCCCGAGACCGAGCACGAACCTGCGGGCCCAGTCGAGGTCGGTCACCCGCAGGGAGACCAGCCACTGCTCACCGTCGGGCTCGACCCGCTCACAGGGGTAGTACTCGGTGATCCACCGACCTCCG